>CAYOAF010000034.1:0-10605 GCA_964401855.1 uncultured Dehalococcoidia bacterium
CCATGATCTTTTGAATCCGGTGCAAGGCCTGTTTTGGCAGCAGGTAGTTAGGGTTGATCTCTTCCCGCGTCGTCTCGTGCCGGTGCTCCTCGAAGTGGAGCAAAGGCTTCCACAGGTCTCGGGCTATCTCGTCGACCCGACTGTCGTCGACGGCAGCCGGCCCCGGGTGGTCATAGACGTAGCTGACCGCTCCCTTGGCCGCCAGCCGCCCCTCGGTGTAGGAGCCTGAGGAGAACTTGTGGGCGGAGCAACCCACCCCGTCACCGGCTGCGAAGAGGCCGTTTACGGTGGTCATCCGGTTGTAGCCCCAGAAGTACTCGGAGGGGGCCACGTCTTCCGGTCCGCTGACCCAGGCACCCGAGGTCCCCGCGTGGGAGCCCATGAGGTACGGCTCAGTCAGCACCAGCTCGGAGTCGGTTACGGCGGGGTCGATGTTGTTGGACGCCCACAGTAGCACCTGGGACACGGTCATGTTCAGGAAGTCTTCCCAAGCTTCACTCTCCACCGCGCGTTTCCCCGCGGCGTCAGCGGCTTCCGCCATGAGCTTTTGCATGGCTTCGGCGGTGCGCATGTAGATGGGCCCTTTGCCTTCCATAATGTCCCGGAGCATCAGGTGGTTTCGAAGGGGCGTGGGCATGGGCGCAGCGCCGGAGTAGGGCTGCCAGCCCTCCAACTCGTGCCGGCGCATTTTCTCGTACTCTTCGCCGTAGGCGTTGGTGGCTATGGAGTGGAACATCAGGAAGTACATACCGACCGGGCCGTAGCCGTCCTTGAAACGGGTCTGCACTATCCGGTGCTCCATCTGGCTCATCTCCGCGCCGACCTGGAGCATCAGGGCGTACACCGAGCCGGTGTTGAACACCGCGTACCAGGCCCGGCCGAGCCCCTCACCCACGGCATGTGGCCGCCAGAGGTTGACCGCGCCGCCCGCGGAGCAGATTACAGCCTTGGCTTTGAACACGTAAACGACGTTCTCCCGGACGCTGAAGCCAACGGCCCCGGCGATGGTGTCCAGGTCGTTGGGGTCGGTGAGCAGGTGGGAAATGAACACGCGTTCGTAGAGGTTCCCATCTCCGATGGCAGCCATGGCTGCCTCTGCGACGATGGGCTTGTACGATTCGCCGTGGATCATGACCTGCCAGCGTCCTTCCCGCATGTACCGGCCCTCGGGGGTCTTGAAGAAGGGGAGGCCCCAATCCTCGAACATGTGGACGGTGGCATCGACGTGGCGGGCGATGTCGAAGGTCAGGTCTTCGCGGGAGAGCCCCAGAGTCTCATTGCGTACGTAGCGCACGAAGTCCTCCGGGGTGTTTTCTTCCCATTTCATGCCCATGTACATATTAATAGCAGAGAGACCCATGGCCACGGCGCCGCTCCTTTCGATGGCGGCCTTCTCCACCAGCACAACTCGCAGGCCCTTCACCTTGGCCCAATGGGCGGCCTCGTAAGCGGCTCCGCACCCTGCCATTCCGCCGCCGATAACCAAGACGTCGCATTCAACCACTTCGGTCCTAGGCTCAGCCATGCCGTACTCCCTGCTGGTATGGTCTGGATTTAAAAAAAGGCCCGCAATTATTTCGCGGGCACGGGAAGGTCGTCAACGCCGAGATAACATGTCTCGGCTGCCATGGCAGGCGTCTTCAGGTCATCCAGTCCGGGGGCATCCGCCTTGCTGTGAGGCTCGATGGAACCCCAGGGTGTGGTCCTGATGGGGAAGCGGAACCGCTTCAGCGTCCCATCCCTGAACTTCACCGCCCAGATGATAGAATCCGTCCCCCTCAAAGGGGTCGCCGTCGCGCCCATGGGCATCACGTCGGCGTAGCCCCTGAGGTCAATGGCCGACTGGGGACAAATTTTGATACAGGAGTAGCATTCCCAGCAGGCGTCGGGTTCCTGGTTGAATCCTTTCCCGATGGAGGTGTCCAGCTTCATCAGGTCGGCGGGACAGATGTACATACAGGCGGTTTTGTCCAGGGCCTTACAGCCATCGCATTTCTCGGGGTTTACAAACGTCGGCATCTACTCACCTCGCACGCAAGGCTACAGTATAGAGAGGATAACCGCATCCTGCAATTCAGTCCACATACGCCACCTCGGCGCTGCAGTCCGGTCCGCTAGATGTTTCACGTTTACAGAAGCCTTCGCTTTCGGCGTTTTCCTCTGTCGCTCCTAGCTGCGGGATGAGACTTTCTTTCCCGGGGCAAGGATTGCAAGCAAAAGGCAACCTGGTTTTTCACAGGGACCCCGATTGGCCGGGCTGCAGCCGGGTCAGCTTCACCTCTTCCCGCCAAACCTGAGGTGCGCCGTTCGGGCCTCGCCGCACCAGGATGTTGCACAGCCATTCCCGGTTGTCGGTATCGGGGTAATCGCTGCGATAATGAGAGCCGCGGGACTCCCGGCGCGCCAGGGCACTCCAGCAGGCCAGCCGAGCCACCGTCAGGATGTTTTGCACGTTGAGCCACTCCTGCCACGCCAGGTTGTACTCTCGCAGCGGCGGCACCAGGGCGCGGCTCGCTCGTTCGTCCATCTCATCCAGGCTGGCGATGGCCGACTCCAGGCCGGGGCCGTCCCGCACCAAACCGCCCTGGGCCCACATCAGGGCCTCGATCTCCCGGCGGATGGCGTGAATGTTCTCTCCGCCTTCTTGGCCGCCCTCTTGGCCGTCTTTCCGGCGCAACGGCCGGACCGCCTCGGCCAACTCCTTTTTCACTTGCGCCGGGTCCGCTTCGGGCTGGGGACGTCCAGCCGCGAACTCGGCCATGGCGTCTCCGGCAAGGGCTCCAAACACGGTGGACTCGGCCACGCCGTTGCCCCCCAGCCGGTTGGCGCCGTGAACGCCTCCAGAGTCCTCTCCCGCAACGAAGAGTCCTTCCAGGCCGGTGCGGCACCATTGGTCGATACTGGCCCCGCCCATGTGGAAGTGGGCGGTGGGGGACACCTTGACTGGGGCCCGGGCCAGGTCAAAACCCACCTCCCGGCAACGCTCCACCATGCCCGGGAAGGTGTTTTCCACGAACTTGGCCCCCAGGTGGGAGACATCGAGGAGCACCGCGCCATCGGGGGTGGCCCGCCCCGCCTGGATCTCCATATACGCGGCCCGGGACACCAGGTCCCTGGTGGAGCGCTCCATCCTCTGGGGGTCGTGCCGCTCCATGAACCGCTCCCCCACCGCGTTGAACAGGTACCCTCCGGCGCCCCGCAATCCCTCTTCCAGCACTGCCCCGGTCAGAATGGACTTGCCCGCCACCAGCCCGGTGGGATGGAACTGGAACATCTCCATGTCCCGCATCATGCACCCGGCCCGATAGCACAGGGCCATGCCGTCACCGGACTTCTCGAGAGAGGGAGCGGCGATGTTGTACATGCGGGCGCCCCCTCCGGTGGCCACCAGGGTGGCCTTGGCGCTGACGGCGGTGAACCCGCCGGTGCGTACGTCCAGCAGTAGCGCTCCTCCGGTCCCCCCTTCCCCGTCGGCCAGCAGAGAGACCCCCCGTTGCTCGTCCAACAAGAGGAGCCCAGAGGCCAGGACGTTTTCCTTGAGCCGGGACATGATCTCGATGCCGGTCAGGTCGCCCCGGTGCACGGTGCGGTCGAAGGTCTGCCCAGCGAAGGCCTTTTGATAGATACGCCCGTTACTGTCGCGGTCGAAGAAACAGCCCAGCCTCTCCAGCTCTCCTATGATCCCGGGGGCCTGGTTGACCAGCACCCAGGCCAACTCCTGGTCATTGATGAAGGCTCCGCCCCGAACGGTATCTTCAAAATGGAGGTCGAAGGAGTCCCGGGGGTCCATGACCGCGTTGTAGCCCCCCTGCACCATGCGGGTGCACCCGCTCTGGCCGACCAATCCCTTGGCGGCCACGGCTATCCGCAGCTCGGGGCCTTTCCGGCGGGCATGAAGCGCCGCCATCAAACCCGCGCCTCCGCCGCCCAGTACAAGGATGTCCACGGCCAGGCTCTCGTACATCGGACCTCCTTCGTCTGCTTCCCTGGCCGGAAATATAAGGCACTTCCCCCCCCAACGCAAGGGCGGCCGGATTTCGGATATCCCCTCACCCTCGTTCTCCCTCCCATTGGGAGAGAGATGCCCCTGGCGCAGCCTGGGGCTGGGTGAGAGTTTGGCCAGCAGTAAAAAGACCCTGATCACCCCCATAATCTTTCCCGCCCACTCCAACTTATGGTAGTGTGTGGGGCATGAACGCCGCCACCAACGGTATCTCTCAAGAACTGGTCTATCAGGTCGCCTATGAGGCCAACAAGCGGGCTGCCATCGTGGTCCCGCAGGACGGCCTGGTGGCCTTCGGCGAGGCGTGGCGCCGGGAGAGCAAGCCCCTGGCCCGGGTCATCCTGGGCCGCCTGATCGAAAATGCCAAAGTGGCGGTCGCCGATTCCCGGCCCATGTGCGGCGACACCGGCCTGCCTCGCTACTACGTGAAGGTGGGCAACGAGGCTGCCATCGAGGGCGGCTTCGTCGCCCTGGAGCGGTCCTTGCGGCGGGCGGTCGCCGACGTAACCCAGGACATCCAGCTCCGGGCCAACCGGGTACATCCCTTGACCCGGCGCAACCCCGGCAACAACGTGGGGGTCTACGCCCCCAACGTGGACTACTCCTTCGAGCCCGATGCCGACTGGATAGACTTGATCGCCGTCCACAAGGGCGGCCTGTTCGGCACCGACTACCGGATGCTGTTCCCCGCCGACGGAGAGCACGGCATCAAACGGTTCCTGCTGGACAACATGGCCGAGTTCGCCCGGCGGGGCCTATCCTGCCCCCCAGTGGTGGCCGGCGTGGGATTGGGCGGCACCAAGGACCAGGCCGTCCGCCTCTCCAAGGAAGCCGCCTGTCTGCGGCTAATCGGAGAGCGGCACCCCGACCCCGCCGTGGCCAAGCTGGAAGCGGAACTGCTGGAACTGGCCGACCGCACCGGCTTCGGGATCATGGGTGTCGGCGGGGACACCACCGCCCTGGATGTCCACATCGAGATAGCCTACACTCATACGGGGGGCGTCCCGGTGGCCATCTCCCAGTTCTGCACCGCCTACCGCCGGGCCGTTGGCCGAATCTATCCGGATGGGAAGGTGGAGTTCCGGGAAGACCCGCGATGGTTTACCGACTACTACCGCCGGGAGGGGATCGGCTAGATGCAGCAGGCGGAGAGCCGCGAGTGGCATTTCAAGACCCCACTCACGGAAGAGGACATAACCAAGGTGTCCGCGGGAGATTTGATCTACCTGACGGGCCCGGTATTCACCGCCCGCGACGGCGTGTACCAGCATATGCTCGTTGAGGGCCACGAGCCGCCCTTGGACCTGGGCGCTTTGACGAACGTCAGCTTTCAGTCCTCTCCAGCCGGCGTGGAGGTCTCTCCCGGCGAGTTCAAGGTGTCTTCGCTCCAGGCGACCGCCAGCTTCCGCTACGCCCGATACATGCCGGCTTTGCTGGGACGATATGGGGTCAAAGCCGTCGTGGGCAAGGCGGGCATGTCGGAGAAGGTCTATCAGGACGTATTCAGGGAACACGGGGCTATCTGCCTGTCCACGATGGGCTATGGTCTGGGGGCCATCTACGGCCGGGCTATTCAGCGGGTGCTGGGGGTATATTGGGTGGAGGAGTTGGGCATCTCGGAAGCCCTCTGGATACTGAACCTCAACGAGTTGGGCCCCCTGCTGGTGGAGGGCGACGCCCGGGGGAATAGCTTCTTCTCCAAGGTGAACGAGGAGATCAACCAGCGACTGGGCGTCCTCTACGATGGGCTGAAGCCCCCGGTCTTCCGCCGCATTGGGGAAGAGCAGAACCCTGAAATGGAACTCTTCTAGGATATTGTATTGGCCACACCGGTCCGTACTTTTCTACTCCACAACGGTCCCTCTCGCGACCGCTACTCCGGCGCCCACGCCGGCTGGTGGGCCTGGCTGCTGCAGCGGATGACGGGACTGGCCCTGATGGGGTATCTATTCCTGCACATAGCGGTTATATCCACCGGCCAGGCGGGAGCGGACACTTTCGACGATGTGCTGAAAGTGCTTCAGACCCCAGTCTTCACGGCCCTGGATCTGCTGCTGCTGGCGGCGGTCCTGTATCACGGCTTGAACGGGCTGCGGGTGGTTCTCCTGGATCTGGGCATCGGCATCCGGCATCAGGCGGCGCTCTTCTGGGCCTGCCTGGCTTTGACTCTGGTGACGACCGGAGCCGCCACCTACTTCAGCTTACCCTTGATCTTCTGAGACTGACCCGCAGGAGCGGCCCTGCCAGACGTTATGTCCACCCCGATAACCAGCATACGAGAGCGAGACCCGGCAGGCTTCTGGCCCTGGTTCTTCCAGCGGGTCAGCGGGCTGATGCTGATTGCCCTCCTGGCGATCCACATCTGGATGAGCCATTTTTCCGGCCTCGGGGCCGTGATCGACGGCCGGCAGGACGAATTGGTCCTGTTCGGCATCGTAAAGCGCCGGCTGGCCCAGGGCCTGTTCGTTTTCGTGGACTTCTCTCTGCTGGCGCTGGTTCTCTACCACGGCCTGAACGGGGTCCGCAACATCCTGCTGGAGTGGCGGCCCGCCTCGCAACGGCGGCAGGTTACGACAGGCCTTTGGTTGCTGGGCGCCGCGGCCTTTGCCTATGGCGCCTGGGCGTTGATGCAATTCATACTCTAGCCCCGCCGGGCGATGGGGCGAGCAGGCTATGGAACAGATAACACTGGCGGTAAAACGGACGGTGGCCGGCGCCGAAGCCGGCCCGCTCTGGCAGAGCTTCTCCGTGCCCGTTGTCGCGGACAGCATGAGCGTGCTGGACGCCCTCACCTGGGTGCAGCGCAACGCCGACCTTTCCCTGGCCTTCCGTTGCGCCTGCCGCGTGGGGATGTGCGGCTCCTGCGGCACGGTGATAAACGGGCAGGAGGGCCTGGCCTGCCGCACGCTGGTGCGCCAACTGCTGGACGGACGGGATGGCACGGTGCGCGTCGAGCCGATGCGGCATCTGCCGGTGGTGCGGGACCTTGTGGTCGACCCCGCCGTTTTCTACCAACGCCTGGCCGAAGTTGCGCCCTGCCTCTCCCCGGAAGGAGACGACCAGGGGCCCGTGGCAATCTCTCCGGACTCCAAAGAGCGAAAAGCCATCGACCCTCAGCGGGAATGCGTCTACTGCGCCCTCTGCTACTCGGCTTGCTCCGTGGCCGGCCTGAACGCCGAATTCCTGGGGCCGGCGGCGCTCAACCGGGTCTTTACCCTGGTCTCCGACAGCCGGGACGTGGCCGCCCGGGAGCGGTTGCGGGTGGTGGCCAGCGAGGAGGGACTGTGGCGGTGCCACACGATCTTTGAGTGTTCCGCCGCTTGTCCGAAGGGTATTCCCATCACCCGGGCCATCCAGGGCCTGAAGCGCAAGGTGGTGGCGGGTAAGTTGAAGCGGCTCATTGGGATGGGGTAGCTTCGGAACACGTTGGAGCCGGGTTTTCTTGAGAGGGGGGTCTGGGGGAACTTCTTTTGCAAAGGCAAGTCCCCCCAGAGTTCAGCCGGACAGCGCATTCAACGCCCGCCGGACCACCCGCCGCCGCACCTCCCGCTCCTCGCCAGGCGGAAGCCTGACATCGCCCAGTGGGCAAACAATCCCCTGCCCCCGCACGATGCGGTTGGAGCCCACCGCCTCGGCCACCAGGATCATGGGCGTGACCTGGGCCACCGGAATGCCCCCCTTCTCGATCTCCGTTCCGATCGCAGCGCCGCTGCGAGTGCTGGTCCCTCAGGTTGAGACCAGGATAACCCCGTCAACGTGCTCGATCTTGAGCCATTCCACCATCTCCCGGCCCAACCTCCGGCTGTTTTCCAAAGGGTTGAGGTTTCCCGTGGTGGACAGAAACTCATCATGCAGTTTGCCGACCAATCCGTCCCGCTCCATCTCCCGCAGGACGTCAACGGGCACCAACCGGTTGGGGTCCGCCTGGACGTGTCGCACGTCGTAACCCCCATGGGTCACCTCATAGTCCTCGCCTCGCAGATGGTCCCGGTGGGCGAAGCTGTAGGCTCCCCAGACCTTGGCGAACCCGGTGGGGATTTGGTCCGGGTTCCCTTTAGGGACCAAGCCCCCATCGGTCACCACGGCGATGGTGGCCTTGGATAGGTCGGCCACCGGCAGCGGGACCGGAACGGGCTCCGAAGCTTGGACGGGGGCTTCGGACTCGAAGGGTTGGCCTCTCAGCTTGGCCAGCAGCATATCCGCCAGGCGCTGGGCCGCCGTCTCGCCGACGAACTCAGACCGCAGCTTCCCTTGGGGAAGGTACCCTTCTTCAGCGGGCCGGCCCACCGGCCGGCCGGTTGCCAGCTTGATGCCCAGCGTCGCCATTTTCACCAGGACATCTTGCATCTTGGCCACGTCCCGGCCCGAGTCGATTATGTATATCTCTCCACGGTAAATATCGACGCCAGGGTTCTCCCCGGCCATACCGGCAACGGCCGGCACCCCCAGCTGGTCCTGGACAGCGTTGCACACCGCGCCGGCGGCCGTCCCGTAGCGCCCCGCCTGGAAGCAGGGGCCCGCAACCAGCAAGTCTGCCCCGGCGTCGCGGACCGTTGCCACGGCCCAGGCGGCGATCTCTGCAGGGTGCTCGGCGGCGTAGTTGTCGCCACACAGGAGGGTGGATACGACGCGAGACCCCTCGAGCAGGGCCTGCTCCAACGCCCGTCCTGGGCCCACGGCCCCGGACCGCACCTGTGGAGGGATGCCAGCCTCCTCCTCGCTTCCGATACCGCCGAAGAACTGGTTCAGATAGTGGACCACACGCATACTTACCTCCTGGGGCGCCGGTGGCAACCGGCACGGGTGATTCCTCGGAAAGTACCCTTTTGGGGCACCCCTCCCGGTTTCCCAGGGGCCTTCGAGAAAGGTGAGGGGCGGTTTTCATACTCCGTCCTGCTCCCATCCCATTGGGGGCATCGGGGGTTGCTCCAAGAACAGCGTTCGGGCGCACATCTCCGCGACCGGCGTTGAGTATAGCCTGGATTCTCAGTAGACGATTGACCGGAGGCGGGACGCCCCCTGGTTGTTGGTCACCCCGCACAGGGCCCTGGCCATCAGGTCGTGAGGTGGAGCCAGGACTTCCGCCACCTCTGGGTTCCCTGCGATGACCCGCGCCGCGGCCGACACTCTCCAGGACAGGTCAACCCCCTCGCTCAGGCTGACCACCGCGTCCACTCCCGGCGCGCTCATCAGAAGGGCCGACTCGGCCCTCCGGTCCGGCGCCGTGTCAGTGGCCTGGATCACGGTCCTGACTCCCGTTGCCTCGCACAAGCGGGCTGTCTCGAACATATCCGAGTGAGGAGCACCGCCCACGTATTTCGTCAGGATCACCCCGTCGGCCCCCAAGACCGACTTGGTAAGCTGGGCGGCCAGCATTGAATTGCGCCTCATCTCCTCCTCCAGGTCGGACGAAACGGTGGCGATGGTACCGGCGAAGGTGATCTCTCCAGCCCGGTGCCGCCGGTAGAGTTCGGTAATGATGGGGTGGTTCTGGTAGAAGAAGGTCTCGAGGCCGCGGGCCCCCCAAGAGTAGGAGATGACAACAGCGCCGTCCAACCACTCGTTGGGATGGAGCGGCACCGGCATCATGCCGCGAGTGTTGCTTCCGTACAGGATGTACTCGTCCGCCTCTGCCCCGTGCTGGTGGCCGTGAATCTGGCCAATGTAGGCGAAGCGGGGCAGACCTCGGCGCCCTTCGACAGTTGGGCCTTCCAACTCATAGACATCTTCGGCCGCTGGGGGCTGTCCCAGGCCGGCCCGCGCCAGGTAGGTGGCTGCCTTCACGGATGTCACTCGCAAAGAGTTGAGGACCGCGTGCCGTTCGATCTCCGGAAAGGCATGGGGGACCAGGACCAGGTGTTGAAGGCTGCTGTAGGGCGAGGCCGGCGCGGCCGGTCCGCCCATCTCCAGGACCTTTACCATGCCGCCTCTTCTCTCGGTGTATCCCCTTTCGCCTCCGGGCTGCCCGCCGTCCACCACTGTCACCGCGGCTCCCCGGAGCACGTGGGTTGTCCCCTGGCCCGCGACTGAAATGGGGCCAAGAATCCCAGGAAAATCGGTACCGTGGCCGGTCTCCTTGGCCCTAGGCTCGATGATATCGAAAACATAGCCTATCCGGCAAGACTCTCCAGGCCGGACCAACTCCAGGTCTATGCTCTCGAGGCGGCGGTCCTCCAGCAGATAGCGCCGCAGCTCCTTCAGGTCGAGTTGGAGGTTTGACTCCTCCAGCCGGGTGGTGTCTCCGGAACAGATATTGGAAACAGGATGAATGGCCTGGGTCAGTCGCAAGGTACACCCCTGTGTGTCGGCGGCGGCTCGGTGGCACGATTGGGCGACTATAGCGAAGCGCAATGCAGGTGTCAAGGGAGCGAATTGACTCATAAAAAATGTTACCGAAAGGAGTATCGTTGCCTCACAATAAATGTTACTGAGGGGTGGGATGACGCGAGGCGGAATGAAAAAGTATTTGGAAGCGGTTCAAGGGCGCTACTTGAAGGGAATCCGAAGGGAGAAGGGGCAGATCTTGGATGAGTTTACCAAGGTGACCGGTTACCACCGGAAAGCGGCGATCCGGCTGTTGACCCATAGCCCTAAAAGGGAGT
>CAYOAF010000035.1:0-6422 GCA_964401855.1 uncultured Dehalococcoidia bacterium
GTCTTGGCGGACCTGGAGAAAACCCATGGGCCCGGCACCAGCGTGGCATTGTACCCCTACGCGCCACTCCAGATGCCGGTCTCCTCGATGGTCTGGGCGGTGCCCCAAGCGGCTGGCCGGGCAGTCTAGCATCCGGTCAACTTGGTTTTGAGAAGATGTCATTCTGAGGAGCGGAGCGACGAAGAACCTCATTGTTGCGATGAGATTCTTCGCGGAGTCTATCCTGAGCGGAGCCGAAGGGCTCAGAGTTTGTGAAGAAATATGATTCCCGGCCCGGCACAGGCCGAGAATCATATACAAAATCAGTCGCCTGGGCGACTCCGAGCCCAACACATTCACAAGCTCTCAAAAGGACAACTCGCAGATTTGAGTTGACTGAATACTGGTGATCGGTGACCGACTCCGCAAGATAGGTTTTCCGGGAGGAATACCCTCCCCGCCGTCTTGACTGGGCTGTTTTGAACGGGTAGTGGCGCCGCCGTTGCGAGTACCCTGCTTTCTGCACCACTCCCCTTGAGCGGGGCCAAACAAGGTGATCCATGGCCGAAGCCCGGAAGATCGAAATAGGAATCGGAGTCGGCGGCATGTCCCATGGCCAGTTGGGCGTGGATGTGATGATTGAGGCCGCTGCCCGTGCCGAAGGAGAAGGGTACGATTTCCTCACCCTCGCCGACCACATGCTTTGGCGGCATCCCACTCTGGATTCGCTGGTAATGATGGGCCTGATCTTGGCCAACACCAAAACGATCAAAGTGGGAACGGTGCTCCTGGTACCCCTCCGGCATCCCACCATCACTGCCAAGATGGTCGGCACCCTGGACTATATCGCCCACGGGCGGGTCTTTTTGATCCCGGCAGTTGGCGGCGACTACTCTCACGAGTACGAGTCCTGCGGGGTCAAGGTGAGCGAGCGGGCCGGCCGGACCAACGAGTCGCTGGAGATCATGCGCCTCCTGTGGTCGGGAGAGCAGGCAAATTACGAAGGCCGGTATTATCGTATCCAAGACGCCACCATGCTGCCGGCGCCGGTTCAGCCCGGTGGGCCTCCCTTCTGGCTGGCCCACCGGGGAAAGTCCGAAGCCGCAATCCGGCGCACGGCCAGGCTGGGCCAGGGGTGGTTTGCCTCCTGGGTCAGCCCCGGACGGTTCCAGAATGTCTGGGACCGCACGCTGGAGTACGCTCAAGGGTACGGCAGGGACCCATCAATCTTCACTCCAGCCAGCATCATACGGATTTACGTGTCGGATGACAAAGAAGACGCCATCCAGAGGACCTCGGCCAACCGCACCAGGATCTACGGACACGCCAGTAACCCTGGAATGGCGGACCACCTCCAATGCCTGGGTACGCCGCAACAATGCGCGGAAAAACTGCAGGCCTATCTTGACGCCGGGCTGACTCACATCCACGTCGAGGTGCCCGCTCCACCGGAAGAACAGGACGAGCAACTCAAGGCGATTGCCCGGGACGTGCTGCCTCTGGTGGGTATCAACCTGGGAGCGTCCCGCTGATTGAACAAACCAGCCCGGCCCACGTTCGGCTTTCGGTGGCATTTTCCATACTCGACGCCAACTCGAGGGATAAACTGAGGTGACCAATGTCCGAAGACAGTAAGATCCAAATAGGGACCGGCGTCGGCGGCGCATCCCTCGGCCTGGTGGGCGCTGAAGAGACGATCGCAGCTGCCGTCCGCGCCGAGGAGGAAGGGTACGATTTCCTCACCCTGGACGACCATATGTACTGGCTGCATCCCTCCCTGGATTCCCTTGTCATGATGGGCTTGGTCCTGACCCATACCAAAAAGATCAGGGTGGGGACGGTACTCCTGGTGCCCCTGCGGCATCCCTCCATCACCGCCAAGATGGTTTCCACCCTGGACTACATCTCCAACGGGCGAACCTTTCTGCTCCCGGCCGTCGGTGGCGACTACCAGCACGAATACGAGTCCTGCGGGGTCAAGGTGAGTGAGCGGGCCGGCCGCACCGCCGAGTCGCTGAAGATCATGCGCCTCTTGTGGACCGGAGAGAAGGTAAATTACGAAGGCCGGTATTACCGTATCCAGGACGCCACGATGATGCCGGCGCCGGCTCAGCCCGGGGGGCCTCCCTTCTGGCTGGCCCACCGGGGAAGGGCCGAGGCCGCAACCCGGCGCACGGCCAGGCTGTGCCAAGGGTGGTACTCCTCCTTTGTCAGCCCCGCACGGTTCGAGCGCGAGTGGACCCGCACGCTGGAGTACGCCGAAAAGTACGGCAAAGACCCGTCCACCCTTATTCCGGCGGGCAACCTCCGGATATACGTGGCGGACAGCAAAGAAGAAGCTATCGAGAGGACTGCGGCCAACCGCACTAGGGTCTACGGGCACCCCCCCAATCCTGGAATGGCGGACCACCTCCAGTGCGTGGGTACGCCGGAGCAGTGCGCGGAAAAACTGCAAGCCTACCTTGACGCCGGCCTGACCCACATCAACATCGCCATTCCTGCCCCACCGGAAGAGCGGGACGAGCAACTGAACGCGATTGTCCGGGACGTGTTGCCTCAGGTGGGGATCAACCTGAGAGCGTCCCGCTGATCGAACAGACCGGCCCGCTCAGCCGGCCACCAGCAGGGAGGGCAACTCCTTCACGTCGGGCACGTTCTCCAGGCCGTCCACCATCTCAAGGACCTGCACCTGCCGCGGCGGTGAGAGCACTGAGGCGCAGGAGCGGCGGAATCGCTCCCGCAACTCCTCGGGGGTCATCGGATCGAAGGGCGAGCCTCTTGGGCCTTCCTGGGTCCGCTCCAGCACCCGGCCGTCTTTCAGGCGAAGCTGGAGCCGGGTGAGCTTGCGTCGCGGCCCTTCAGCCTCCGGGTTGGCTTCGGCCACCATCCTGCGGGCCACGCCCAAGATGGCCTCGTCCTTCCACAGGCTGGGGTCGGCATACAGGGGCAGGTCGTTACTCCCCTTCGCCAGGCGCAGGCCGCAGGAGAAGGCCAAGCTCCATTGGGCGGAGACCCGGTCCCAGGGCTCGTAGATGGAGGCGCCGTGGCTGAGGAAGTGAGAGCTGAGGTGAAAGCGTATCTCCTCCACCTGGTCCGCAGTCACGCCATGGTCCTCCACCAGGTTGACGAAGGTGTTCAGCGGAGCCTCCATGGGGCCAAGGGGATACTGGCGAAAGCAGACGTCGAGGACCTTGAAGTCCTGGCCTAGGCCCTGGAACAGCACGTCCCAATCGGCGGTGTCGGCAAAGGTATGGCAGATACCCCGTTTGCCCTCAAGTGGCGCCCCCGGGGAGGTTACTCCCAGGCGGGTGAGGAGCACCGACTGGATGCCGTGGCGCGCGCCCAGGCCCCGATGCATGATATTGACGTCGCCGCCCGTCTGGTCGAACTCCAGGGTCCCCGCCGCGTGGCTGGCGGCGACGCCCAGGGCGGTGGCCATATCTTCTTCACCCAGGCCCGCCAGCCGGCCCGCCACGGCGGTGGCGACGAAGACGCCACACACGCTTGGGGGATGGAAGCCTCGCAGGATAATGGACGGCATCATGGCGTTCTGGAGACGCCACATGAGGTCGTAGCCCAGGGCTACGGCGCCGATGACCTCCTTGCCGGAGATGGGCGCCTTCTCCGCCAGAGCCAGGGCCACGGGGACGGTGACACCGCCGGCGCTCCCGGGAGCCGTCTGGAAGCCGTCCTCCATGCCGCTCCCCGCGGCAAAGGTCGAGTTGACCAGGGCTGCATCCTGGGCAGCGACCCAGGTCCCGAAGTTGGCGATGGTGCCCTCCGGCCGGCCGCCGTACTCCTCGATGTATCGATGAAAAGGCTGAGTCCAGGGCATGGTGGAGCCCAACATCGTGGCGCCCAACTGGTGGAGGATACAGCTCCTGGTCAGCCGGACCGCCTCGAGGGGCAGGTCTTCGAACCGGACCCCGGCGGCATACCGGGCCAGTTCCCGGGTGACCTCTTGCTCTGATGCGGCCATTGCGTCCTCCTATGGGCGGGTTAGGGATTGGCTGGAAACTGCCTGTCCCGGAATTATACCCTGTTGGCAACCGACTTCGAGATGCGACCCGGCCGGTGGGCCGAAGAACAAGGCTTCAGGGGACCGGACGGCCGTGTCTTCGGCCTCGGGGCGTACTTAAGCGTCTGATAGCCCCGGGTGGTGTGCTACACTCACGTCCGGTGTGGACGCGCTTGCGCCTGGGGCCGGAATAGTCGACATAGGAAAGGTAGCCACGATGGTTCAGAACAAGGAGAAGCCAATCACGCTGGTCGGGGTGGGCGACATCAGCCCCAACCGGGACGACCCGCCCTCCATCTTCCGTTTCACCCGGGACACCTTCCGCGCCGCGGACATAGTTTTCGGTCAGATGGA
This sequence comes from uncultured Dehalococcoidia bacterium, assembly GCA_964401855.1. Taxonomy (GTDB): domain Bacteria; phylum Chloroflexota; class Dehalococcoidia; order Lucifugimonadales; family UBA3495; genus CAJWBT01. Next base: position 4,352 of record CAYOAF010000035.1, read on the forward strand.
GAGCCCCCTGTCCGACCGAGGCACGCCCCAGTTCACCCCCCATAGCCCCAAACGTCTTCCGGCCAGGAACATCTCAGCACTCACCGAGGAGGGTGCCGGGTTCGACATCATGTCCTTCGCGTGCAATCACGCCATGGACTGCGGCGAGGATGCCTTCTTCGATACCCTCGACGCCCTGGCCAAGAACAACATAGCGGTGGTCGGCGCCGGAAAGAACATTGTTGAAGCGAGGAAACCCGTCATCCTGGAAAGGAATGGCACCAAGATCGGCTTCTTGGCCTATCTGTCCATCCTCTTCCCCGGTCTGGAGGCGGAGGAGGAGCTTCCGGGTTGCGCCCCGTTGAGGGCTTCCCACTACTACCACACGTTTGACTTCCAGCCGGGCTGCCCTCCCCACGTCGTCACCGCCGTCCTGCCCGAATATCTGAAGGCCATGGAGGAGGACATCAAGGCGCTGCGGCCCCAGGTGGATGTGCTGGTGGTCTCCATGCACGCCGGCGTCCACAACATCCGGGCCACGGTAGCTATGTATCAGAAAGAGGCAGCCTACGCCGCGATAGACGCCGGGGCGGACCTGATCTGGCAGCACCATTCCCACATACTCAAGGGCGCCGAATGCTACAAGGGCAAGGCCATCTTCTACGGCCTGGGCAACTTCGCCCTGGAGCACACCCTGGAAATTTCCAGCACGCGGCCGGCGGGGGATTACGAGTGGAAGGAGGGGCGTCTGAAGAGGTACTACTTTCGATTGAAGCAGCCCCTCGGCTATGAGAAGCACGGATTCCACCCCGAAGCCCTGAGGACCATGATCGCCAAGGCCTACATCCAGGATAAGAAGATTCAGAAGGTGACCTACATCCCCACCTATATCACTCCCAACCTGGAGCCCGAGGTGCTGACGAGGGCGGATGCGCGGGCCCAAGAGGTCTTTGACTACATGGAGCAGATCTCGGCCGAAGAAGGCCTGGAGGTCAGCTTCTCTTGGGATGGCGACGAGGTCTTGATTTCCAGCTAGCCCCACCCTCCCTCCGGGAACGGAAGTGAAGCCGGTGGGTGTGGGTTGACCCTCATCCTAGCCTTCCCCCTCCACAAGGAGGAAGGGATTGGTCCTCTCCCTCTCACGAAGGAGGAGATCAGAGAGAGTGATCCCCCTTCAGCCCGGCCAAGGACTACCGGCCGGCGGCCCGTAGGACCCGGTCCAGGTTGGCCGAGTCCGCTGGGAGCGACCCGTCATCGATGCCGTGCATGGCGTCGATCAGGGCGTCGGTGAAGGGCGTCGGTACCGACATCTCCCGGCCTTTCCCGGCCACGAAGCCGTTCATCTGGTCGATCTCGGACCGGCGTCCTTTCTTCACATCCTGGGCCATGGAGGGCGGCCAGTTGGACCGGCCCCCACGGGCGCTCATGTGGGCGTCCAGCTCTTCGAACACGTCGCCCTTGTCGGCCTCGGCCCACATCTTGGCCGGCTTGCCGTTCACGTCCACCACGTTCAGCCCCATTGCCAGGCCCACCTGGGCTGTTTCCTTGGCCAGGTGGATTCGTATCAGCCGGCACCGGGAATCCTGGGCCATCTCCTGGGACCACATCCCCGATATCGCGGCAGCAGCGTTGGTCATCGCGTTGGTGCAAAGCTTGCTCCAGCGTTCTCCCCACAGATTGTCGGTTGCGTAGGCGGCATCGACCTGGTTCAACATCCTCGCCAGGTTCTCCGTCCGGGGGGTGATCCGGCCGTCCTGCTCCCCGGTCCGAAAGACGGTGTGGCCCGAGTCGTGGCCCCTGGGGCCTCCCCGCTCGACGTGGCCGGGCTCCCACAGCGCCACGCTGATCGAGGAAGCGACGCAGCCGATTTCCCGGTCGCTGCCCACGATGCCGCCGAGAACCGGGTCGTGCCAGCAGTTTTGGATCGAGACGAAGTACCCCTCGGGCTTGACGAACCGCTTTATGAAGTGGGTCACCCACTCGGTATCATAGGATTTTGCCGAGATGATGGCGAAATCAAAAGGGTCCCGAATGCCCTGGGCGTCGCTGAGGTGCATCGCCTTGACCGGGACAATGAAGTTTAGCTCCTCGC
>CAYOAF010000036.1:0-3064 GCA_964401855.1 uncultured Dehalococcoidia bacterium
CCTTCAAGTAGCGCCCTTGAACCGCTTCCAAATACTCTTTCATTCCGCCTCGCGTCATCCCACCCCTCAGTAACATTTATTGTGAGGCAACGATACTCCTTTCGGTAACATTTTTTATGAGTCAATTCGCCGCGTTGACACGGCGGCGGGCCCTCGGTAATATGCTGTGCAAAAGGCGTGTTCCAATGCAAGGAGGATACGCATGGACTTTACTTTGCCCTACAGCGAGGAGCAGGAGCAGTTTCGCCAAGAGGTCAGCTCCTGGCTGAAAGAGAACATCCCCGAGGAGATGAAGGACCCCATCGACCCCAGAGATTTCACCGGGGAGCACTACCGGTTTTGGCGGAAGACGCACCAGGAGATGGCGAAGAAGGGATGGCTCTACCCCACCTTCCCCAGGGAGTACGGTGGCGGCGGCCTGACCGGGGATCACGAGACCATCATCGAGGAAGAGGCCTACCGCGCCCGGGTTCCTCGAAATTTCACTTCCCCCAACTGCATACCCTCTCTCCTGGTCTGGGCCACTGAGGAACAGAAGAAGAAGTTCCTCGCTCCCGTCCTGAAGGCGGAGATCGTCTGCTGGAACAAGCTCACCGAGCCCCACTCCGGTGCTGATTTGGCCAACTACAAAGGCCGGGCAATCCGTGATGGCGACGACTGGCTCCTGACGGGGCAGCAAGCCTTCATCAGTGGTCGGGGCGCTCCCGACTTTCTCTACGGCCCCATGCTGACCGACCCCGATGCACCGCGCCACCGGAACCTGGGGTACTTTATGGTCCCTGTTCCCTCCCCCGGCCTGGAAATCCAGGAGCAGAGTCTGCTCAACGGCAACGACCAGCATTTCATCTTCATGGACAACGTCCGGATACCTGGGGACCACCTCATCGGTGGCGACCACCAGGGTTGGCAGGTCGCCGGCACCACTCTAGAGTCGGAGCACGGCGGCCGAGGCCGGGCCTTCCCCAGGGATGAGGCGGTGGACAACCTGGTGAGCTACCTTCGAGAGTCGCCGCGCAACGAGGGCTCGTTGGGCAGCGACCCCGTGGTCCAGCAGACAGCCATGGACGCCTATGTCGAAGCCCACGTGGACAGCCTCCTGGCCAAGCGCACCTACTGGATGTACCAGAATCGGGTCCAGATAAACCACGAGCACGCCGTGGCCGACGTGCATCGCAGGCTCTATACCCTGCGTAACGCTATAAGGGTGCGGGACGCCATGGGGATGTACGCCCTTCTGGACTCGAAAGACTCCCTGTCTCCCCACCAGGGAGCGCAGGAGGTCAACCAGCGGGCGATGGCCGGCCAGAACCACGCCGCCGGGAGCACCAATATCGCCAAGGTGATTCTGGCCCGGCGCATCGGCATCAGCCGGACCAGAGAGCGGGCGGCTCCCACCCCATCTACGGCCGGGAGTTACACCAGCTAGGACCGGCTTCTGGAAGTGGCCCCATGCCGGGGAAGGACTTCTTCCAAGGTCCGCCTTTTATACTTGCGGCTGCCCCTCGAGTGGCGCGCTTGAACCGATCCCTGATACGGTTTCCCGCCGCCTCGCGGCATGTCACTCTCGGCTGGATTATTTGCGAGGCAACGATCTTCCCTTCGGTAGCATCCTTTAGGCGTCATTTCTTGCGCTTGACACGGAGGCGAGGCGTCGGTAATACTCTGTTGAAACGGCGTGTTCCAAAGTAAGGAGGATACGCATGGACTTTATTACGCCCTATACAGAGGAGCAGGAACAATTCCGTACCGAGGTGCGAGCCTGGATGGAAAAGAATGTCCCTGAGAAAATGAAGGAGCCCATCGATCTCAGGGACTTCTCCGGGGAACACTTCGAGTTCTGGCGGGGGAAGCATCAGGAACTGGCGGCCAAGGGGTGGCTATATCCCACCTATCCCAAGGAGTACGGCGGTGGGGGTCTGAGCGGGGACCACGAGACCATCCTAGCAGAGGAGTTTTACAACTTCAGGATTCCTCGCAGCTTCACCAACGTTTACGTCCTCCCGGCTCTCCTGGTTTGGGGCACGGAGGAGCAGAAGCAGAAGTTCCTGGTCCCTCTCCTGACGGCAAAGCAGACCGCCTGGGAGAAGTTCACCGAACCCCAGTCTGGCGCCGACCTGGCCAACATCAAGAGCAAGGCCATCCGGGACGGTGACGACTGGGTCCTCTCAGGTCAAAACGTCTTCATCAGTGGGCGCGGTCCTGAGCCCGACTGGCTGTTTGGTCCCATGCTGACGGACGCCGACGCGCCGCGCCACCGGAACTTGGGGTTCTTTATGATCCCTAGTCCCGCCCCGGGCCTGGATATCCAGACACAGGACCTTCTCACCAGCAAAGAGCAGCACACCATCTTCCTGGACAACGTGCGGGTGCCGGGAGATCACCTCATCGGCGGCGCCTTCCAAGGATGGCAGGTCACCAACACCAGCCTGGAGGAGGAGCATGGCGGCCGCGGCAGGGCCTTCCCTTCGGATCCGGTGGTTGACAACCTCGTCAGCTACGTTCAACAGACGAAAATGAACGGGGGCACCCTGGGTGATGACCCGCTTCTCCAGCAGCAGACCATGGACGCCTACATTGACGCCCATGTGGACAGTCTGATGGCCAAGCGTACCTACTGGATGTACCAGAACCGTATGGAGATTAGCTACGAGGGCAACGTGCACAACGTGCACAACAGGCTGAAGACCATGCGCCAAGCCATCAGGGTGCGCCATGTCATGAAAATGCATGCCCTTCTGGACAGAAATGAACCTGGGGCGCCCCACGGTGGCGCGCAGGAGGTCGAGCAGCGTTATGCGGCCGGCCAGCGTCACGGTGCTGGGAGCACCAATATCGCCAAGGTGATCCTGGCCCGGCGCATCGGCATCAGCCGGACCAAGGAGAGACCGGCGCCCACTCCGTCTACGGCCACCAGCCACACCGGCTAGGGGCCGCTCGTAGAAGCCGTTGCAAGGTCCGGGGGGCTTCTGCGACGAGTTATCGAGACACCCGGGAACAGGGCTTCAGCACGAATCCATGTTCCTTTTTGGCCGGCGCCATTTCAGAGGGAGGGCTCCAGGACCGG
>CAYOAF010000037.1:0-5528 GCA_964401855.1 uncultured Dehalococcoidia bacterium
TCGATTCTGCCCGCCCCGACCAGATGCGGCTTAGGCGTGGCCCTTGGGCCGATGATCTGGCCCGAGTTCCCCCAAATGCAGCAACCCGTTTTTCAGCCATTATTCTTGAGGCGCGAAACAAGCCCCCGGCTATCAACCGGAGGCCGATCATTGCTATGGTCCTGGCCTGGCATGTGAAGCGCCACCGTGGTCAGCAACTTCGGGACCGGCCAACTCGACCATCACACTCGCCGTATCCGGACTATTCTGTGGAAACCAGTAAGAGCTTCGCTTTTCTGTCCAAGGACTTTATCTCGATTTCACGTTTTGTGGCGAGCCCCCTATCCTGGCAAATTTCCTGGTAAACGAGCTGAAGCGGACCGCGGCCTTTGGTGTATTTCGCGCCTTGCCCCGCTTCATGCTCCGCCATGCGGCGCTCCAAATCATTGGTAACGCCGGTATACAGGGTCCCGTCGGCGCATCGCAGGATATAGACGGTCCAGTTCAAAGGCCCCTGCCCTCTTCTTCCGCCGTGACGTGCCATTATAGCCGCACAATGGCGCTTTGGGTCAATGTCGCGCGCGAGCTGCGGCGGGTTCTGTGTCTGGGAGGACGCCTGAGCGCACCAGATACGCCAACTGACTGGAGGCACGAAAACATGAAGCTCGACAAGACCACAATGGCGATCTTCTACTTGGTGTTGTTAGGCGGAGTTTTCGTGTTGTGTGCGGCGTTTGTCTTTGGGTGAACCTGGCGCGGAATCCCAGCTATTCCCCTGAAACTTGGCTCTATCTGTCTTCTCTTCTGTAGCCCATTCATGGTCTTTCGCAACTGGAACCAGTCCGGCGTCCGGGGGTAGTACAGCTCCCTAAAAGGACTTCTGGCGCGGAACCAGGGGCCGCCGGGGCTCGCTGGAAGTCAGAAAGTCACCTTTCCCAGCCCCACTTCCCGTCCGCCGTCTCGCGGTTGCATCACGTATGTCCCCCCGTATGCTGCTTGCGCCTGGTGCTCCCACTCATTGCATGCCTTCGAGTATCCGGGCCTTCTCCAGCCGGTTTTTTCGCACCGCCGGTTTGATGCCGGATTTTTTGGGCTGTGCTAAGCCCGTATATATTATTACTTTCCCCGCCGCCAGGCACAATATCCGTTCCCACCTTCCGAAATGGCAGCGCGTTTTCATAGGGGAAGTTCCAGTGCGGTCCTTTTTTGGGTGTAGAATTGGGCACGTCGATTCCAACTCATCCTGCCCGATTGGGATGAAAGGGGCGCGAACCGTGAGAGTGGGCCTGATATCGGACACCCATACCCCTAGCGTCGGTCCGCAACCGCCACCGGAGGTAGCGGCCGCATTTCAAGGCGTAGACGTGATTCTCCATGCCGGAGATATCTACATCCCCTCCTGCCTGGACTGGTTGGAAGAGATGGCGCCGGTTTACGCCGTTGAATTGGGGGCTGGTGGTCTCTTCGAAGAGGACTCTCGCGTGGTGGACAAAAAGAGAGTCCTGCATCTTGAAGGACACACGATAGGTCTAATCCATGATTTGTTGGTGCCTGGAATGGATCATGAAATCACGGAACACACTCCACTATCCAAGCATTTCCCCCCTGACGCCGATCTATCGGCGGCCCTCGAGACTGTATTCGATGCCGTTGTCGATATCGTTGTTTTCGGCCACACGCACTACTCCATAGTCGAGGAATGCCAAGGAATTCTGATGGTGAACCCTGGAAGCCCCAGCCTGCCAAAACAGATGCGACGCCTGGGCCAAGTAGCCATCATGGAATTGAGACCGGACCACAAGAGTGCTGAAATACTTGAGCTTTCCACGTTCAATTGAGACAGCGGCACATAACGGCAAGCCGGAGGACTTGATGGTCCCCAGGCTTCTCCTTGGGCCTTCTCTCGATGCAGGTTTATGCCGAATGGACTGGGGGATTGTTTCCACCTCAGTGGACCTGGACATCATGTATGATTTCCATGCTTATTGCGCCAGGCTCGTCAATCTTTACAGCTCTCAGGAGGTTGTTCCCAATGCCTTCCTTCGATGTGGTCTCCCGAACCGACCTTATGGAGGTGGACAATGCCATAAACGGTGTTCGGCGAGAGATCAAACAACGCTTTGACTTGGCCGGGACCAAGTGCGCCATCGACCGCACCGATGACTCTCTTACGATTACTGCCGACGACAACATGAAATTGCAGCAGTTGGAGCAATTGCTTCGTAAGTATCTTGCGAGCCGTAAAGTCGACCATCGGTCCTTGGAGTTCAAGACACCGCAAAGCGCGACCGGCGGGAGCCTCCGGCAATCCGTCACCATCAGACAGGGAATCGATGGTGACCTGGGACGCAGGATTAACAAAGCCGTGCGGGGCTCTAAACTCAAGGTCCAGGTATCTATCCAAGGGACTGAACTCCGGGTTTCGGCCAAGAAAAAGGACGACCTGCAAGCGACAATCGCTTTCATCAAGGAGATGGAGATCGATCTGCCGTTGCAATATGTGAATCAACGGGAATGAGCGGGGAGCCAAACTGGTTATCGGCAGCATCGGGCCACGCCTTTCTACGGTTCAAGACGGGTGGAGGCCCGGGGTAATGGGCAGGGCCTCCCGGCGAGTCACCATCGGCCGGGGACACCGGAAGAATTGCTGCCAGCGACAGCGGGAAGAGGTCGGTCAAGGGGCCGCTGCACCCTGGGAAGTCCCTCTTGGCTTACCTATGCCGAGGGTCTATGATGACGCCGCCCAACCATTCATGACACAGATGCCGTAAAGCGTTGGGGACAGTTGGGCGCGTTTGGGGGCTGGACGGCCCTCAAAGGAGATTGACGATGAAGATCAAGAATATCCGGGCGGTCGACGTCAACATCCCGCAGGTCCAGCCCAAGTCGAAGCCCAGGCGGACCAACTGGAATGTCAACGCCCCGAGGGCGCTGCCGCTCAACAAGTACCCGGAGTTCTCATCGGTCCACGGTTGGATGCCGGGCGCCGATGCCAGGAGGGAGGTTTGGGTTCAGGCAACCGCGGAGGATGGCACGTGGGGCCTTGGCCTGTGCAGCTTTGGGGAGCCCGTGGCATCGCTGGTCGATTACCACTTCGCGCCGCTCCTTGAGGGCCGGAACTGCATGGCCCTGGAGTACCTGAACGACGTGATGTGGCGCTCGACTCAGCGCTTCGGCGCGGGAGGTGTGGCGACGGTGGCCCAGTCGGGCATCGACCTGGCGCTTTGGGACCTGAAGGGCAAGCTGCTGGGACAACCCGTGTACAGCCTCTTTGGGCGGCCCCGCGCGGGAGAAGATCCGGCCATATCGCACCTGTGACGACCTGGACTGGTCAAAGGAGCTGGGGTTCACCGCGTTCAAGATCAGCAACCCGGTGCACTACGAGACGGGTATAGAGGGCCTGAACATTCTCGAAGAGAAGATCGCGAAAGCGCGCGAAGAGGTTGGGCTGAACCGCGAGCTGATGTTCAATCCGGTGATGTCGTTCAACGTGGAGTTCACCATACGGCTCGCGGAGCGGCTCAGGCCGTACGGGCTCCGATGGCTCGAGGAGCCGCTAATCCCCGCCAACCTGGAGGGGCACATCCAGCTGAAGAGGGCGATCACCTGGATACCGCTGGCCACGGGTGAGCACCATCAGGGCCGGCACGCGTTCCGGCAGCTGGTGGAAAACCAGGCTGTCGACGTGGTGCAGCCGGACATCAGGTGGTGTGGGGGGTTGTCGGAGGCGGTCAAGATCTATACCGTCGCGGAGGTGGCGGGAATAGCCACCATTCCGCACCTGGGAGCCGGGCTGCCCTTCGGGCAGCACTTCGCCTTTGCGATGCCGGAGTCACCCCTAGCGGAGTATTGGTTGGGTTCCGATCCCGGCATCCCGCTGGAAGAAGTAACCTCGATACCGGGTATGGCCCTGCCCAAAGACGGCTACATTGTCCCCTCGGACGCTCCCGGCTTCGGCATGGAGATTTCAGAGGGCTGGATAAAGCCCTGGGACCACACGACGCCGCCTGCGCCTGCGCGGCCTCCGCCGGACTAAGGTCTTGAGCATCCTCGGCGTCATCGCCTCCGCCGATGAGCCCGCAACCCAGTGAAAGGGCAAGCGAGGCGAATAGTACAGCCAGCAAAGCGAAGTTCTTGTACTTGCGCACGGTAGCCCGCGGACCGGTCTCCGCACTAAGCCCAGCCCCCAAGTTGGCGAAGGAACTCACGGATGTACCCCTCTCCTGCAGTGCGGGTGTCGCGTGAAACTGGCTCGACCGGGGCCATGCGGCTAAATTCGGTCCGAGCTACCTGCAGGGTCTTGGCGCCATGGCCAGCATTGGCTCCGGCAACTGTTGTCCAGCGCAAGCGATGTCACCAAGGCGCAGTCGTACCGCAGCATTCAATCCTGCCCATACAAGCTAAACACATGGTGTCACCAAAGAGTAGTGTGCTGGCACATCGGCAAGCATGAGCCGGCCACTTTGGTTTTGATGAAAGGGAGGCGGCCGGACTGCTATGCCGCCAGGACCGGCAGCGTGGAGAGGGGCCTTCCAATCCCCGAAGGCTTCAGGGGTGGAGTTGATTACGGCCGGCTACGGTGCCGGATGAGACGGTAGGAGGAGAGACCACTCGTGCGGGGACGGAGGTTGGGGCCGGGGCGGTGGCCGCCAGCGCTTTGACCTGGTCCACTGCCTGAGTTCGGGCCCTGAGTTCCGGCTTTGAGGGCGAGGTCCCGGGACACCCGCCATGGGGACGGCCGGGGAGAAAAGGCGGGTGGCCCCAGCTTCAGTTTGGTTCCTCTAACCGCCTGACGGTGTCATATCGAGGGCCGAGCCAGAATTGCCGCCAGTCCCCCCGCCAAATCCACGTCCGGCGGGCCTTGTCAATGGCGCTGGCGTCTCGTTGGAGCCCGTAGTCGAACGATTTCCCGAACAGACTCAAGACGGTGTACGGGACCGCAACCACCAGGATTGGAATCAGCGCGGCCAATTTGACCGGCAGGAGCAGGATCAATTCTACGAAAAAATATGCCGGACTAAAATATCTCATAGCAACGCTCGATCGGTGTCAGCCTCCTTGGGCGCTTTGATCTGTCGGAGCAGATTCGCCGGCAATTGGCGGCTGACCGGTATATTGTCACCCGGTGATCTCGGCCCGGCGCGACACGGAGAATGTACCAGCTTGGTGTTCATGCCGCCTATCTGCAAACATAACGAGTTTGGGCATATTCGTTGACCGCCGCTTCTCGTGGCCCGGTGGTTAGGGAGCCGCGAACAAGCTGCTAGACCTCACCATAAGAAAGATCGCCCGCCGCCCCCCCCTTTTTTCGGACGGGAGAGATGGCGTGCCGAAGTTCGTAGAAACAGTTGACACCATGGAATGCAGCTTGCTTATCAAGGACTTGGCCAGCCGCCGGACACCAGAGTGTGAACTGCCCCGGGTTTGATGGAGACTCGAGTCATTGAGTCGCGGCACCAGCTAGTAGGAGTTGAGGGTACCACGACGCCTCGAACTCTGCTGGTGGTATGTATCCCAAAGCCCCGAACAGCCTGCGGTTGTTGAACCAG
>CAYOAF010000038.1:0-4715 GCA_964401855.1 uncultured Dehalococcoidia bacterium
GTTACAAGCAATTCCCGAGCGGCCATTAATCACTTTGACTGAGGCCTTACGGTACCCTTTGCGATTTCCCCGTTTACCGGCCGGAGGCGCCGGAGCGCTTACTCCAGGAAGTCTCTGAGTTTGCGCGAACGGGTGGGATGACGCAACTTTCGCAGCGCTTTGGCTTCGATCTGGCGAATACGCTCCCGGGTCACTCCAAACTCCCGGCCAACCTCCTCCAAGGTGCGGCTGCGGCCGTCTTCAAGGCCGAACCGCAGCTGCAAAACCCTGGATTCCCGTTCGGTCAGGGTGTTGAGCACCTCTTCCACCTGCTCTTTGAGGAGCTGGAAGGAGGCGGCATCGGCCGGCGCCGGAGCGTTCCGGTCTTCGATAAAGTCCCCCAGATGGGAGTCTTCTTCTTCTCCGATCGGTGTTTCCAGGGAGACGGGCTCCTGGGAGATTTTCAGAATCTCCTCCACTTTTTCCGGGCCGATTTCCATGGCGAGGCCGATCTCCTCCGGCGTGGGCTCCCGGCCGTACTCCTGGAGCAGCCTCCGATGCTGCCGCATCAGCTTGTTGATGGTCTCCACCATGTGGACCGGGATGCGGATGGTCCTGGCCTGGTCGGCGATAGCCCGGGTGATGGCCTGCCGGATCCACCAGGTTGCGTAGGTGCTGAACTTATAGCCTTTACGATAATCAAATTTCTCCACCGCCCGGATCAAGCCGATGTTGCCTTCCTGAATCATGTCCAGGAGCGCCATGCCCCGGCCGATGTATTTCTTGGCCACGCTTACAACCAGCCGCAGGTTGGCCTCGGTCAGATGGCTCTGGGCCCGGTCGCTCTCGGCGTCGATACGCTTGAAGTAGGCCCGAAACAGGATGTCCAGTTGCTGCAGCTCGGCGGAACACTCCGGCAGGCTCAAAGCCGTGCCCAACTGGTCCAGGGTACAGTCCTCCAACACGTCGATGGCGTCTGGCGGAAGCAGCCAGCTGCTCAAGGAGAGGTTGATGACCTGCCCGTAAACGCTTTCCGGGTACTCGCCCAGAGACTCACCCACCGCGGCTATCATGTCCACGGACAGTCCGGCGTCGATGGCGGTCCGAAGTTTGGGATGGTCGGTTACCTGGGACAGGGTGAGGTTGTTGGGCAAGCCCAGTTGCTCGCTGAGGGCCACCACCAATGATGAAGCCGCCACCAGCCGCCGCAACAGCGCCCGTGTGACTTCCCAAGACCAGGGCGCGCGGCCTTCCAAGGCGACGAGTTCCGTCTGCAGGCCCTGGAGGTGCTTGCCGCCTTCAATCTTGCGGGCCAGGACCCGTTCGTCGGTGGAGGTTAGCAGGCGGACCCGCCCTATCTCTCGCAGATACATCCGGACGGGGTCGTCCAACACCTCCAGCGTCTCCGCCTCGGGTTCCCAGTCCGGCTCCTCGTTCTCCACATCTGTCGCCGCATCCGTGGGTCTTTCAGCCGCAGCCCCTCGAGCGGTGGGATCTTCCCATTGCTCGTCAACCGATTCCACGGCCAATCCCGACTGTTGCCGGGGCGGACCGCCAGCCTCGCCCGTGCTTTCGTCTTCGGTCCCCTTCACACCCCGGATGATCTCCATGAGTCGGTTGCCGTCCTCGGCATCCTCTCTTTTTTCTATAAAATCCTCCGGATTGAGTTCTCGACCGTTGCTGCGTCGTGCCATCTAAATGTCACCCACCTCGTGAAATGTCCTGCGCCAGCGAGCCGCGCATATCTTGATTCCGTTTTAGTCTCTGGTTTACGTCCAGAACCTCCTGATGCGACTCTTCCAGCAAGTCTGGCGGTGCTTCAGTGAACTTTATCTGCTCCTCCGCCTTCAACTCCCTGAGGTACCGCTCCTCCAGGCGACGGACCGCGTCTTGGAAGGCCGCCACACGATGAGACCGGTCCAGCGGCGGGAGGGCTTTTTGGACCAGGCCTTCCAGGTGCTCGGCCAACTCCTCATCGAGAACGGCCCGGAGCTTCGCCAGCGGGAGCTCATCCCCGTGATCCCGGCAGACGCGCGTCCACTGGTTGAATATCTCCCGGTTCTCGAGCCGGCGAAAGTACTCGGGCCGCAGGTCCCCGGCTGCTTCCTCCACTTCCTGGTGTCCTAGCAACAGCGCCAGGCAATAGTCCTCCACGGGGTCGCGGTCCATTTTGGCGAAGGGCGACGGCGTCGCAGCCCGGGCCTGAGAGGCCCCACCCCGGTTCCGGGGGGCCGGGGAAGGCTTCGCAATGGTGGCCAGCAGGGTCTCTCGAAGGACACCCAAATGGTCGGCCAGTTTCTGCAAATATTGATCTTGCTGGATCGGTTCAGCCTGCCAAATCAGCGACGACATATAATGGGCAATATCAGCTTTGCCGGGGGGGGTCGATGCGTCAACCTGGGCCGATTTGGCGCTAAGTAGGAAATCAAAGATCGGCGTGGTGTTATCCACTAACCTGGACCATTCATCGGGGGACCGCCGGATGACCTCGTCCGGGTCCTGACCCTGGGGCAACACCGCTATCTTGATCTCCGGCATCTCCTCTCGCCGGTACATGGCCAGACCGCGAGCATGGCCCGCCTCCCGGACCTGGAGGGCCTTCCAGGAAGTCTCCAGGCTGCGCAGGGTGGCCTGTTGGCCGGCCGTGTCGGCGTCCAGGGCCATGGTGACGCTGTTGGTGAGACGGCGAATGCCGGCCACCTGGTGCTCGGTGAGGGCCGTCCCCATGGAAGCCGCCACGTTGCGGAACCCGTGTTCGTGGGCCGCTATGGCATCCATGTACCCTTCCACCACCACCAGCCCCTTCGAGCCGGCCTCCTCCTTGGCCAGATGCAAAGCGTACAAAAGACGGCTTTTATCGAAAACAGGGCTTCTGGGCGAGTTGATGTACTTGGGATCCGACTGGTCCAGCGTCCGGCCTCCGAAGCCGCACAACTCCCCTTGGCGATTTCTGATGGGTATCATCAGCCGGCCCCGGAAAAGGTCGCGGGGCCGCCCGTTGTCCGTAACACGGACCACCCCGGCCTGGGCCAACTGCTCCGGGGAGTACCTTAGTTTGCCCAGGTGGTTTTTCAACGATTCTCCATCCCGGGGGCTGAACCCCAACTCGAAGGCATCGACGCTCTGGGCGGACAGGCGTCTCCGGTCGAGGTAGGCCCGGGCTTCGGCGCCCTGGCCGGAGGCCAAGACCTCCTGGTAATACTCTCGGGCAGCTTCGTTAATCTGAAACGCTCCCTGCTGCTGGGAGCGGCGCTCCCGGCTGGGCAAGGCAATCCCGGCCTGCTGGGACAGCCGCTTCAGGGCCTCGGCGAACTCCAGGTTTTCCACGCGCATGACAAAGGAAAAGAGGTCGCCTCCCTCCGCGCAAGCCCCGAAGCACCGCCAGGTCTGGCGGTCCGGAAAAACGTAGAAGGAGGGAGTCCTTTCCTGGTGAAAGGGACAGTTCGCCCTGTAGCTGCGGCCCGCACGGTTCAGGGCAACGTGCTGGGAGACCACGTCCAGGATGTCCAGCCGGGCCTTGATGTCGTCGACGACGGTCATCTAGCGCCGCGCCGGCCTGAAAGTCTGCCGTCCTGTCTCATTGAACCCGGCGTGGGTCACCTCCACACGGCCTTGAGGATGGGCACTCAGACATCTCCGGTGACGGGGAGAAGGTCCCGGTCTGGGGTTGGAATACTCGGAAGATACATCCACCCAACCTATATTTTACCATCCCCAGCGCCGCCCCGACAGGTGCCATTGCCCGTGATCGCACACGGTTTCCGCTTCTTGAATGATTATCCGAATGCGAAAGTACCAGAACCGCCGCGGGCGGATAGAGGGTCCCAGGGGACCTTTTGGGCCGGCGGGACGTCAGGCATAGGTGAGAGGGCCGCCATTCGGCCACAAAGAGACGAAGAGGAGTTACCATGAGCACGAAAGGCAAGTTCGCCGCAGGTTTGTTCGCCGGAGTATTGGCCGGAGCCGTGGCCGGTGTCCTGTTGGCGCCGAAGCCCGGAAAGGAAACCCGGCACATCATCGGCGGTCGGGTGGGGGATGTCCGTGAAAAGGCCGGGAGCCGGTTCGCGGCCTGGCGCCGGGCCAAGGCGAACGACCGCACCCTGAGATGGTTGAAACGCCCTCGGAACGCCATGCGGTCGTCTCCAGCTAGATATACCGCCCGAGGGACAGGCTGGTCTTCACCCTGTGAGCGGGAGCAGGCAGACTCAAGCCAGCCGGCCGGCCAACTCCCGTTTGCGCCCGACCATTTCAGCCAGGTCATCGGTGACCACGGCATCCAGGTGCACCGACGCCATCATTTCCAGGTCGCCGCCAAAGTCCAGGTCCCAGGCCAGCACCCGGCTGCCCCGCCGTTGAAGATTGCGGAGCGCTTTCAGGTTGCAGGTGTCGTTAGCCGGGTCGTACCAGTGGGCCTGCACCAACGGATTGAACCACCGCTGCCGGATCGGATAGGGATGTGTCTTTGACCAGATGTAGCCTCGGGCGATTCGCGGTTCCAGGCGCCGCACGTGGTAGAGGGCCACGGGGTTGAAGCTGGCCACCAGGGTGCTGCCCCAGCGCCGGTGCCGCCGTACTGTCTCCGCCACCCGGTGGGTGATCAGCCGCATTCCCTTGATTACCACCTTCATCTCGACATTTAGCAGGTAGTCGCGGGGCAGGGTTTCGAACACCTCGTCCAGGGTCGGCGCCGTCTCGCCCTCGAACGCCGGACTGAACCAGGAGCCGACATCCAGAGC
>CAYOAF010000039.1:0-4121 GCA_964401855.1 uncultured Dehalococcoidia bacterium
CCCCGCCTGCTCCTACAGCTACTTCTTCGAATCGGCCAACCGGGGGAAGAGATCGGTGGCCCTGAATCTGCGTGAGGAAAGGGGCCGGGACGCACTCTATCGCCTGGTCCCCCATTGCGATGTCCTGGTCACGAGCCTGAGGATGCCGTCTCTACAGCGCATGGGTCTGGACTTCACCACGGTGTCCCGCTACAACCCGGCCATCATCTACGTCCACCTGAACACCTACGGACCCCGGGGAGACGATGCCGACCTGCCCGGGGTGGACGTCGCCGCCCAGGCCCGAAGCGGGTTCCTCAACATGATGCGCCCCAACGCAGAGGGCGAGCCCGCCACCGCCGGCGTGTATGGCGCCGCCGACATGACTTCCAGCATCCAGGTGGCCTATGCCATCTGCGTGGCCCTGTTGGCTCGGGAGCGTACCGGGTTGGGCCAGGAGGTACATGTCTCCCTTCTGGGGGCCATGCTCACCGCCGGCGAGTTGCTCCTGGAGGGCTGCCTGAGCACCGGGAAAGACCCTCAGCCACCGGAGCGCGCCAGCATCTTGAACCCCACCCGGAGCCTGTATCGCTGCCGCGACGGCAAATGGATCTACCTGGCAATGACCGAGAGCGACCTCTTCTGGGATTCCTTCTGCGTTGCCATTGGGGAGCCCGCCCTGGCCCGGGACGCCCGCTTCAACGACGGCACCCACCGGGCCGGGAACAACCGGGAGTTGATAACCATTCTGGACCGGGTCTTCCTCACCCGCACCCGGGAGGAGTGGTACCAGGCCTTCAAAGAGCACGGCTGCCCCGCCGCCAAGGTTCAGTCCTATGCCGAGGTGGCCGAGGACCCTCAAGCGACGGAGAATGGGTACATAACCACCGTGGACCACCCGGTGCACGGGCCCATGCGGACCCTGGGGGTGATGGTGAACCTTACCCAGACGCCGGGAAGAGTCGGAGGCCCGGCCCCTGAAGTCGGTCAGCACACCGAGGAGGTGCTCACGGGCCTGGCGGGTTACACCGCGGAGGAGTTGCGGGACCTGGTCCAGGTGGGCATCGCCGCCTGTGCCTAGGTCCCGGGGCGCTCCGACGTAGCGCCGGGCATCGCTCGTCTAATCCTGGGCAGGGGCTCACCGGCTTGGAACGAAGCCTGGTCCGGCATGCCGGGGCGCCTTTATTAACCGTGCAATGCTGAGATTATAGCCTACAGGTCCCGCTGGCCGAACATGCGGATGCCCAAAGGTGGCAGCACCAGCAGGGGAGCCACCAGGGCCCCCATCAGGGGCCATTGTACGGACCACTGGAAATCCCCCTGCAGCACGGTCGGCATCCGGCCCAGGACCCCCACCGGGGTGAACCCATCGGCCTGGGAGGCCAATAGCAGGGTTATGACGGTATACCAGAGGATGTAGATCATCCCAAGCGAGCCGGGGGCGTTGGTGACCACGGCGCTGAATGTAACGCTCAGGAACACCAGCACCGTAAGTATCAGCCCGATATAGACCAGGGCAACGAGGATGCCGTTGGAGTTCAGGTCGTTGGAGGCGCCGTTGGCCATCATGGCGAAGGCTACCGGAGCGATGATGAGCATGGACATGGCCAGGACGGTGAGACTGCGGGAGGCCAACAGGGCCAACACGAACTGGATCGGGGTGACCCCGTGACTGATGATGGAGGTGCCCAAGGTCCTCGGATCGGTGCCGCCGGAGGCGGAGCTGATAGTCATGATCATGAAGCTTCCCAGGCCCACGTACAGCAGCAAGAACCAGCCCAATAGGAAGGATGTGCTTTCCTGGTCGAAAGTCCCCGCGAAGATCACTCCCGAGAAGCCTCCCAAGCCGCTGATGACCAGCCACATCCACACCGTCATGGAGCGCGACATGGCCGCCAAGTCCTCTTCTAGCAAAGCCATAAACGCCTTCATGCCCTCTGCTCCTCCTCCGCCTCGAGCGCCCCGTTCAACCGCTCCCCTGGCATAATGTGGTCGGCGCTGGTCATCATGGACCGCATCTCCGGACTCTGGGAGTTGAGTTGGCCGTCGAATGCCCGGCTGAACCCCTTCATCCGGTCGGCCTCCAATCGCTTGAGGAAGGCGTCCTCAATTTCTCCACCGGAGCGGATGGACAGTAGCTCCACCGGCGATTGACAGACTAGCTCCAGCATCCGCCGGAGCTGTTGAGAGAAGCCGCGTTCGTCGCTGAAGTTGACCCTTATTACGTCCTGGCTCAGTTTCTCCCACCGGAGGACCTGGCTGTCGGCGGTCAAGGCCTCTTGGAAATGATTCAGGTTCCCGGCCAGCCCCAGGTCCACCACGTTTTCCCGCACGAATTGTTTCATTTCCATGATCGAGCCGCAGAAGACCAGCCTTCCTTCGTTCAGCACCCCGATCTGGTCACATACCTGGTCGGCGTCGGGCAGCAAGTGGGTGGAAACGATCATGGTCTTTCCCTGGCTCTTCAGCTCTTTAATCAAGTCCAGGGTGTACTTGCGGCCTGTGGGGTCCAGGCCCGCGGTGGGCTCATCCCACATCAAAAGGTCCGGGTCGTTGACCATGGAAGCGGCGATGGCCATGCGAGTGGTCATGCCCGCCGAAAGTTTGCCGATGCGGGTGGAGGCAGCGCTCAACAGGTCGACGGCGTGGAGCAGCGAGGAGAGGCGGCGATGGCACTCCTTGCTAGGCACACCCCGCAGCTTGCCCACCATCTCTAGGTAGTTGATGGGGGTCATCTCCCGGGGATAGTGCTCCCCCTGGGGCAGGTACCCTATGCGGCGGCGCAGGTGGCCGGTGTACATGCTCATGCGCTCGCCGAACACCTTTACCTCCCCGGCGGTGGGGTGTTGCAGGCCCATGATGAGGCGCAAGGTGGTGCTCTTGCCGGCTCCGTTGGGCCCCACCAGGCCGAAGGTGGACCCTTGAGGAATACTGAAGCTGATGTTGTTGACCGCTATCCAGCGGCGCTGGAACATCTTGGTCAGGCTGGAAGCCTCAATCGCGTAGGCTGCATCTTCCTGACCATTGGTTTCATCGGATCTTCTCCTAACCCACTTCAACACATTGATCACCTCGTTCAGGCGGCTCACAGGCGCTCAGGCCTGCTTTCGTCACCAGAAACTGAAAGGGCATCCAACTCTTGCACACGTTGCTGTTCGTTTAACATAATATGGGAGGAAAATTCAAGACTTTTCCGGAACAGCTTTTGACGCCAACGGCGCCGATAGCCGGTCACCGGGCCCACACGTCATCGGCAGCCCATTTGCCGGGCACGTATCCTGGCCGCCGGCACACTTTCCGCAGCGCCTTCACTGGTAACCACCGCAAGACGTCGTGCGGGAGTTCGCCGGCGTCGGCGCCGACAAGTCCGATCAAGAAGTATTTCAGGAGCTACTCGGCCACAGCCAGATTGCCGTTACTATGGATGTTTACTCCCATGTTTTGCCGACGATGCAGCGGGAGGTCACGGCCGGCCTGGACAAGTTTCTCCAGGCCTTACCCCTGCCGGGTTGGGGTCAAAACAAAAGCCTTGGCTCCATCTCTGGTAGTCAGGGCTTGATTTCGCGCCTAGACTTTTGGTAGCGGGGGTTGGACTCGAACCAACGACCTTCGGGTTATGAGTTCGATACCTTACGTCCGTGAACGTACTTTGGTGTCCTTGGCGTAGCTAAATCCCGTTCACCTGTCCATAATTGTCCGCCAGCATCCTTGGATATATGCCCAGGTTGCTGTCAAATTTGCTGTCAATTTTCATAGCTGTCTCAGATACGGACACCCGCCCACTGACACGGCCTCATTGTCCTGTCGTTGGCCGCTTCGGTACCGTCCAAGTATGGGCCACTACTACCAGTTCAAACGGGGCGACCCCGTGATCATCGTCTCGAGGCGCTAAGACCTGCCTGACCTGTCAGCCCTTTCTCCGGCCCAGGTTACTAACATTACACCTGGACCGGTTTTCGGGAGGCAGGTCAGCGGTACCACAAGGCGCTGGGCAACGTAACACCCGCAGATGTGCTTGAAGGGAGAAGGGAACGGGTTTTACAGCGCAGAAAGGAGATGAAGACTCTAATGACCGATAGGCGAAGACTTCATAACCGGACCCTCAAGGAGTTCACCCAAGCTCTTCCCCACCCCTGATCTCT
>CAYOAF010000040.1:0-6988 GCA_964401855.1 uncultured Dehalococcoidia bacterium
GGGCCTCAGCAACTTGGGCCGCCGCGCCGCCGTCACCCTCAGGGAGCCGACGCTGGGACCGATCTTTGGGATCAAGGGAGGCGGCACTGGGGGAGGCAAAGCACGGGTCGTTCCCGAAGACGAGATCAACATCCATTTCACCGGGGACGCCCACGCAGTCGCCTCGGCCCACAACCTGCTGGCGGCCCTAATCGACAACGCCGTGTACCGCAACTCGGTCCCTGGTTTTGAAGCCACGGGAATCCAGTGGTCCCGGGTCACCGACGCCTCGGACCGGGCAATTCGGCAGATCATAACCGGCCTGGGAGGGGACGCCAACAGCCCCTTGCGGGATACCCGGTTCGACATCGTATCCGCCTCGGAGATCATGGCCGTCCTAGCCCTGTCGGAGGGTCTGGAAGACCTGCGAGCGCGCATCTCACGCATCGTCGTGGGCACCACCCGCGATGGCGAGCCGGTTAGCGTGGAAACACTGGGTGTGACCGGCGCTCTGATGACGCTGCTGCGCCACACTGTGATGCCCAACCTGGTCCAGACTCTGGAAGGGCAGCCGGCCCTGATCCATGCCGGGCCCTTTGGCAACATCGCCCACGGCTGCAACTCCGTCCTGGCGGACCGGATGGCCCTTGCCTACACCGACTTCGTCATAACGGAAGCCGGGTTTGGCTCGGACCTGGGGTTTGAAAAGTTCATGGACATCAAGGCCCGGCAGAACGGCCTCTTGCCCAGCGCCGCAGTCCTGGTGGCCTCGGCGCGGGCGTTGAAGTGGCACGGCGGCACCTCCAGACGAGCCCTGGAGAAACCGGACCCCGCTTCCGTACGGGCCGGTGCTCCCAACCTGGAGCACCACATCGGCCTGATCCGTAGCTTCGGTCTGCCGATGGTGGTCGCCATCAACCAGTTCCATAGCGATACCCCCGAAGAGTTGCAGGAAGTGGCCCAAATCGCATCGGCGGCAGGGGCTCAAGCGGCGGTGGTGTGTGACGGGTTCGCCCAGGGCGGCGAAGGAGGAGCAGCCTTGGCCGAGGCCGTGGCACGGATTGCCGTGGAACCGCCGGATATCACCTACCCGTATCCGCTGGACGCCACCATCGAAGAAAAGGTGCTGTCTCTGGCCCAAAAGGTCTACGGGGCCGGCGGCGTGACCTGGTCGCTGGAGGCCCGGCGCCAGCGACGCTACTTCGAGGCCCAGGGCTGGGGCAACCTGCCCATCTGCATGGCCAAGACTCATCTCTCCACGACCCATGATCAGTCCCGGCGGGGCAGCCCCAGAGGCTACACCTTCCCCATATCGGACCTTCGCGCCTCGTTGGGGGCCGGCTTCCTGTTTCCTCTGGCCGGCAATGTGGCGACGCTGCCCGGCCTGCCCTCCCGCCCCCGGGCCCTGGACATGGACGTAACGCCGGCGGGGGAGGTCACCGGGCTGTGACGGCGAGCGTTCAGCCATCAGCCATCAGCGGTCAGCATTAGTGGAAGAGCTGACAGCTGACGGCTAATTCAGGAGGAAAGCGCCATGATCTACGATTTCCGGATGTACACGTTGAAGCCCGGAAGCACGCCCGACTACATGGCGGCGGTGAAGGAGCTGGCGTTGCCCATCCGCCAGAGATACGGCGTCAAGCTGGCCGGCTGGTAATACCGCGACATCGGCGAGCTGAACCACGTGGAGCAAGTGAGGGGCTATCGGGACCACGCCAACCTGAGAGAAGCTAAAGCCCAGGTGCACGCGGACCCTGACTGGTCGGGAAAGTACGTGCCCCGGATAACACCGATCATCTTGACCCAGAAGACCTACCTGATGCTGTCGCCCAACTTCGCCCCCGAGCCGGCGGCGGTAAGCGCCATGCCGGGGAGCTCCATGGTCTACGACTTCCGCGTCTACACAGTCAAGCATGGGACCACCCCGGATTACATCAAGGCGGTGAAGGAGCTGGGCCTGCCGATCCGGCTGAGGTACGGCGTCAAGCTAGCCGGCTGGTACTACCCCGACCTCGGCGAGCTGAACAAGATCGTACACATCTGGGCCTATAGAGACCACGCCCACATGAAAGAAGCTAGGGCCCAGGTCTACGCGGACCCTGATTGGGACGAGAAGTACGTGCCCAGGGTGCAGGGGCACCTGACAGCCCAGCAGAACTACCTGATGCTCTCGCCCGACTTCGCCCCCGCGCCGGCGTAGGGGGGCGGGGGCTCGCCCACATATGCGAAAAAGCTAAGCGGCCCCGACTTAGGCTGCAAACATACGCTAAGCGTGGTCAGCGAGTGAAGGAGACTTGCAGAGAGGAACTAGGGGGTCAGGAGTTTGGGTCGGCTTGTCCGCGACATGTACGGAATCTTGGCGGCCGAGATCGTGGACGATTTCGAGACCAGGTTTATCAAGCTGATGACAGAGCACCCCGACCCCGGTGACTTCTACTGCATTCTTAAACTGGCGCAAATGGCGTGCCTGAACGCTGACGGCTGAAAACTGACCGTTCACCCCTCAGCTATGACACCCTCGCGCCTGGATGTCCCAGACGGCCTCCACCTTGCCGCCGCGCACCCCGACGAGCCGGTCCCAACGGCTCACCATGGCGTCCTGTTGCCCCGGTATCAGGGCGAGCTGGTCTCCGATGTTCAGCCCCACGCCTTCGGCCAGGCTGAAGATGGCATGGTCGGCGTCCATGGACTCCACGGTGACGCCGGGCCGGCTATCCACCAGGGGCATTCCCTTTATGGCGCCGACGGCCCTGGCGCCGGCGTCGCCCACGGCGATACCCGGCCGCGGCGTGCTGATGATGGTGGTCAGCACCTTCCCAGCGTAGTGGAAATCGGACATGTAAGAGTACTTGGTCTCCATGACCAGGTAGCTGCCCCCTTGGACCTCGGTCACGCCGGGAATCTCCCCGGCCACGTCATAGCTCCAGGTCTCGCCGGTGGACACGATTTCCACCGGGATACCCGTGGCCACGATGGCGTCTTTCAAGTCGATGACGGTCTGGATCATCCGGCGGCCCTCGGTGACCCGGTCTTCCCGGTTTTCCATCGGAGGGATCATCTGGTGGCTCATGATGCCCCGGAAGGTCAATCCGGGCAGTGAGTGAACGCCCTGGGCCAGGGCCACCCCTTGTTCGGTGTCCTGGACACCGCACCGGTTCATCTGGGTCTCGATTTCGATCAGGACGCCTAGGTCGACCCCGGCGGCAGCGGCGGCCGTGGACAGGTCTCGGGCGTTTTGCAGGCTGTCGCAGGCGACGATCATCTCGGCCTGCCGGGCCAGGGCACACAGACGCTGGATCTTGAGAGGGGCGATGATCTCGCTGGTGACCAATACGCTGGGTATCCCTCCGTGCACCATCACCTCGGCCTCCGCGACCTTGGCCGCGCACACGCCGCCCACGGTGCCTCCCCGGCGGATCTGCCGGTGAGCCAGGGCCGGGGTCTTGTGGTTCTTGCTGTGGGGGCGAAGGTTGCTGGACTGTCCGGCGTAATAACTGGCCATGACGTCCATGTTGTGGTCGATGGAGTCCATGTCCAGTATCAAGCAGGGGGTGTCAAGCTCATCCACCGGGGTGCCCGGCTGGGGCCGGTAGTGCTGGTCCATAAACTCTCTCCTACAATACTTGAGCCTGTCGGTTATCAGCTGTCAGCGATCAGAAAACAAGCCTCATCTCCGTCCTTTGCTGACGGCTGATGGCTGATCGCTTAGTCGAAACGCCCTCGGGCGGCCATCGGCCAGAAACCTTCGAGCTTGCCGCCCCGGACCGCGCGGATGTAGTCGTACTGGTTGAGGCAAAGGCGCAGGTCCCAGGGCACCAGCCAGACTTTGGCGCCCGGCGGAAACCGGTGTTGGGCCAGCCCCTCCAACTCCAAGATGCCGTGCTCGGCGCTGAAACGCAACGCCGACGCACCCGGCGATTCGTCCAAGACGGCGATACCATGGTCGGGACCGGTGGCTTTGTGCCCCGCGTCCACGATGGCCAGATGCCCCACCGGATGGCTGATGACCTGGGCCAGGACCTTGACCGCCGGGTTGAACTCGGCCCGCAACCGGCAATAGCTGAAGTCCATCAGCGGGTACGAGCCCGCCTGCACTTCGGTGACACCGGATATCCGGCCGGCAATGTCGTAGTTATGAGTCCCGCCAACGCTCACCACCCGCACCGGCAGCCCGTCACTTTCGATCAGCTCCCGTGTGTCCAGCACCGGCTGGAGCCGGCGATGGGTCTCGGACTCCAGGGCTGCCTGGTCCGGCAGCGTCGTTTCCCCGTTCTCTTCCCTTTGGAGAGGCGCCGCCGGAGGGATCGCCATCAACCCCGCGAAGGCGATCCCCGGTGAGCGCTCCACGGCCCGGGCCAGCTCCAAGGCCGCCGTTCCCGGTGGTACCCCGCAACGTCCCGATCCAGCCTCAACCTCCACCAGCACATCCAGGATGACTCCCGCCGTCACGGCCTCCGCCGATAGGTCGTCGACGTTCCGGGGGTTGTCCACTGCAACTGTAACATGACTGTGGGCGGCGAGAGCGCACAGGCGGCGAATCTTCGGCCGGGTAACTATCTGGTTGGCCACCAGGATATCGGTGAACCCGGCGTTGCTGAAAACCTCCGCCTCTCCGGCAGTGGCAACCCCAATGCCTTCAACCGTCCCCCCGGCCGCCAACTGCCGTTGGGCGATTCGAGGACATTGGTGGCTGGCCACGTGAGGACGGACTTTGGCGTCAGCCTGGCGGAAGTAGGAGTGCACGGTCTCGATGTTTCGCTCCATTACCTCCAAGTCCAATACCAGGGCCGGCGTGTCCAGCTCCTCCACGGGAGTGCCGACCGGTTGAAAAATGGGGCGTTCCATCCTGTTGTCCTTCCCGGCGGTCCGTTGCGGACCAGCCATTAGCCTTCGGTGACCGGTGGCCAACCTTCTACTCCGCCCGGAATTCAACGCCCTCTCCCTGTCATGAGCGGAGAGGTGTTGACCCCCGGCGGGCCAGGTATGAAGAATATCACAAATATCCTGGCGTTACAGTGAGGCCGGAGAGAGATGCGGGGTTTCCCCGTCCTTCAGCTTGCGTAGGCCGCCGCCGGACCCACAGGCCACACGCGCCGCGAGGGCCCCGTCTTGGCGGCCGGGCTGCTTGCATCTGTGACGAGGGGATGCCACAATAACCAGCGGACCAAATTTTACCCTGGCCACGAAAGGCTTGGAGACGATGGCGAGTAGCGAATCAACAGGCAACGGCGAGGCGCCGACCGGACTCCTACAAGGCGTCCGGGTTCTTGACCTGACCCACTATCTGTCCGGCCCTTACTGCACCAAACTGCTGGCGACCATGGGCGCCGACGTTCTGAAGATCGAGCGGCCCGGCGCCGGCGACCCAGTGCGGCGGCTCGGCCCTTCTGCCGTACCCCCCAACCCTGCCCCTCTCTCTGAGAGAGAGGAGTGGCCGAAGGACAGGGTGAGGGCCGAGTCCGGGGCCTGGTACCTCTACCTGAACACGTCGAAGAAGAGCGTGACCCTGGACTTCAAGTCCGGTCTCGGCAAGGAGATCCTGCTCCATCTGGCGCGGAACTCCGACATCGTGGTCGAAAACTTCGCGCCGGGCACCCTCGACGGCCTGGGCCTGGGGTACTCCGATTTGCGGCAGATGAACCCTGCCCTGGTGATGACCTCGATCTCCAACTATGGGCAGACCGGGCCTTACCGAGACCGCAAGGCAGCCGAGATCAACCTCTACGCCGCCGGGGGGCTGATGAGCATCACCGGCGAGCCGGACCAGGAACCGTTGAAGGAGGGGCCGCCCCTGGCTCAACTTTGTGCCGGGCAGAACGCCTTCGTGGCCACCATGGCCGCTTTGATGTACGCCGAAGAGACGGGCGTGGGACAGCACGTCGACATCTCCATCGCCGAAAGCGCCACCAACATCCTGGAAAACGCCTTGATGCAGTACAGCTACTCCGGAGAGGAGTTCGTCCGGGTGGGCAACCGGGGTTACGGCCGGGCCGCCTGGGGCATATACCCGTGCCGCGACGGCTACGTCGGAGTTATCGCCGGCCCTGAGCACCGCTGGCCGGAGGTGGCCAACTTGATGGAACGGGAGGAGCTTGCCGATGACCGGTTTTGCTCCCGCCAAGGGCGCTTGGTCCACGCCGACGAGGTGGATGCGCTGATGCTCCCCTGGCTGTTGGATCACGACAAGCTGGAGATCTTCAAGGCCGCCCAGGACCGCGGCCTGGGGTTCGCCTTCGTTGCCTCCATGGCGGATATCCTGGAGATGGAGCAACTCATCGCCCGTGACTACTTTGTGGAGCTGGACCATCCAGTGGCCGGCCCGCTGAAATATCCCGGTCCTCCCGGAGTGCCGGACCTGGGATGCGACGGCGCCATTAGTGAAGAGTGCGGCGCCTGGGTGTACCGGCGGGCGCCCTTGCTGGGCGAACACACCAGAGAGGTGCTCCTGAGTCTGGGGTACACCGGCCGGGAAATCGATAGGCTCTGGGCCCAGAACCTGATTTAAGTGCTCCAACCCTGAAATAACGGCATTTCCCCCGGCCCACTCTCTTGGTTAAGGACCTGCGGAGCCTGGCCTTTCCCGGCTCTCCAGGGTCAAAACGGGAGCGGCGGTGTTCGCGGTTTTTGACGGAGTTCCATGAATGAGTGACCATCAGAATAACCGGCAAGCGCTGGCAAACTACCGCATCTTGGACCTGTCCCGGTTGTGGGCGGGACCTTATTGCACCAAGTTGCTGGCCGATATGGGTGCGGAGGTGATCAAGCTGGAGTCGCTGAGTGTATACGACTCCCATCGGGGGCCGGTCAGCCCAACTCGGGGCATCGCCGCCTACCCTGAAGGCGAGCCGGGAGAGGAACCGTGGAACCGCACTGGATGGTTCAACGCCCTGCACTTCAGCAAGCATGGAATCACCCTGGAATTGACTTCCGGGGAGGGTCGAAAAGTATTCGACCAGTTGGTGTCCGTCAGCGACGTGTTGATCGAGAACTTCCGTCAGGGCAGCCTGGC
>CAYOAF010000041.1:0-10023 GCA_964401855.1 uncultured Dehalococcoidia bacterium
CATCCACCGTGAGGATGTCTACTTCACCGAAGAGGACTGGGAGCAGCAATTCCCGGGGCAACCCTACCCTAGGAACATCGCCGAGATCATCGTGGGCAAGCACCGCCACGGCCGCACCGGCAGCATCAAGCTGTACTTCCATGACAACTGGGTCAGGTTCGACCCGAACCCCAAGGATGACGACTACTGATCATGGCGATCTCCGGATTTCCGCCGGGCACGCTGTACACGCCGGTGCCCAACCCTGTCTTCGGTCCGTTGTTGGAGCAAGTGCAGGACCTGGCCGAGTTGAAGGTCACCCTGCGCGGCCTGTGGATGCTGCACCGGGCGCGGGGCTGGCTTCAGGCAGTGCGCCTGCCGGAGTTTCTTGGCGACCGGACCCTGCTCCGCGGGCTCCAGGGGCCGGGAAAGGACCCGCGGGAAGAGATACTCCGGGGCCTTCGGCTGGCAGTAGTGCGGGGCACATTTCTACTGCACCGGCCCGACGAAGATACCACCGACGGCCAGGTCTACCTTCTCAACACCCCAGCCGGCCACAACACCCTGGTCCGGCTGCGGCGGGACGGCGGCGGGCCAACGGGGGACGGACCGTCATTTATTGAAGACCCGGCCGAGACGCCGGCCGGCGAAGGACCGAATATCTTCGGCCTTTACGAAGACAACGTGGGAACCCTGTCTCCACTTCTGGCTGAGCAGCTCAAAGAGGCGGAGGAGGTCTATCCCTGGCCCTGGATCAACGAGGCGTTCACAATCGCCGTTACCGAGAACAAAAGGAGTTGGCGCTACATAGCCGGCATTCTGCGGCGGTGGGCGGCCGAAGGGAAAGGCAATGGAAAGCCTGGGCGACATTCTCAAAAGGATGACCGTCAGAAATACGTCGAAGACTACGAACGGCGATGGGGCCACTTACCCGAGGAACGAGCCGGCCGCTGACGTCTGCCCCATTTGCAAGGGCACCGGCTGGGTCAGCAAACGGGTCCACCTGGGACATCCCGACTTTGGACAAGCCTTCCCCTGCCGCTGTCAGCGCGCGGATGAGCCTGCCGGACGTATCGCCGCCTTGCGCCGATACAGCAACCTGGGGCCGCTGGAACGAATATCCTTCGCCAGCACCCGGACGGACGGCCCGCTGCCCGACATCGGAAGCCGCCACCTGTTCCGCCAGGCCCTGGACGCCGCCGTGGCGTTCGCTGAAAACCCCAGCGGCTGGCTGACCTTGACGGGACCCAGCGGTTCCGGCAAGACCCACCTGGCGGTGGCCGTGGCCAACCGCTGCATTGAACGGGGTCAGACTACCTTTTTCATCGTGGTCGCCGACCTCCTGGACCACCTGCGGGCCGCCTATTCTCCCGATAACCCGGTATCCTACGACGAACTCTTCGAACAGGTGCGCAACGCGCCGGTGCTGGTGCTGGACGACCTGGGGACCCATAGCTCCACACCCTGGGCCCAGGAGAAGCTGTACCAGGTTTTCAATCACCGCTTCAACGCCTCCCTGCCCACGGTCATCACCATCAGGGGACCTCTGCAGCGGCTGGATGAGGGGTTGCGTACCCGGATGGAGTCCGCCGAAGGGTTCTCCCGGGTGCTCCACCTGGGCCAATACAATACTCGCCTGGCCCGCCGGATCGGGGACCTGCCGGAGGAGATGCATCGGCGGATGACCTTTGACAACTTCGATGTCCGGGGCGGCCGCAACGCTTCCCGGAAGGACCAGGAGTCTCTGCAAATGGCCAAGCATGCCGCCGAGACCTTTGCCGTCGAACCCGAAGGATGGTTGCTGTTCACCGGGCCCCGGGGGTCCGGCAAGACCCACCTGGCGGTGGCCATCGCCGGAGAAAGCGTGCGCCGGGGCCGCCCGGTTTTTTTCGCTTTCGTCCCGTCCCTGCTGGACCACCTGAGGTCCACCTTCAATCCCAACAGTCCAATCGGCTACGACGAACTCTTCGAACAGATCAAGACGGTGCCCCTGTTGATTCTGGACGACCTGGGCGCGGAGAGCAGCACCTCTTGGGCCGATGAGAAGCTCTACCAGATTGTGGTCCACCGGCACGAGAACCGGCTGCCCACGGTGATCACCAACGCCGGCTCCATCGAGGACCTGGAGGAGGCCAAGCCCCACATCGCCTCCCGATTGGTTGACAGCATGGTGGTGGACTGGGAGCCGATCACCGCCCCCAACTACCGGGACCAGCGCCGGGACCGGGGCGGCCCACCTTCCGCCGGCCGACCGCCTCGGACCCGACGGCAACCGCCGGCCCACCAATAGGGCACCGAGTCCTCCTCCCGACAGGCCCCAACGGTATCGCCAATGCCCGGTCCACCTCTGCCGGGCCACTTTCGTTAAAGGCGGGTTTACCGTCCGGTCCCCATTCCCTTTTCCGAGTGAGTTTGTCGTCACCCATAACCCCACAATGGCCCAGACAGTCCGAAAATCCATCCGCCTGTTCATGATGAGGCAAGCTGTCTTGGCAAGCCCGGGGGTCATCGCCCAAATTTGAGGGCTTGATCCGGCTGGAATAAGGGGGTGCCCCCTTCAATTTAACGCCGCCCGGTCTTAACATTTTGGTTGGGCCGTGACAAACCCCCGGTCCGGATACACCGCTTGAGGTGTTTATGCTTCCGATGCGGCAGCTGGTGTTGGCCGTGGAAGACGACCGGAAAACAGCCGACATCATCAGGGCCTACCTGGAGAAGGCCAGCTACGCCGTAACCCTTGCCCACGACGGCACGGAGGGGCTGGCAGCCGCCCGGCGCGATCCACCGGACTTGGTGGTGCTGGCCTTGCTGCTGCCTTCCCTCAACAGGCTGACCGTTTGCCGAGTCCTGCGAGAGGAATTGTCGATACCCATCATCATGCTTACCGCCATCACTACCGAGCAGGACAAGCTGACCGGCCTGGACCTTGGCGACGACGATTATGTTACCAAGCCCTTCAACCCCCGGGAGCTGGTGGCCCGGGTCCGCTCCGTCCTTCGCCGCTCTGTTGACGACGGCTCTTCACAGGGCATGAAGCCCCTCAGCTACCGCGGCCTGACACTGAACAGCCGGGCGCAAACCGCCACCGCCCAGGGCGGGGAAGTACACCTGACGCCCACCGAGTTCAGCTTGTTAGAGATGCTGATACTGGACCCTGGCCAACTCTCCACCCGGTCCCAGCTTGTGGAGAGAGCCCTGGGCTTCGACTACGAAGGAGTGGACCGCACTATCGACGTACATATTCTGAACCTGCGGCGGAAGATCGAGCCCGAGCCCGGCCGCCACAAGTACATCATCACGGTCTACGGCAGAGGGTACAAGCTAGGTGACGGGCCTTGATCTACGGGCTGCGCTGGCAAATCCTACTGAGCATGGTCGCCGTAATCCTGGTGACCGTCGGCATGACCGCGTTTTTCGCCAACCAGGCCGCCAACGCGGAGATAGAGCGAGTCCAGGGACGGGACGATGTCGCGCGCAATCAGGGATTGGCCGCACCCCTGACCCTCCGGTACTCCTCTACGGGGAGCTGGTCGGATGCGAAACGGCTGCTGGACGATGCCGGAGCGCTGTGCCAGCAGGGCATAATGCTGGCCGACTTGGATGGCGTGGTTGTCGCCAACAACCAGCACGGGCTGGTGGGCCAGACCCTGGACCTCGACCTGAGAGGCCGGTCCGTGAATCCGGTGTCAGGGCCGGAGGGCCGGCTCGGAACCTTGATCTTCGATCCCAACCCTCTCTCCTCGGGTCCGGGGTGGCGAGGGGGAGGGCCCTGGACTCCTTTGGTCCCTCCCTGAGCGTGCTCCTGATCCTCAACGGCCTGCTGGCGGCAGCGGTGGCCATGGTGTTGACCTTCTTCCTGTCCCAGCGCGTTGTGGCGCCTGTGGAGTCGCTGGCGAAAGTGGCCCAGGCCGCGGCCCGGCAGGACTTCTCGGTCCGGGCCGAGGTCAAATCCCGAGATGAGGTGGGGGAGCTGTCCCGCATCTTCAACTCGATGATCGGAGAACTCTCCCGCACCGAAGAGCTGCGCCGCAACCTGGTAGCCGACCTGGCTCACGAACTGCGCACCCCGGTCACCAATGTCCGGGGCTACATCGAAGACATCGCCGATGGGGTTATGGCGCCCGATACCACCACTCTGGGCTCGATGCATGACGAGGTCATATTGCTGACCCGGCTCATCGATGACCTTCAAGACCTGGCCCTGGCTGAGTCGGGACGCCTGCCTTTCCAGCGGCAGGCCTGTGGCCTGGGCGACGTCGCCCAGCGGGCCCTGGCTGCCATGCAACAGCGGGCCCAGGCCAGGCAGATATCCCTCGAGGTAGCCGTGCCGGCCGAACTGCCGTTACAGGCGGACCCGGAGCGCATCAGCCAGGTGGTGCGCAATCTGCTGACCAACGCGGTGGAGTACACTCCCCGAGGCCGCTGGGTATCACTCCAGGCCTGGGATCGTGGTCCTGAGATTCAACTGGCGGTCCGGGATACAGGCCCGGGGATTCTGGTCGAGGGCCTGCCCTACATCTTCGAGCAGTTTTACCGGGTCGACAAGTCCAGGTCACAGGCCACCGGAGGCGTCAGACTGGGCTTGACCGTCGCCCGGCGGCTGGTGGAGGCCCGCGGAGGCAAAATCAGTGTCCGCAGTAAGCCGGGAGAAGGCACCGAATTCATGGTCCGCCTTTCCCGGAACGACGAGGCCATCAAGTAGCTGTGGAGGCGGGCCGTCCCGTTGCGGCGGTCTTGCAATCACAATCGATTTAGCCGTTTCCCTTCCCTCCAGAACCGCGACTCATGCGTGGTCCGGCCGTGGCTGGGGAATTCGGACCCAGGGTCTTGCCGGTTGAATCGATGCAAGACTCCGGCAAGATCTCGCCGCAAGCTTCAAATTTCCTTCAAACTATTGTGTCAAGATACTACCAACGGAGTACTCGCGTGCTAACCCGGGCAATCAATGAATCGGAAAAGACAAAGAGGTGGTTCTGATGAGGAAACGGTGGGGTTTCGCTCTTCTGGCAACAGGAATGCTGGCCCTGACGCTGATGGCAGGCTCGGTGCTGGCCCAAACTGACGGCGACGGCATCCACTCGGGGGCCAAAACCTTCGCCGGCCGCGTGGCGGCGATCTTGGGTCTGGATGAAACCCAGGTACTGGACGCTTTCAGGCAAGCGTCAGAGGAAACCATGGGGAAAAAGCTTCAGATGAAGTTGGACCGCATGGTCGAACAGGGCAGGATCACCCAAGAACAAGCGGATGAGTACTTGCTGTGGCACCAGGCCAAGCCTGAGGGAGTAATGCCCGGGTCCCATTTCCGTGGGTTCGGCAAGCATCACGAGTTCGGCGGCCGTTCCTTCGGGGACCATTTCTCCAAAAGGCTCAGGTTCCTCCAACCGGCGCCGGAAGAGGGCGCGGGGCAAACCTTCTTCGGGGCCGTCCCGCCGGCAGACCCCCTGCTCGCTCAATAATGAGGGCCACCATCCCGGTGCGGACCTTCAAAGCGCCGGAAGGGGTTAACCTCCTTCCGGCCGTAGATTTGGTCCGGCATCCCGCCGCACCGGCCGGTTGGCGCCCGGCCCGAGCCCCCGGACTCTTGTAGAATGTAGGTGATGTCGGCGAAGCCCAGATTGCGGAGAGCCAGTGGATAACACAGTCCTCATTGTGGAAGACGATCCTGAGACGGTGGAGCTGGTGAGCCTGTACCTGCGCCGGGACGGGTACCACGTGCTGTCGGCATCGGATGGCCTGGAGGGACTGAGGCTTGCCAGGGAAGCCCGGCCGGACCTGGTGATTCTGGACCTCATGCTGCCCGGGTTGGATGGGATGCAGGTGGGACGCATTCTCCGGGAAGAGGCGGACGTTCCCATCATCATGCTCACCGCCCGTGTGGATGAGAAAGACCGGCTTGCCGGGTTGGAGTTGGGCGCCGATGACTATGTGACCAAGCCCTTCAGCCCCCGCGAACTGGCAGCCCGGGTCAAAGCCGTGCTGCGCCGCAGCGCCAACGACCCGTTTAACCAGGGCCCGTCCAATTTGGTCTATAACCAGTTGACCGTGAACCTGCGCAACCGGTCGGTCCAGGTCGGCGAACAGCGGGTGGGGGTGACTCCCACCGAGTTCCGGCTGCTGGCCATGATGGTCCGGGAGCCAGGCAGGGTATTCACCCGGGACCAAATCATCGACCGGGTGTTCGGTTACGATTTCGAGGGCTTCGACCGCACCGTCGACGCCCACGTCTCCAGCCTGCGCCGGAAGTTGGAGCCGACCATGGGTGACCGTCGGCACATCCACACCGTTTATGGAGTGGGTTACAGGTTCGGCGATGAGTAACTGGCTCTTCAGCCTACAATTCCGTTTGGTGGTGGGCTTCGCCCTAGTGCTGGCCCTGGCTTTGGGCAGCGTCAGTTGGTACGTCGGGTTCGCGGCCCAGCGGGAGACGGACCGGTTCCAGCGTGAGGTTGAAGAGGCCCGGGCCGCCCGGGTCGAACGCATCGTCTCCCGGTACTACGCCGCCCGCCAGGGTTGGATGGGAATTCAGCCCGTGCTGGAGCGAGCCGGCTCCCTCTACGGGTGGCACATCGTGGTCAGCGATGTGGCGGGTCAAGTGGTAGGGGAGTCGCACCACCTCGCCGGCAGCCGCGGGAGCAGACCCAAGCACCGGGCCCGGTTCTTCCCGGTGCTCAGCAGTGGGCGGCAGGTAGGCTCAATACTGGTGGCTGCCAGCGATGTTCCGAACATAGCTCCCGAACCGCCCCTGTCCCGGCTTGCCTCCACAACGAACCGGTCCCTGCTTTGGACCGGCCTGGCAGCGGGGGCGGTCGGGATTTTGCTGGTTTCTCTGGTGTCCCGGCAAGTCCTGGCTCCGGTCAGGGGATTGAGCACAGCAGCCCGGCGCCTGGGCCGGGGTGACCTTTCGCAGCGCGTGTCCACCACGGGCCGGAACGAAATCAGCCAGTTGGCCCGAACATTCAACTCCATGGCCGAGGACCTGGAGAGGGCCGAGGGGCAGCGCCGGAGCCTGATGGCCGACGTGGCCCACGAACTCCGGACCCCTCTCTCCAATATTCAGGGCTATTTGGAGGCCGTGCACGATGGTCTGCTGCAGCCCGATACCGCCACCATGGATACGATCTACCAACAGGTGCTACACCTCACCCGACTGGTGGAGGACCTGAGACTCCTCGCCCTGGCGGAGGCGGGGGCCCTCACCTTGAGCTGGCAACCGGACTCTCTGGAAGACGTGCTATGGCGTGCTGTGGAACCGTTTCGGCCCCGGGCCGAGGCAAAAGGGGTCGCCCTCTTCCTGGAAATCCCTCCCTGGCTTCCCCTGGTGCGGATGGACCGGACCCGCATCGCCCAGGTGGTGGCCAACCTGGTGGAGAATGCCATCGTCCACACACAGGAGGGAGGGCGAGTGACGGTGTCCGCGGAGATGATAGCGCCGGTAGGCCAAGCCATGGCAAGGGTCACTGTGGCCGATACTGGGGAAGGCCTGCCCCCGGAAGCCCTGCCCCTGGTTTTCGAGCGCTTCCACCGCGTGGACCGGTCTCGTACCCGAAGCACCGGAGGCGTCGGCCTCGGGTTAACCATCGCCAAGCAACTGGTGGAGGCCCACGGGGGCGCGATCAGCGCGGAGAGCGTACAGGGCCAGGGAAGCCAGTTTGTTTTCGAGTTGCCCGTCACTCATCCATCGGCAGAGGGGGATGTCCGGTAGTCAAACGGGGAGAGGGGTCAAGTGACCATGGCCGCACTATTGAACGTGTTCAAACAACTGAACATTTGGCAGATCGTCGTGCTGGCTTCCGTTCTTCTGGGGACGGCGGGCGTCACCTACGGTGTCTACGCCTGGACCGGCGGCTCTGGCTCGTCAGACCTAGGAGATACCCAGCAGCTTATTCCGGTACAGTACGGCAATCTGGTGAACCAGGTCTCGACCAACGGCAACCTGACCTTCCCCAACCGGGAGACGCTCACTTTCGGATCCCAAGGCACCATCGAAGAGGTGCTGGCCGAAGAGGGCCAACAGGTCTCGAAAGGCCAGGTTCTGGCCAACCTAGACAAGACCACGCTGGCATCCCTGGAACAGGCCGCAGCCCAGGCGATGGTCGCACTTCAAGATGCCGAAGAGGCGCTCGACGAGTTGAATAACCCCGGCGCCCTGGTCTTCGCCCAGGCTCGGGAGAAGGTAGCCGACGCCAAGCTCCAGCACGAACAGTTCATTGAGACCCTGTCCGACGCCAGGGAGCCCCATACGGAGCAGGATATCAAAACCCAGGAGCGGGTAGTGGCCGACGCCAGGCTGTCCCTCCAGGATGCGGAACAGGCGCTGGCCGGCCTGGAGCAGAACCACGGCCAGCAGTTGGTCCAGGCACGCCGGGACCTGGCCGATGCTAAGCTAGCCCAGGAGCAAGCCCAGGACGCTCTGAACCTCTTCCCTTCCGATTATGGCCAGCAAATGGCCCAGGCAGGCCAAGCCAAGGCCGACGCTGAGCTGGCCTTGGAGCAGGCCCAAGAAGCCCTGGCTGACGTCTCGTCGGACTATACCCAAGAGTTGGTCCAGGCACGACAAGCCAAGGCAGATGCGGAGCTGGCCTTGGAGCAAGCTCAAGATGCCCTGGCCAGCCTATCGGCGGATTACAGCCAGGATCTGGTCCAGGCGCGCCAGGCCAGGGCTGACGCCGAGCTAGCTTTGGAGCAGGCCAGGAAAGCCGTAGACGACTTTGCCTCGGATCACGAACAGCAACTGATTCAGGCAATTCAGACTAAGGCCAACTCCGAGCTTTCCCTGGTGCAAGCCCAGTCATCCCTGGACAGCTACGAACAGGCCAACTCCCGCTGGCTGGATACGGCCCGGCAGACCAAGATCGACGCCGCGGCCCTTCTACAGGAAGCCCAAAGCGAGCTTGCCGCTCTGGTCCTCTCGGAACAAACAGGTATGGGAGGGTTGGAGGTTCATATCGCTCCGGCGCGGACTTTGGTGGATCTCCGCCAAGTTGAGTTTGATGACGCCCAAGAAACCGTGGCCCAGGTGGAGCAGTTGGAGGCGGCGTTAATAATGGCCCAATCCAATCTGGCCCAGGCTCGGGCGGACCTGGCGGTGTTGGAGCAGGGAGCCGACCCGCTGCGACGCCAGCAGCTGGAGGCGGCGGTAGAGTTAGCCCAATCGGATCTGGACGAGGCCCTCGGGGATCTTACCCAACTGGGGCAGGGGCCGGCTCCTCTGGAACGTCAGCAGTTGGCAGCGGAGGTTGATCTGGCCCAAGCGACTCTGGCGAAAGCCCAAGGAGACTTGGCCAGGCTGGAAGAAGGCCTGGACCCGTTGCGGCTCCAACAGAGCCAAGCGGCGGTGGACCTGGCTCGAGCTAAGCTGGCGGTCGCTGAAGAAACGCTGGCTGAGTTTGGCGCCGGGGCCGGCCCAGCCACGGGGGATGGCTCGCCAGCCGCCAACGCCGAAATCGACCTGCTGGAGCTGGCTGCCAAGGAAGCTGAGGTGGCCTTGACTGTGGCCAACCTGGTGGAGGTTGAAGACAAGTGGGCGGAATTGGAAGCCGGACTCGATCCCTTGACGCTGGCGGTGAGTGAAGCCCTGGTTTCGCTAGCAGGGGCAACCCTGGGCCAGGCTGAATACGACTTGGCGGAGCTGTTGCGGGACCCGGACCCGGCGGAGTTGGCGCTGAAGGTGAAACAGGTAGATTCGGCCCAGGCCACCCTGGCCCAGGCCGAAGACAATCTGGAGGAATTGCTGCAAGGCCCTGACCTCGCCGAACTGGCGCTCCAGGAGGCGATCACCGCCTCGGCTCAACTGGCGGTGGCGGAGGCGCTCCGGCGGGTGGACGGCGCGAGTCTCACGGCCCCCATGGACGGATTTATCTCCACGGTCAACGTAGAGGATGGGGAAGATATCAATCCCAATTCCCCGGTCCTCGAGGTCGTTGATTCGAGTGTGGTGGAGGTGGATGGTATCGTAGACGAGATCGACGTCCGGCTGGTCCAGGTAGGGGCCCGGGCAGTGGTCTCCATGGACGCTTTCCCCGGCCAAACGCTGGAGGGCACCAT
>CAYOAF010000042.1:0-4399 GCA_964401855.1 uncultured Dehalococcoidia bacterium
AGGAGCTACCGCCGCTCCATCCCGCTATGTAGTAGCCATCAGCGGTCAGCTTTCGGCTATCGGGCCTCTTCAATCTCTGACCAGTTCCGCGAAGGTGGAAACGTCGAGGCCTACCTTGCGGATAAGGCCGCGCAATGTCCCACGCTTGAGTTCCCGATGATTCGGAATCGAAAGCACGATATAGCCGGACTCTCAGGGAGTTCACCCAAGCTCTTCCCCACCCCTGATCTCTCGGGTCCAAAACTGTCCCATTTGTGCTGGTTGCCAACAGTGCTCTAACCTTCGACGAACGCCAGCAATTGCTGAGGCTTGTCGTGGAAGGCACTACAGTGGACAATGGACGTGTCCGAGTGGACACAATCATTCCCACTGGCGATAGTAATTTGCGTAACCGTTATCCTGAGCCTTGTCGAAGGACGGCGAACCTGGCACCGGGGGATTTTGAAATGACCTCTAGGCTGGCAAACGATGCGTCTGCCCGCCGGCCTCTATCCGCTCCCGTCGCGGACCTTCTCAAGCGCTTCGAAGATTTCGTCGGTTTCCAGGGCCATCTCGGCCAGGCCGACCTCGTCTTGATAGATGCAAGGCTCGATCTGGGCCTTGATCTCCGGCTCGGCGATGTGGTAGACAGGCAGGTCCAACCTGACACCGGCCAGGGGTCCGGCCCATGACGGGTCGCCTTCGGTAA
The DNA here is from genome assembly GCA_964401855.1 of uncultured Dehalococcoidia bacterium. Classification (GTDB taxonomy): domain Bacteria; phylum Chloroflexota; class Dehalococcoidia; order Lucifugimonadales; family UBA3495; genus CAJWBT01. The sequence continues at coordinate 689 of CAYOAF010000042.1, forward strand.
CGGTGAGGCCGTAGAGACGGCTGCTCTCGGCGTTGGGAGTGCCCAGGAGCACCATTACGTCCTGACCCTCCAGCCGGTCCACTATTTTCTTGATCTCTTCTTGACCGTCCAGGTCAAGGGCGCCTGCCGAGGTTCAAACGAAGCAGTGGGTCGCTTCCAGCACCACCTCCGCCCCTGCGCTAACGGCGCATTTGGCGATGGCATTTCCCGGGACCCCATCGCGCTCGCCAAGGGCGATGACTTTCATGTTCTTCAGTTCCATCGAAAACTACCTCCCTGCTGGGCCCCAGGCCTCGGCCAAGGGCTCGATTTTTGAACTCGGCGCTTGGTTTCCTTCAGCTAGTGGTTCCGCTCCAAGATGAAAGAAAGTCCGTCTGACAACTGGGTCATGCGGCCCAGGAACAGGCTGCCTTTGGCCAGGAACATGGCCCGCTCCATCTCTCCGGCCATTATACGGTCCACGGCGTGCCCCAGGAACGGTATCCCTGAAGCGATGTGACCCTGGGTCGGCGAGAACCCCGGCATGCCATGGCGTTCGACGAAGCCAGGTATGCCGGCCCGATCTATCTCTTCCGACAGGGCAGCCATGGCGGCGATGAGCCGGTAGTTGAGCAGGGGCACGTTCCCGCTGCCCGCCGGCTCCGTGACCTCCGGGTTATGGAGTTCGGTGGCGTACTTGCCCACGTCTTGAAACCGCAGCCCCAGGCGGCGAAGAGGCTCCGCTACCAGGCACCCGAAAATGGCTTGCTGCGAGGAGCCGGCGGCCACGGTGTGGCGTCCAATGGAATCAAGCCGGAACCGGGGGGAGCACCCGTCATCGGCGGACACGATTATGGCCACCCCAGCCAGCACGTCTTCCAGGATGGGCTGGTCGTGGTCCAGGTGGCCCCGGAACTTCATGCCCAATTTGGCCAGAGAGCAGCCACCCACTACGGCGACCTGACGGAACACGCCGGAGGTGACCAGGGCCCCAGCCATCACCAGGGAGTGGACCGGGCCGCAGCAAAAAGCCTTGACGTCAGAGCCCGTGGCATTGTTACAGCCGCACATCTCCGCGATTGCCTTGGCCAGGTTGCCGCCCCCTCGCTGGTATCGCTCCCCCACAGCTTCTTCGCCGCTGTTGATGATGTAATCGATGCCCCCGGGCTCAATGCCACCCTGAGTCAGCAGGGTGCGCATGGCCATGGCGGCGCTGGCTTTGCAGGCCAGGTTCTCAAGCAGAACATCGGCGGTGAGGGTGGCATCTTCCTCATGGGCCCGGACGATGCAGCCGATGGTCCGGCCGTCCCGCAACTGAAGGGGCAGGCCGTCCTCGGGGCCGCCAACCCTGGACTCTATTTGCGAGTAAGGATAGCCCTCGCCCAAGCGTTCGATATCAGCTTCCGAAACCAGCGGATGTTTCCTCAGAGAGGCAGCCACGCTCTTGGCAAAACCCTCTTCCAGCCAGAGCAGGTCGAAGTCGTCGCCTATTTTCAGGAGGCCGTAGAACTCCTCCTCGGGCATGATCTCGCCGTGAAGCCCCCAACGAGACGCTTCTCCCTTCACCTTGAACCAGGGCTGCGAAAACTCCGGCAATTTGTCCGGGTAGATATCCCCCAGAAAAGCCCGATTGGGCGGATAAGCCGCCGCATCTTCAAAGGAGCGAAGGTGAGAGGCCAGGGCCGTTGCGAGTCCGGGGTCCCTGGGAAGGTCCCGGGTGGGCTTGGAGCCGTGCTGCACCATGCCCGGCGTATGGGCCAGGAAGTAGCGCACCCCACGGATTACGGGGTCGCCAAAAGGCTTGTCACTCATAAGCAGACTCATCTATTCATTTAGAGGGTGAGGCCAACGTCACACTCGGCGGCTCGCTCATGGCAGGCCTTCTCACAGCAGTATACACCGAGGGGCCCTGATGCTGGCGCTAAGAACCAGGGGCGGCCGTGGTGTCTTTACCCTTCGCTTACGCGTCGGTAGTCTCACCCTTCTTGTTAGTCATGCCTTGGCGACTTCCTTTGCTTGAGAACCGCGGGCGCTCTTCCCTTGCGCCGCTGATTTAGCTGGTTAGGCACCCTTAAGAATGTAGCCCTCCAACGCTGCCAACAGCGCAGAACTTGGCGCGCTGGAACTACAGGCGCCCTTTTCTCGCCAAGATATTGTGTTTAGCCAGGGGGTGTGAGACCCAACCAATTCGACCAACTCATCATGCTCAATGAGATACCAAGAACCCTTGGCGGGGAACGCTAGGTAAAGTTCCTTCCCGTTATATTTCTTGGCAATCGTGAGCCGGCTCTTAAGCTGGACCTTCAATGTCTCTTTGCCGTCTTTGTGATATGCAAGAAAACCTGCGCTCGGCCAGTCGTCTGATAGCTGTATTCAGTTGAAGCCGTAATCCGCCAGCAAGGATGCCACCTTCTGGAAATTGTAGATCTCCTTTTGCTCCCCTTTCAGATCCCCGTAGCGGATATGTTTGAGCTTCATTCAATCCCCCTCAGTACCCCTGGCTGCTCAGGACCCCGAAGCCGTAGTGGTCGTCGTAGCGCCAGGGCGCGGGTAGCGGGCCCGCGGTTGGGACGTAGTGGTCCCGGAGCTTCCCGCTGATCATTTGGGGGTTCCCGATGACCCGCTCCACCGGTGGCAGGGGGTTCATGCCCAGCAGATCGGCCCGGAAGAACCCGGTGGTCACTATGGCGTCGGCCTCTGGGACCGGCTCCAGCATCGTCGGAGCGGCGCCGGCTGGGTCGTCTTCACTGGTGAGGAACACGGTCTTGATCCCGGCGTGTTCGCAGGCCTGGACCGTGCGGATCACCTCGATGAATTCGTTGCCGCCCGCATCCCAGGTAACCAACGCGCCCTGGGCGCCCAGCATCTTGGCCAGCTTGGCGGTCTGGTTGGCGGTCATTTCCTTTTCCTGCTGGGTGGTCCACTCCGTCCTGGTGGCGATCACTCCGACGAAGTTGAAGTCGATGCCCTGGCGGCGGTAAAGGTCCAACAGCAGTGGATTATTGGCCACCGTCCAGGAGTTGGCGAAGGCGGTGCGGTAGGGGCCGGTAATGGCCCCATCCAGGATTTCGTTGGGGTGGAACAGCCACGGCGGGGTGAGCTGGGTGAGGCCGTAGGTAGATGTGCAGAAGGTACTTTGGGAGCCCGACATCGCCTGGGGTGAATGGAGGCATTGGATGTAGACCACGTTCTGGAGGGACGGGTCTCCCTCCTTGAGTTCGAACACCTCCATCTCTGGCGGCTCCAGCTCGATTGTGGCCGCGGCGAGCAGGTCGGAAACCGTCAGGACCGCATTGTGGACGGCGTCGTTCCTGGCGTCGACCCCAAGGGCCGGGTCCGCCTCGACGACGACGCACAAGCTTATCAGGCTGCTCTGGGGGATAAGCTCAGCCCAGGGGCCGGACATGTCCTGGTAGATGAAGAGATGGTCTCCCCCCGACTCGTGCCAAGGGGTCTCGGATACTTCGACCACACCCATGCCGGACAGCCGGTGGGTGCGCCCCTCGCCGACGGTGGTGATGGGCCGGCCGCAGATGCCGGGGTAGACCGTCCCCGGTCCCCGGACCTTGATTCGAGGCTCGACGACATCCCGCACCGGCCAGATGCGGGTGGAGTCGCCAGGATTGGTCAACTCCAACTCCACTTTCTTGATCCGGGGATCATCGGCTACGGCTTCGATGAGGTCCTCCCGGCAGACCTCCAGCAGTCCATCGCTCCATCGGGTATGCGACC
>CAYOAF010000043.1:0-5475 GCA_964401855.1 uncultured Dehalococcoidia bacterium
CGTCCTCGCCCGCTTGGGTTAGAAGAGCGGCCACATAGCTGCCCACGGCGCCGACTCCGATCATTCCTATCTTGTTGCCCACCAGTCATACCTCCTGCGTTGGGCGGCCCGCCGGGCCGCCGCAAATCTTGGGGATATCCGGGCTTGTCCTTCTCGTAGCCACCAAGTCTAGTGCAGCCATCGGGACAGCGCAAGACTTTGTACTGTACCGGTCAAGGCCTCGGCGCCTCCCGCTGTGCCAGCCGCTTGTCGGCCTGGCCCAATTGAGGAGCCGCGGTCTATCGTTTATAATTTGACGGAGCGCCGGGGCGCCGGCATACTGAACCACCGAGGAGGCGGGTCTTGGCAGAAGGACAGCGGCACGACAAGGCGGTGAATCTCTTCTTCACCGGGAAATACAATTGAGCACAGGCCGTGCTCCTTGGACTCAAGGAGCAAGGTTGGGATATTCCTGAGGACCTGGTCCGGGCCGCGGTCTCCTTCGGCGGAGGCGTCGCCCTGTCCAAGAACATCTGCGGGAGCCTGACGTCGGCGGCGATGGCGATGGGGCTGGCCTACGGGAGCACCGAGCCCACCGGTACCGCGCCACGCCCGGCCTACGCCAGGACCAAGGCGGTCCTGGACCGGTTTCGAAAGCAGTTCGGGACGACTCAATGCGGAGATCTGACCGCCGAATGGGTCGATGACTTCGCCAACCCGGCGCGGGCCCGCCGCTGCGCCGACCTGGTCCGCTTCGTCTTGGACCAGATAGTCGACATCAGGGCCAAATCGGACGAGTCGCCGGATTGGCAAGAGCATTGGTGGGACGACTACCTGAGCCGACGCGACAAGGTGAAATGAGTCTTCCAACGTTTGCGCCCAGCGTGGCTTGCCCCGCGGCGGCCATGGCCTCGGGCGTTTTCATCGTTGCACGCAGCGACAAACCGCTGCGCTGTAGATCACGGACCGAGCCGCCATCTCCAGCCCACTGGAAGCGCACCGGCGCGCTTGGACTGATCGGAAGATGAGGGCAGCCCAAGCCGTCGCCAGCCCTTCTTTCACCGCCAGCCGCCTCGCACAGGCCTGCCGGGGAGGACCCGAAACGCCCTTACGAGATGAGCGGGGGCAGAAGGTTCGGTTGCGGAACCGGCGGCTCGCCTTTTATTCCCTTCACCAGCTCGAAGGCCTGCTTCACCGTCTCATCGCTGCCCTCGAGGCTGATGATGACACAGCCCTCGGAGCCGCCTACGCCTCCCGAGGCGACGTGGGTGGCAGTGACGCCGGTCAACATCGCCAGCGCCTCGATCTCCGTCACCACGGCCCCCGTCATCACCGGCATGAGGCCCACCTTGGCTCCCATGACGTATTTGAACATCCCCTGTCCGCACTTCTGGACCGCTTCGGGGACCGAGGGGACCAGCTTTTCAAGGCCGACGGGGATGACAGTGTGGGTTCCCCGGGCTGTCACCACCGGCCACACTGCGCCGATGGTCCCACCGAACCTGTTGGCGGCGATTACTGCCACGTTCCCCTCAGGGTCCACCGCGTTCACTCCCTTCACCACAACGTCCGTCGCCGTCAGGTCTTTCAGGGCTTCGTTGAAGCTGTCCTGACTCAGGCTGCCGTCCCGGAAGACCCAGGGGCCCAGTCCTTCTTCCGGGAGAGTGGAAGCCAACCGGCCGTCGGTGACGATCCCCGCGGTGCAGTTGGCCTTGACGAGGGTGTCGCTGAGCACCTCCTCCGCGACGAAAGCCGTGGTAATCCCTCTGCAGACCACGAAGAGTCCCTCTTTCCGGCTTTGCTGTACCTCCGGCAGCGCCAGCACGCCCTTGGCCAGAAGCCGGCGAGACTCCGACGGTGTAATCACAACGATGCCGTAGGTCCGGTCGTTGCGGCCATTTTCGAGTTTCTCCCGGAATTGTGAAGTGTCGTAGAACATATGTCACTCCCGCTCTTTCGTTTAGAACCCTTTTCCAGCGACAGGCGGGTTTCGGGCCAGACCCTGGGCACCCCCGCCCCTCGCGAGCGGGTCATACGCCGAGAGAATGCCACCAGACCAGAGAGCTATCAGGTCCTCACGAGCGACCTGCGCTCGGAGGGCATTTTCGGAGCATCGGCATCCGGAATCTTCAGATTGCCTCGGCACGCGACCAGCATAGCTACAGTGGACTGGCAGTGTCAACGTGGCGGCGGGCCGGCACTGGAATGGCGCCCGCAAAACCTGTATAGTCAAGCCTGTCAATTGGGTACCCGAATCTACTTCGACCAACGGTGAGCCAGATTCTCTAAAGGAGGTCGCAGAATGGCATCTAAAGTCTATTTCATGAGTGATCGCTCAACCGGCCCTGACAGTACCTTGGTGGCAAAGATGCTGGCCGTCTTTGACGCCGCCGGGCTGGGTGATCTGATAAAACCCTACGACGTTGTGGCGATCAAGCTCCATTGCGGGGAGTACAACAACACCGGCTATCTCCGGCCCGTCTACGCTCGGGCCCTGGCGGACAAGATCAAGAGCCTTGGCGGCCGCCCCTTTGTGTGCGATACCACCACCCTGACCTACAACCCCTTTGCGGGAAGGGTGACCGCCATGGATGAGCTGCTTACGGCAGAGAGAAACGGCTACACCTCCGCCACGCTGGGTTGTCCTTTCATCGTCGCTGATGGCTTCTTCGGCACCGACGACCTCCATGTCGACCTGCCTGAAGGCATAATTATCAAAGAGACCTACATCGCCAAGGCATTGGCCATGGCCGATGTCCTGATCGTCCTCAGCCATTACAAGGGCCACATGACGGGTGTGTTTGGCGGGGCCATCAAGAACCTGGGCATCGGCGGGCAGTCAAAGCGGGGCAAGTTCAACGTGCACCAGTCTAGGCACCCCACTTGGGGAATGCACCTCTCCGAGTTCAACCCTCACCTGTGCATCGGACAGGCCTGTGCCCAGTCGCAGATCTGTGAAGACTGCTGCCCGTTGGGGCTTTTCCATGTCACCGAACGGTCTATCGACTGGCGCGCGGAACACTGCATCAACTGTCAGGCATGCAACAACATCGTTACCTGCGGGGTGTTGACCAGGCCGCTGGGCAACGTCGATGGCGCCGCCGCCGCCATGGCCGACGGGGCCCTGGCAGTGGTCAAAACGGTGGGCTCGGATAAGGTTGGCTTCATCAACATGGCCATCGACGCGTCACCCGGGTGCGACTGCGTCATGTGGTCCGACCGGGCCTTTGTTCCCAACATCGGCGTCTTCGCCAGCCGCGACCCGGTTGCCATTGACAGCGCCTGCCGGGACAAGGTCAACGAGTCCCCGGGGGTTGTCGGATCAAAGGCCCATGAGGCCGGCGTCCTGGCCTCCGGCGTTCCCAAATTCGCCGCCGTCTCCTCTGCGGTGGGCGCCAGCGACAGCCTGCAAATCAACACCGGCGTGCGCAACGGCCTAGGGAGCGCGGACTACGAGCTTCTGGAGGCGTTGGTCCCCGACACCAGCTACTATCGCTTCCAGTTCGACCCCCGGCCGGCGCGTCAGCGGTTTGCAAAGCTCTTCGTGAAGGACCCCGTCGTTCCGGCGCAGGGATTCAAGCGAACGGAGAACGTTGATCTCGCTACGTTGAGGTGATCACGTGGGTGGATATCTGGGCAAACTGCTTCGGGTAGACTTGAGTTCGGGCCAGGTGGCGGAGGAACTCCTGAATACGGCCGTAGCTCGCCAGTACATCGGCGGCATCGGCATGGGCACCCGCATTTTGTTTGACGAGGTGCCCCCCGGCGCCGACTCGCTCGGCCCGGACAACAAGCTCCTCTTCATGGCTGGGCCCCTGGTGGGGACGGAATTCCCGGCCTCGGCTGGCTTTGCTGTGGTCACCAAGTCACCCCTCACGGGCCTGCTGGCCCATGACAGCCTCGCCGGTCACTGGGGAGCGTCGCTGAAACAAAGTGGCTACGACGGCGTCATTGTGGAGGGGGCCTCGCCCCAGCCTGTATGGCTGGACGTCCGGGACAGCGGCGCCGAGATCAAGGACGCCACCGGGCTCTGGGGAACGGATGCCGTGGCCGCCGAGGAGAAGATCCGGGGGCAGTTTGCCGGCCCATTGGCCCAGGTGGTGGGCATCGGCCCGGCGGGTGAGGGCAAGGTCCCGCTGGCCTGCCTGGTCGGTGACGGCGGCAGGGCCGTTGGCCGCGGCGGTATCGGGGCGGTGATGGGCTCCAAGAACCTGAAGGCCATCTCAGTGCAAGGCGCCGGGGCGGTCCCCGTCGCGGAGGAAGCTGGCTTCAACCAGGTAGCCAGCCGGATTGCCCGGATCATCGGCGGCAACCGGCGCATGGCCATGCTCTTCAAGTGGGGCACGGCTTTCCACATGGACACCGGGTGGCAAAAGGGCGCCGTGCCGGTGCGCAACTGGCGCGTTGGACTCTGGAAAGAGGGCGCCATCAACCTGGGCGGCAAGAAGATGGCCGACACCATCTTGCAGCCCCACGAGTCGTGCTTGAACTGTCCCGTCCGCTGCACCCGCTGGGTCAAGGTAGCCGGGGGCAAGTACCGGATGGAAGGGGCCGGGCCCGAGTACGAGACGCTGGCCGCTCTGGGCTCGCTGTGCCTAAACGACAACCTGGATGCAGTCTGCAAAGCCGACGACCTGTGCAAGAGATACGGCTTGGACACGGTATCTGTGGGCGCCGCCATCGCCTTCGCCATGGAAGCCCACGAGCGAGGTCTCCTCAGCGAGAAAGCCGCGGACGGCCTGGACCTGGGTTGGGGCAATGGGGACACCATCATAGAGCTTGTCGAGAGAATCGGCGCCCGCAAGGGCCTCGGCGAGCTGCTGGGCCAGGGGGTTAGAGTGGTCTCCGCGAAGGTCGGAGCCGAAAGCGAACCCTTTGCCATGCACGTGAAAGGGCTGGAGATACCGATGTACGACCCCCGGGCTTATTATAGTCTGGGGGCAACCTACGCCACCGGACCGAATCCCGCCTGCGACCTCGCCGGGGCGCCCGCCATTTTCGAGTTGTTCAGCTCCATGCCCGAGGCCGGGGTATATTACCGCCAAGACCGGTTCGACCGTTCCGGGAAGGGGCTGGCGGCCAAGGTAGGGCAAGACGTAACCAGCGTCCTCAGCTCCATGGTCATCTGCCTCTATCCGGGCCTTACGCTGGCGCCGCTGCACCTGGCCGAGGCGCTGTCCTCGGTCACGGGCCTTGATTACACCTCGGCGGAGGTCCTGCGGGCCGGCGAGCGCATCGTCAATCTGCAGAGGATGTACAACCTGGGCTGCGGCCTGAATGGCGACGGGGACCGGCTTCCACCGCGGCTTCTGGAGCCCCATAATGAGGGCGGGTCCGCCGGGCGGGCGCCAAACGCCGAGGAGCAAATGCAGGAGTACCGGCAGCTACGGGGATGGGGCGACGACGGCAGGCCTACCAAGGAGAAACTGGAGGAACTCGACCTGGCGTTCGCCGCCGTTTAGGGCCTTCACAGGAGAGGCGGCAAGACCGGTCAGG
>CAYOAF010000044.1:0-5338 GCA_964401855.1 uncultured Dehalococcoidia bacterium
CCTGGGCACGATTTGCCTGGCCAGCTTTCCCCTGCGCCACCCCATCTTGTTCGCGCTGCAGTGGGCCAGCCTGGACGTTCTGTCCCATGGCCGCACCATTCTGTCGGTCTGCAGCGGGGCCCCGGCAAGCTTCGGCCCCCAATTCGCCAGCGAGCTTGAGGCGATGGGGGTGCAGTCGGCCGAGCGGGTTGGCCGCCTGGTCGAAGGGGTCAAGATTCTGCGCCGCCTGTGGAGCGAGGACCAGGTCTCCTACGACGGCAAGTATTACCAGTTCAACGATGTGGAAGCGCTTCCCAAGCCGGTCCAGCAGCCGATGCCGGTCATGATCGCCGCCAACCCCAAACCCGGGATTGTCTCCGAGGCCATCGTGGACCGCATCCTGCGCCGCGTTGCGACCCACGCCGACGGCTGGCAGACCGATGCCACACCGGTGGAGGTCTTCCATGACCGGTTCGCCAAGATTCGTGACTACGCGGGCAAACGGGGACGCGACCCGTCAAAGCTCGATTCCTGCCTCCATCTCATGGTCAACATCAATGAGGACCGGGACCAGGCCTTCAGAGAGGCGGAGACCTTTCTCGGATCGTATTACGGGGCCGGCGCGGTCTCCAAGGAGCGGGCCGAACTCTGGCTGGCCTACGGCCCACCCGAGGCGGTGATCGAGAAGATACAGGCGTACATCGACGCCGGATGCACCATGCCGGTGCTGCGCTTCGTGTCCCCCGACCTCAAGGGCCAGCTCCAGCGCTGCATCGAAGAGGTGTTGCCGGCGTTCCGCACTGGCTAATTTGGCTGGGGCGCCGTCGCTCATCAAGTCCCGGTAGTATTCTGTTCCGAAAGCGCCTAGGAGGAGAACAGGCAGTGGGTGCGGTGATTCAGGCCAATAGCCTCACCAAGTATTACGGCAAGTCCCGCGGGATTGAAGGCCTCAACCTGGAAGTGCGGGAAGGAGAGGTCTTCGGCTTCTTGGGTCCAAACGGCGCCGGCAAGACCACCACCATCCGCCTGGCCATGGATTTCATCCGCCCTACGGGGGGCTCGATCAACGTGTTGGGCCTGGACCCTCGCCGGCAGGTCTGCGAGGTCCACCGGCGGACCGGCTACCTGCCCGGGGAATTGACTATGTACGACAGGCTCACCGGAGAAGAGCTGCTTCGTTACCTTGGGAGTCTGCGGGGCGGCGTTGACTGGCGCCACGTTGAAGAGCTGGCGGAACGGCTGGGGGCCGACCTGTCGGAGCCGATCCGCTCCCTCTCCTCCGGCAACAAGCACAAGATCGGCCTGATCCAGGCGCTGATGCGCCGGCCGGAGCTGTTGATCCTGGACGAGCCCACCAGCCGGTTGGATCCCTTGACGCGACAGGAGTTCCACCGGTTACTCGTCGAGGTCAGAGCGGAGGGCCGGACGGTGTTTCTCTCCTCCCACATCCTGCCGGAGGTCGAACGGGTCTGCGACCGTGTGGGGATCATCCGCCAGGGGCGGCTGGTAGCCGTGGAGAGCGTGGATGCCCTGAGAGCCCGGTCTCTGCGGCGGCTGGAACTCCATTTCGCGGCCCCGGTTCCCAAGGATGCCTTCGCCGGCCTGAAGGGCGTCCGCGAGCTAACGGTCCAGGATGCGGTGGTCCGTTGCGAGGTTACGGGCTCGGTGGATGCCGTGATCAAAGCCGCCGCCCGTTACGAGGTCCTGGACGTTATCAGCCATGAGCCAAATCTGGAAGAGGTCTTCCTAGCCTACTACAGCGGGGATGAAGACGTTGCTGCGTAGCGTGCTGTTTAAGACACTTCGGGACCAGCGCCAGTCTCTCATGTGGTGGGTGATTGGCATGATGGTGCTGATCGCCATCACGGTGGCCTTCTATCCGAGCATCAGCGGCACGCCGGAATTCGATGAGCTGTATAAGGAAATCCCCGAGGCGCTCATGAGAGCCTTTGCGGGAGGGGTTGCCGATTTCACCTCGCCCGTAGGGTTCCTCAACAGTCAACTGTTCATCCTGATGGTGCCGCTGTTGTTTCTTATATTCGCCTTGACTGCTGGAAGCGGCGCCATCGCGGGGGAAGAGGAAAAGGGCACCCTGGACCTGCTGCTCTCCAACCCGGTCAAGCGCCGGCGGGTGGTGGCGGAGAAATTTGTTGCGATGGCCGTTGGAATATCGGTGCTGGGGCTGGCCCTGTGGCTGGGAACGGCAATAAGCGCCAAGGCCGTGGGGATGGACATCGGCATCGGGCGAATCGCGGAGGCTTCCCTGAGCGCCACGTTACTGGGGCTGGCCTTCGGCGCGATTGCCATGGCGGTTGGATGCGCCTCCGGCAAGCGTTCCCTGAGCATCTGGGTGACGGCAGCCCTCGGTATCGCGGCCTACTTCCTCAACGCGATGGGGCCCATAGTGGACGGGCTGGAAGAGAGGCTGTCGCCCTTCTACTACTACCTGGGCTCCGATCCTCTGGCCAATGGGTTGGACCTCCACCATGTGGGGGTTTTGATCGGACTGTCGGCCGCCGCGATGGCCACGGCCCTGATAACCTTTGAGCGCAGAGACTTGGCGATCTGAGCCCGGTCAGCCGGCCCGGGCCGCTTGGGCGCGTTCGTCCAACCTCCAACAATCGCCAGGGCCGGTGTGCCGTCACCCGGAGCATGGTACTGGTGGCGGTGAAGCCCTGGCCACAGTACGCACCCCTCTTCGCCTACAGCCTATGGCGCCAGAATGATGTAGGTGGCAAGCGTTCATCCTAATAACGTGTACACAAATTACTACCTCCGTTTCACGCTGGTAAGAGACCTCGTGGTACGATGATATTCGAATCGCGGTAGGCGGAGGGGCATTATGGAGAATCGGGACTCATAGCAACTTCGTGATCGCGGGCAGCAAACTACTGCTGCTCCTCGCCGGGTGCCGACAGCACCCGCTGATGAGAATATCTACCGAGCCCTGGCCCCGGCCCTTCGCACCGGTTGGAGAGGGGATGAGGTGAGGGATTCCCTTCGTGCCTGTAACTAAGTGCATGATCCATCGACAAAGGGTTTCGTTTGAACCGGATACCGGGCTTCGTCAGCGTGATAGCTCGCCCCCGTCAGGTTTTCTATGGCTGGTGGCTTGCAATCATAAGCGCTTTGGTCCTGCTTACCACCATCGTGCCGCTGTTCAACGCGATGAGCGTGTGGGCGGTGGCACTGGAGAACCGATTCGGCTGGAACCGGACGCAACTGGGTTTAGCGCTGGCCTTGACCCGGGTAGAGGGCGGCTTGTTGGGGCCCCTCGAGGGATACCTGAGCGACCGCCTGGGGACCAGGCTAATGGTCTTCGTCGGCCTGCTGATCTTCTGCGCGGGCTTCCTGCTTTTCAGCCAAGTCCAGAGCCTCTGGATGTTCTACGTGGCCTACATCGTCATTGCACTGGGCCAGGGGCTGGGCGGATGGGTGCCGGTGATGACGCTGTTGAACCACTGGTTTACGCGGCACCGGGGCACGGCGATGGGAATGGCCATGATGGGCATGGGAGCCGGTTCTGTGGCCCTGGTGCCGGCTATCGCCTGGGCGGTTGACCCGGACCACGGCCGGCTGGGCTGGCGACTCACCGCCGTGATCGTGGCCGGGGTAGCGCTGGCAGCGGCCTTCACCTTTCCCAGGCTGATCCGCAACCGGCCTCAGGACTACGGGCTTCGCCCCGACGGCGACCTGCCGGACACCACTCCCGCGACGCTCCGAGGCCCGCAGCCGGATTCCACGGGCAGCGTCGGCGCCAGCCAGGCGGAGCCAGAGTTCACCACCCGCCAGGCCTTGCGGACGCCGGCCTTCTGGTTCATCTCTTTCGGGCACGGCTTCGGGGCCATGGCGATCCTGGCCATCATGTCCCACCTGGCCCTGGTGATGAAAGACGATGGCTATGGCCTGCAAACGGCAGCCTGGATCGTCTCCGTGTACACCGGGGTCCAGTTGGTGTTCCAGCTTGTGGGCGGCTACTTAGGGGACCGCATCCCCAAGAACATAGCCTTGTTCACCTTCACCAGCATTCAGGGAGCGGCGATGGTATTACCCACTGTCTCCTCGAGCCTGTTCACTTACTACGTCTTCGCGGTGGTATTCGGCATCGGGTTCGGGGGACGCACTCCCTTGACCACGGCGATCCGAGGTGACTACTTCGGCCGCGCCTCCTTCGGCAAGATCTTGGGAATGTCGACGGTTCCGATGAATATCCTGCTTCTGATCGCATCGCCCATGGCCGGCTACATGCGGGACCAACTGGGAGACTACGACCTGGCCTTTCGCACCTTGGCCGTCCTGACCTTCGTCGGCGCAACACTGTTCTTGCTCGCCAGGAGGCCTCGGCTGCCCTAGGCAATCCCCGAAGCCCAGATGGTATGATCCGGATGCCCGCACGGTCAGGCCACCGCCAGGCGCCAAAGACAGGTGCCGCCGAGAGGGTCCACCGGCCTCGGGGCGTGTCTCCTGCCCGTTCTCGTCGGCTTTACCTCAAAACGGTCATTACGAGTTAACGCTGAGCTTGTTGAAGGGCGCTAGGCCTTTGGTTCTACAGGCTCACCACGAACGGTGGTGGTGACGCCGGTTATCGCAAGTAGTCACTGGTGTCCCGACGGGTTGGCTGCCGGTGGACCCGGAGCGGCCCACTAGCCCTTGACGAAGGAACGGGAGACGATTACCTTATCCCTGAGGATAGGGAGTAGCGCCGGACCCTTTGGGGCGCCGGTTTCCATCGCGGCCCAACGCTACGGTTTCCATTCCCTGGCCGGCTCGGCGGACCGAGGCCGGGCTGGAGGATGCCAAAGCGGTGGCTGTGCTCCCACCCTCTACCGAGGTTGTCTGAACCTGCCCGCCAGCGGCGAGGCCCGCGGGGATGCGTGGGTCATCTCATCTCCTCCGGCAACGCCGGCGTGGAAGAGGTGCTCAATCACAAATAAGGAGGATTCTGATGGATTTTTACCTTTCCGAAGCCCACATTATGCTGGGGCGGACCCTGCGCCAGTTCGTGGAGCGCGAGGTCATTCCCCTGGAAAAAGAATATCCGGGGGAGGTCGAGCTTCCCGACGAGGCGCTGCGTCCTCTTGAGGAGAAGGTTAAGGCCGCGGGACTGTGGCAGCCGGCCGTGTCGGTGGAGCTGGGCGGCGGAGGCATAGACAGGATCGGCCTGGCCGTCGTCACCGAAGAGACCTGGCGCAGCGTCTTGGCCCGGAATATGACGGGGCCGCGGGTGAACGAGTACCTGTACTACGATTCCGACGTGATCAGAGAGAAGTATCTGATGCCCACGATCCGGTCGGAAAAGCGCGGGGCTACCGGGTTCAGCGAGCCGGACGCCGCGGGCGACGTGGCCGGGATAACCACC
>CAYOAF010000045.1:0-21686 GCA_964401855.1 uncultured Dehalococcoidia bacterium
GACAGCGGGCAGCAGGTAAGCCATGGACTTGCCGACGCCGGTGCCGCCTTCCACCACCAGGTGCCGGTTTTGGTAGATGGCCCGGGTCACGCCTCTCAGCATCTCCTCTTGCTCCGGGCGATACTCGAACCCGGAGAATGTCCTGGCGAAGGGGCCTTGAGCGCCGAGGAGGCCGGATATCTTGTCTTCGTCCAGGGCACTGAGGCTTGGGTCCGACCGCCGCTTTTCCGGACGCCCCAGCCGGGTACCCAAGTTATCCATGTCCAGCCCGGTCAGCCCGAACATCGCGGGCCCGCCGCCCTGATGAGTGTCGCCCTGGAGCCCGGCCAGGAGAGGCGCGATGGACCATCGGCTGCGGGTGGCCAGGTTGACCAGGTAGGCCAGGAGGCCGCTATCCAGGGCCTCCGCCCGGCGCAAGAATTCTAGAAAGATGCCCTGGGTAGCCTTGGCGTCCGACAGCGCCCGGTGCGGGTCGTTATGGCCGACCCCGAAGAGGCTGGAAAGCCGGCCCAGTGCGTACTGCCCGACGCGGGGCAGCAACACCGAAGCCAGGTCCCAGGTATCGTACGCGGGGTTGTTCAAAGGCACCCCGTTGGCGGCCAGGAACCCAACGTCGAAGGCCACGTTGTGGCCGATGACGGGATAATCCCCGATGAAGTCTTCCAGCGGGCCTGCGACGGAGTTGAAGAAGGGGGCGCGTTTGACCTGGGCGGGCGTGATGTGGGTCAGGCGTTGGATGAACGCGGGGATGGCGCGGCCCGGATTCACGAAGGTGTCAAAAGTGTCGAGGACCTCGTTGCCCTGGAACTTTACCGCCCCCACCTCGATGATGGCGTCACGGGTGGACTCCAACCCGGTGGTTTCCAGGTCGAGGGCGACGTGGACCAGTTCGAAGGGAGAAGGCGCCGGTAGGTGCAAAAACATGGCTGGCAAACCAATGACGGCGGGATGTTAGCTGTCAGCTATCAGCAGTCAGCTTTCAGCTTTTAGCGGGCTGCCGCCTGCAACGTATACGGGCGGAGATGCCCGAAGCGGAGCCCCATGCCTGCGTGGTATCTCCCCGAGTGGAGAGCGGCCAGAAACTCCTGTTCGTTGTTGATTTCGTCGTCGAAGGAGGTTACGAAGCGGCCCAGGCCGTGGGCCGAATGGGCGTCGCTGCCGCCCGTGACCGGCATTCCCAGCAGGCCGGCCACCCGCAAAGCGAAGTCGTTTTCCTCGTCGATGGTGCCCCCGTTGGCGATCTCTACGGCGTGGGCCAGCTTGAATATCGGGTGGCCGACTGCGTCCTCCGGTTCCTTGGGCAGCGGGTCGGGCACCGACTTGTACAGCAGGGAGCCTGCCCTCCCCTGGCTGAAGACCCCGCGGAAGGGGTGCGCGGTCACCACGAACCCGCCCTCCAGGTCGGCAGCCTTGCGCAGCCCGGCCGCTTTGTTGAAGCCCCCCTGGTATTGGTCTACGCCGAAGGCCAGCATGTGGCCCATGTCGGTCTCGACCTCCATGGCCCGCACCAGGACAACGTTGTGGAGGGCGGCGAAGCGCTCGAACTCGTGGCGCTCCCATGGGCCGGCGTGCTCGGTGAGGCAGAGGCCGAAGAGCCCCAGCCCTTCCGCCTCCAGCACCAGCTCTTCGGGGGTCAAACTGCTGTCGCTGCTACCCTTGGTCGTGTGTATATGGAGGTCGAACAGTTTAGCCATAGGGCAGCAAGCCACTCTCCAATTCAAGCCACTCTCCAATTATTGAATAAGGATGTCGCGGGTCCTGAGAGGGCGTTCCAACCGCTGCCGCCGCCGCACGAACCCACGTTAGTCTATCTGGGATGACGACTATCGTCAATGGGGCGGTGTCTTGGGGGGGCTTTCTATTGTAGCTGTTTCACTCACACTCGTACCCACACCCAGCCCCCTATTTCCAGCAGCCATTGGGAGAACGAACAGACCCTGTGCCTCAACCCGCCAGTTGACGGCGTTCGGTGGTGTCACTAGAATGCCAATTATTGAGGACATTACCTTCCTTGGGTCCGGGCGGCTTGATGCAGGGTGTCCGGCCACGCCGGCGAGGGGCCGCCGCGAACAGGCATCCTGGACCGGCGAGACGGGGCCATGACGGCCCGGAGGCAAGAGCGATGACCACGCGCAAAACGTTGGATCAGTATGAGGTGGGCGAGGAACTGGAGCCCTTCGTGTTCAAGGTTACCCCGGAGTTCAACCAGCGCTTCATTGACGCGGTTGAAGAAGACGACCCCCGATACACCGAAGGGGCAGACGGCGGCGGACCGATCGTCCATCCCGGTCTTTTTCTCAATCAGACCAATTCGACCAGGAGCCCATCCTACTTCCTCCCGGAAGGCGTGGCCGGCATCCATGCCAAGGATGAGGTGGAGTTTTTCGCTCCGGGCCGGGTGGGCAAGACCTTCACGGCGAATTGGAAAGTGGCCGACTGCTATGAGAAACGAGGCCGGGTGTTCAGGGTTATCGACTGCGTTGTCGTCGACGAGGATGGGGTCACGATCGTGCGCAAGAAGATGACCACAACCAGCAGCAGCAGGAAGTAGGCTCATGAGTACCACGGCACGAAATACTACCGAAGGCCACACCTTCTCCGGCAAACCCAAAACGGTGACCTTGGAGCGGATGCGCGGGTTCTCCGGGTGGCCGGTCAAGAACATCCACACGGATGTGGAGTATGCTAAGGCCTGCGGACTGTCCGGCCCCATCGCCTCCGGAACGATGTTTCAGACCTACCTGGTGGGGCTGATGATCGGCTACTTCGGGGCAGATTGGCTGGGAAACGGCGGCATCCAGGTGGCCTTCGTCCGAGCCGTCGAGCCGGGCGACGTAATCACTCCGATGGGGACCGTGGAGAAGCAGGAGCCGACGGACGCCGGGAATCACGTCGAACTCCGTGTCTGGTGTGAAAACCAGCGCGGCGAGCCGGTTGTCGTTGGTACCGCATTCGGCCTGGCCCGGTGATCGCAGGGTAGCTCGTCATCGGGCTTTGCCTTACGAGCGGTCCACGGGAGAATGGCCACAGAGGCACAGAGACACAGAGATATAGAAAGGACGTAAGAACTTCGTGCCTCTGTGGCTAACTCCCCTACACCGGCGGCTCGGGGGGATACACGAACACCTGGTTGGGTTCCAGGGTGTAGGCCGGGATTTCAGGGGTGAGCCGGGTCAGCAGGCCCTTGGCTCTGATGCCGGCGGCCGGCGGCGTGATGGCGTAGGATACCAAGACCTTCGGCTGCACCAGCCGGGCGATCCGCGCTCCGTCCTCCAGGGCCGTGCCCATCCACAGCAGTATATCCACGTGCATCTCGGCCCTTATCCCGTCCCATTTCATTGATGAAGGTGAGCTTGGAGGAGGCACGCTCGGAAGCCGGCTCATGGCTGGAAAGGGAGTGGTGTCCCCCGGAAGGTACACCACCAGGTCGTCGTCGGTCCTCACCAGGAAGGAGAGGGGATCGTCGGCGGCGTGGTCGCAGCGGAGGGCGGCGACGGTGACGTCTCCGACCCGCACCCACTCTCCAGGCTCGAGGGCGATCACGCTACCGGGGAGCGGTTTCTCCGCCCCGCAAGGGGACCCCGGACTCGGGAATGCCGCCGGCTCCCCCTCGGCCCCTGGTTGCAAATGGGGGTCTGGATGGGCGGTGCTCCCAAAGCGGTTTTCCCCCGCCAAGGTGGAAGTTGGGTTCACCGCGTGAGGGGTTAATGAGGGCAACCGAGAGGCCAGGAAACGCGAGGTTGCCACCACCGCCCGGGTGCGTTGGTGCAGGGCAGTTACCAGCGGGTGGTCCCAGTGGTCGGAGTGCCCGTGGGTGATGGCGATCAGGTCCAGGGAGGCGTCCTCCGGCACCGCCAGGCTCACCGGGTCGAAAAGCAGCGTAGCGCCCGGGGTTCTTATCACCGTGGCGGAATAGCTGTTGACCCAGGCCAAGGCCAGGCCACCGGCCAGGTTCACATGGTATATGTCTGGGCTGTTTTGATTCATTTACCGAGTGGGATCAGCCGCCGGCCCATCAGACGATGGCCGGCGGCCGATCGACATTGACGCGACTCCTAGTTGTACCGGTCGTCGCGGGCGTGGAAGGCGGCGCGGGCGCCCTGGTTGCGCCGTTCCCGGAAGAAGCTGAACTCGCCCTTCTCGAAACGAAGGTTGGTAAACAGGGTGTGGGTCTGGTAGCCCTGGATCATCCCGGTGGTGGCGCCCAGAATATCCAAGATCCAGTGGTTGGTGGCTTTGCCGATGGCGATGCCATCCAGCGGAAGCCGGACCATGTCGTCGACATATTCTTGCACCGCGGCCTCCAGTTGGTCCGGGGGAACGGCCCGGTTGGCCAGACCCATGGCGACGGCTTCGGTCCCTGTGATGGCGCGGCCCCGGAGCAGTAGCTCCCTGGCCCTCTTTATCCCCACGGTGAGGTACAGCGGCAGCAGGTTGCTTCCACTGCCGGAGAAGCCCAACCGCTGCTCCGAGTGAGAGATCTGGGAATCCTCGGCGACAACGGCCAGGTCGCAGTACTCCATCATCAGGGTGCCCTCGCCGATGCAGTGGCCGTGTACCTGGCAGATGGTGATTTTGGGAAAGGTGAGAAGCTTGAGGTGGAGTTCCATCCACCTCCGGTCCACCTTGAGGCGGATCCGCTGGCTCGCCCGGCGCTCTCCGGGTTGGCCGGTGCCGAAGCCGTAGATGAAGCCCACGCCCTCCAGGTCGTGCCCCGCGCAGAAGGAACGGCCGGCGCCTCGAATCACCACCACTTTCACATCGTCGTCTTCCTCGGCCTCAGAAAGTGCGTCGTAGAAATTGTCCAGGATGCCTCCTTGGCCCGGGAAGTCTATTACGTTCAGCTTTTCCGGCCGGTTCAAGGTTATCCTGGCGGCCTGGCCTTCCTTTTCGTACAACACGTACTTGTAGTCCATTACTCAGCAACCTCCATATGCATTATCGCCCCAAGTCCAACTCGAGAAAGAGATTTCACCATTTTTCAAGCTTTAATTCAGCACCGACGGACGGTGCCGAGGCCACTCCATTGTTGAGACGGGAAAGCCGACGGCACGCAGCCAAAACCCCCAATCCAGGGCAGTCAGCCCAATTGCTGACCGCTGATTGCTGACGGCTGACCGCTTACTCGTACCGGTCGTCCCGGGCGTGAAAGGCCTCGCGGGTGCCGGAGCCGCGCCGCTCCCGGAAGAAATTGTACTCCCCCTGCTCGAAGCGCAGGTTGGTGAACATGGTGTGGCTGATGTACCCCTGGATCAGCCCGGAGGTGGCGCCCAGGGTGTCCAGGATCCAGTGGTTGGTGGCCTTGCCGATGGCGATGCCATCCAGCGGAAGCCGGACCATGTCGTCGACATACTCTTGCACCGCGGCCTCCAACTGGTCCAGGGGAACGGCCCGGTTGGCCAGGCCCATGGCGACGGCCTCCGTCCCGCTGATGGCGCGGCCCCGGAGCAGCAGCTCCCTGGCCCTTTTCAGCCCAACGGTGAGGTACAGGGGCAGCAGGTTCAACCCGCTGCCGGAGAAGCCAAGCCGCTGCTCGGCATGGGCGATCTGGGCGTCTTCGGCCACCACGGCCAGGTCGCAGAACTCCATCATGAGCGCGCCCTCTCCGATGCAGTGGCCCTGGACCTGGGCGATGGTGATCTTGGGGAAGGTGAGCAGCTTCAGGTGGTTCTCCATCCACTTCCGGTCCACCTTGAGGCGGATGCGCTGACTTGCTCTGCGCTCGTTGGGCTGGCCGGTGCCGATGCCGTAGATGAAACCCACAACCTCCAGGTCATGCCCCGCGCAGAAGGAACGGCCGGCGCCTCGAATCACCACCACTTTTACTTCGTCGTCTTCCTCGGCCTCACCAAGGGCGGCGTAGAAATTATCGAGAATACCACCTTGGCCGGGGAAGTCTATTACGTTCAGCTTTTCCGGCCGGTTCATGGTGATCCTGACAACCGGGCCATCCTTTTCGTACAGAACATGGTTGTAGTCCATTCCCGCGCAACCTCCATGGGTTTCCTCTCCCCTGACCGGACCTAGAGGAGATGTTAGATCGTTGCTCGGACCCGCCCCCCGTCAGAGTGGAGGGCGGCTCGCCGTTACTATGATAAGGGCAAAGCGGAGGACAGGCAACCGGGGGTCCGGCGGCCGGCCTTTTTCCCAGAGACCGGGAAAGCTTGAAGCCGATCCTACCTGGCCGCCTCGGCCAGGCGGGGAAAGCGCTCCAAGGGAAGCACCTCGCCGGTGGTCTCGAAATGGTTCACGATCTCGCGGATCTCGCCGGGCACCGGGCGAGTGGTCAGCGACTCCACGTGGAAACCCACGTACACCGCCTGCAGCGTGCTCACCAGCCGGTCGGAAAACTGGGGATATACCTCTATATCCAAGTGCAGGCTGGTGTTGCCGATGCGGCTGACCCGGACGTGGAGGTCCAGAATGTCGTCGACGCGAGCCGGGGACTTGAACTCCAGGACAGTTCTGACCACCGCGCTGTCGAAGTAGCCCCGCTGGGCTATCCGGTAGATGCTGAAGCCCAGGTTTCGGAAATACTCCGCCTGCCCCACCTCCAGGTAGCCCATATAGGCCCCGTTGAAAACGATCCCCTGAGCATCACACTCCATCCAGCGTACCCGAAGCTGCGTTTGGAACTTGAAATCGGCTTTGGCCATTCAAAGTGTCCTCTAATCTGACTGCTGATAGCTGATAGCTGACTGCTGACCGCTAGTCAACCAATCTTCATCTTCCGTAGCTCAGCGACCGAAGAAACGCCAGGTCCTCGGCGGTCAGGTCCGTGGTCTCCAACAGGTCGGGACGCCGCTCCAGGGTGCGCCTTAAAGACTCCCGGCGGCGCCAGCGGGCGATCTCGGCGTGGTGTCCGGAGCGTAGGACCTCCGGAACGGCTAGGCCCCGGTATTCGGCCGGACGGGTGTACAGCGGGTGCTGAAGCAGGCCCGATGTTATGGAGTCCTCCTCCACGTTTTCCTGGGAACCGACCACACCCGGAATTAGCCGGGCAACGGCGTCCACCATGACCATGGCGGGAAGCTCTCCCCCGGTAAGCACGAAATCCCCAATGCTGACTTCGCGAGTTGCCAGGGGGCGGCGGATCCTCTCGTCTTCGCCGGCGTAGTGGCCGCAGATCAGCACCAGGGCCGGGGCCCGGACCAATTCCGCCGCCATTTTCTGGTTGAACATCTCGCCCTGGGGAGTGAGCAGAATGACCGGGATGGCCCTCTGCTCCTCCGGTGGATAGCCATTCAGAATGTCTTCCACCGCCTCGAAAACTGGTTCCGGTTTAAGGACCATGCCGTGGCCTCCGCCGAACTGATAATCGTCGGTGGTGCCGTGG
This sequence comes from uncultured Dehalococcoidia bacterium, assembly GCA_964401855.1. Lineage (GTDB taxonomy): Bacteria > Chloroflexota > Dehalococcoidia > Lucifugimonadales > UBA3495 > CAJWBT01. The sequence goes on from CAYOAF010000045.1 coordinate 7,337, forward strand.
GCGTCGTGGGTGTAGGAACGGATGTCAGTGATCTGGATGGAGATTAGGCCCCGCCGGCATGCCAGGCCAAGCATGCTGTGCTGGAAGGGCCCTTCGAAGGCTTCAGTAAAAAGGGTGAAGATGTGGAAGCGCATAGAACGAAGCGGTCACCAGTCAGGAGTCAGCCACCAGCAATCGGTGGCCGGCGGCCGGCACACCTTACGGCTGCGGGCAGTATTATACCTGATGGCCCACCGGCTGCGGCGCGGCGTAGGGCAACCGGTCCACAAACGCCTCGCCGCCCTTCATCACCAGTTTGATTCGTCCGTGGTCCCGCAGTACTCCGATGTCCCGCAACGGGTCCCCATCGACCACCAACAGGTCGGCCAGTTTCCCCGCCTCCAGAGTGCCGATCTCCTTCTCCAGTCCCACGCACTCGGCGGCCCATCCGGTGGCGGCCTGGATGGCCTGCATAGTTGACAAGCCTCGGTCCACCAGGAGCTGGAGTTCGTGGGCGTTGTCGCCGTGGACGAACCCGCCGGCGTCGGTGCCGGCTACCACCTTGACCCCGGCGGCCAGGGCCATTTGTATGCTCTCCCGGTGAATCTGCAACAGGGCCTTGGTCCGCTCTTGGATGTGGGGTGCGCTGACGGTGGAATGGAACTCGTAGACTTCGAGGGTGGGGACGAAGAAGATGCCCTTGTCCGCCATGATCTTGAGCAGGTCCGGCTCCTCCGCCAGGTAGCACCCGTGGTCTATCGAACCGGCCCCGGCCTCGACGGCCATGCGCAGCCCCGGCCCGCCCAGGGCGTGACACATGGTCTTTCGACCCAGGGCGGCGGCCTCCTCCACCAGGGCCTTGACCTCATCCGGCCCGAAGGCGATGTCCTTGGGGCCGTGCCCCTGCCGGGAGCTGGCCCCGCCGGTGGTGCCGAACTTGATGACGTCGGCTCCCACGCGGACCATCTCCCTCACCTTGGCCCGGACCGCGTCGACGCCGTCGGCAACACCGGAGGGCAGAAGGGGATCGGTATGGAAGGGGCGGCGGTGGCCCGCGGGGCAGACGTGATCGCTGAGGCCGCCGGTGGGGGAGATAATGACCACGGAAATGACCAGCCGAGGCCCGGGAATCAGCCCCTCTTCCACCGCTTGCTTGAAGCCGGCGTCCAGCCAGGCGGCATCGCGCACGCAGGTGTAGCCGGATGCCAGGGTTTGCTCCAGGGTCTTGGCTACCCGCAGATGCCGCAGGGAGGCCGGCTCACTGAGGCCCCAACGGCTGGCCAGGTCGTAGTTCCTGGAGGCCAGGTGGTCGTGACAGTCGATGAGGCCGGGCAGCACGGTCAGCCCGGATACGTCCACTACGCCGGTCTCAGGAGGCAGGCTCACGGCCCCTCCCGGGCCAACGGCTTTGATACGACCTCCGCTGATGAGCACCGTGGCATCGTTGACCACCGGCCCTCCGGTGCCGTCAATCAGGTTGGCTCCGACTAAGGCTCGCATGAGACACCTTCCGCGCCGTATTTCGTCATGCAATCCCCCTGACGTGGCTCCGCCGGGGTGAATCAGGGGCGTGATCGACTGGGGAACGCTGTGATGCTAAACAAGCGCGCTTCCCTTGTCAAGCCGGGCAGACGCCTGCCTTCGCTACCGGCCATCTCCTTTTTTCGACAGGGATAGCGTGAACCGGCAGTAATCCTCCCGCTGCCTCGTTTACAATAAGGGAGGGTGGTGGGATTTTGATTCAAACCCGGTGCAAATGAAGGGGATGGAGTGGGAGGATTTTGGCTATAATCTTCTCAAACAGCCGGGAGGGACCGGGGGCTCTGCAAAGAGTGCCTACCTTGAGGCGTGAGCCATTCCAGGGGTGTGTGATGGACGGTCTTAACAACGTGGGGAAGGTGATACTGCTCCTGGCATTGCTCGTGGCGTTGGCCGTTACCGCCTGCGGGTCATCCTCCGGTAACTTGATTGCCTTCGTGTCCACGGTGGACGGTGATGAGGAGATCTACTCACTGGACGTTGAGTCGGGCGCGGCGACCCCGCTGACCGACAACCAGGGCCGCGACTTCGGCCCGCGTTGGTCCCCCGACGGCAAGAGTATCGTCTATATGTCCGACCAGGCCGGCGATCTGGAAGTCAACCTGGTGGACTGGGAAGGAAAGGCCCTGACCCGGCTGACCCATAGCGTCGGCGACGAGCGGTCCCCCCTATGGTCGCCCGATGGAAATCGGCTCGCCTTTGTCTCCCAACGGGGTGACAACCCTGAAGTCTACCTGATGAACTCCGAGGGCGGTGATCTGACCCGAGTAACTACCAACTCTGCTGAGGACCGGCTGGGAGACTGGTCGCCGAACGGGGAGTGGCTGGTCTTCTTCAGGGACCCTGACGATGCGGAGAAGGGGTTGTGGCTGCGAAACCCCGACGGAGTGAACCTGGTCCACCTGACGGACGGGCAGGACTCGGACCCCGCCTGGTCGGCCAACGGCCGGGAAATCGTTTTCGTGCGCATCGACGGCGGCAACGCCGATATCTATGTCGTGCGCCAACCGAAAAACGGCACCTGGCAAGACAAGCCCGAGGTGAAGCGTTTGACCTCGCATCAGGACGACGACATCTCTCCGGTCTGGTCTCCGGACGGCAAGACCATCGCCTTTGTATCCTACCAGGACGGCAACGCCGAGATTTATTCCATGCGGGGTGATGGGTCCAAGCAGCGCCGTTTGACCAGCAACGAGGCGAACGACCTGACCCCGGTCTGGTCCTCCGACGGCAAGGGAATCGCCTTCGTTTCCTATATGTACGGCGCCGGAGAAATCTTCGTGATGGGCGCCGACGGCGGCCAACAGCGCCGGCTCACCAACAACACCTCCGAGGACCACTCCCCGGACTGGTAGCCCCGGCCGGTCCCCTGATGCCATACCGCCGGGGTCCGCAGGGGCCAGGCCGCGCCGCTTGGTCATCGCCGTGATTTCATGGCTAGAGCCAGACTACCACTCTGGTGTCTCGTCAATGTGTTGATTTCCGGTCCGTCATCCTGGCGAAGGCCGGGATCCAAACCAAGCTTCTCTGGATTCCGGCTTGCGCCGGAAAGACCGTCGTAGTGAGGTAGTGTCGCATAATTTCGCCCATAATTTCGCCGATGTAAGGCTACCCACAAAACGGTGCACCGGTGTTCACTCCAGTTTCCACTTCACCGGCGGAGGCGGCCCATGGTTATCAGCAGACAGGCATCGAGTATGCGGTAGACCCCCCGTAGCCGCCGGTGTTAAACTCCGGATTAACCCGGAGGAGGAGTGTGGCCGGGAAGGAGCATCCGACGGCGCTTCGGAGACGGAAGAGGTGAAGGCATCAGATGGACCATAGCCGCATTGCACGCCTGATGGGTCACTTGTGGTCCCCCATTGCCGTGGTGACCAGCCAGTGGCAGGGGAAGCCCAACGCCCAGATCGCGGTGGCCATCGGATCAGCGTCCATCGTTCCCAGCATGCCCCGGGTGGTCGTTCAGATATACAAACGGAACTACAGCCACGGCCTGATCCACGGCAGCGGGGCCTTCGCGTTGAACTTTCTCCGCCAGGACCAATTGGATCTGGTTGCCGGATTTGGCCTGGTGTCGGGCCGGGACCGGTACAAGCTCGCCACGGTGGCCTACGATCTGAAGTCGTCGGGCAGCCCGGTCCTCCGGGACTGCTGGGGGTACCTGGACTGCTGGGTGGTCAACGCCATGGACGCAGGGGACATGACCTGCTTTCTGGGTGAGGTGATCGAGGGTGACACCGTGACCGAAGGCGAGCCCCTCTGGTGGCGGGATGCGGCCCGCCAGTTGTCGCCTCAGGTGATGGCAGCGTGGATGCTGAAGATCGGCAACGAGATCCAATACTCCATGTCTCACATGGGAGAGATTGATTACACCCCTTGGCAGCCGGGGGGCCAGTCACATTGATTGCCGGTCCCACCCTCTTAATGAAAATACCTTGCGAACGTCTGACCTCCTGTGCCTCACCGCGAAGGTATTCGCGCCGGAAATTGTGACTAATCACTAGTGGCTGGAAAAGCCATCGGGGCGCGTTCAGAGATGACTGCCGTCGAAGACGTGATCCATAAGATTCACGATTCACCCCAGCAGGCGGTGCTGGCCGTCTCCGGTGCGGGCAGCCAGGCGATCGCCTGGCTCCTGGGCGTCGCCGGGGCTTCCCGAACCGTCCTGGAGGTGGTGATACCCTACGGGAGACTTTCGATGCCCGACTTCCTGGGATGCGAGCCAGCTCAATTTGTGTCCCAGGAAACCTCCCGGGCCATGGCCCGGGCCGCCTACCGGCGGGGGATGCGCCTGCGGGAAGGCGAGCCGCCGGTCGTCGGTTTGGCCTGTACCGCCACCATCGCTACCGACCGGCTGAAACGGGGCGCCCACCGCTGCTATATCGCAACCTGGGATGATGCCGGCACGGTCTCCTATAACCTGCGCCTGGCCAAGGGCCACCGGGACCGGGCGGGCGAGGAAGACCTGGTAAGCCAGCTGATCGTCCACGCTCTGGCCGAGGCCTGTGGGGTCGAGCCGGGACTCCCTCCCGGCTTGAGCGGCGCCGACGGCCTGGCCATCCGGCGAAAGCGCCATCCCAACCCTTTGAAGCGGCTGCTGTCCGGCGAGGCCGGCGCCGTGACGCTGGGGCCCGGCGGCCGGATGACAGTGGACGGGGCGGCGCCCGCGGCCGTGCTGCCGGGGTCCTTCGCGCCTTTGCACCGGGGCCACAAAGAGTTGGCAAGCACCGCCGCCGAGATCCTGGGCACCGGCGTGGTCTTCGAGCTATCGGTCACCAACGTGGACAAGCCGCCCCTCGCCGAGGCCGAGGTCAACCGGCGGTTGGAACAGTTTGCCGGCAGGGAGAGCGTGGTTCTGACCCGGGCGGAGACGTTTCGCAAGAAGGCCGATCTGTTTCCAGGGTGCACGTTCGTCATCGGTTGGGATACGACGGTCCGCCTGGTCGCGCCCAAGTACTACGGCGGAGACGAGTCTGCGATGCTCCTGGCGCTGGCCCGGATATCGGCTGCTGGATGTCGCTTTCTGGTGGCCGGCCGCGCGGAGGGCGGCGCTTTTCGCACCCTGGCGGATGTGGCCATTCCGCCGGGATTCAGCCCCCTTTTCCAGGGCATCCCCGAGTCCCGGTTCCGGGCGGACGTCTCCTCCACCGCCTTGCGTTCTCGCGGCTGACCGGGCCGATGCGGGCTACGGGACAGACTCGTTTGCCAGGTATTTTCAATTGACACTAAACCCCAGCCGATGTATATTGAGTTCGATGTGTCGGCCCTGGAAATCCTCCTGACCGACCAAGTATTTATCCCGAAGGTATGGCACTTCACCCCAGTATAAACCTCCAAGCTTTTAATGCGGACCTGTTCGCTGAGAACTGGACTGCTGTCGCTATCTCCGCTGTTATAGCGGTGGTGGCCATTGGCGCTATGTTCGGGGCGTCGCGGATTCTGTCATCCAGGCGGCAGTCCGAGTTGAAGCTTACCCCCTACGAGTGCGGAATCCCTGCCGCCCGGTACATATGGTCCAATATCCACGTCCGGTTTTACATCTTTGCCATACTCTTCCTAATCTTTGACGTGGAAGCCGTCTTCCTCTTTCCCTGGGCCGTGGTTTTCCTGCAACAGAAGATCACTGAGGCCAACGCGGTCCCTTTCTACGCCATGATGCTGTTCCTGGGCGTGCTCTCTTTCGCCATAGTCTACGCTTGGAAGAAGGGGTCTCTAGAGTGGCAGAGGTGACTCCGAGGCAAGGGAATCATCCTGCTCCCTCTCTGCTCAATCAGATCCTGGCGGAGAGGGTGCCCGGCGTAATCACCACCACCACAGGCCAATTGTTCGCCATGGCCCGCAAGTCTTCTCTGTGGATGCTGAGCTTTGGGCTGGCCTGCTGCGCCATTGAAATGATGTCTACCTACATGGCCCATTACGACTTCGACCGGTTTGGCGTGGTGACGTGGCCCTCGCCCCGCCAGTCGGACCTAATGATAGTTGCAGGGACGGTGGCCAAGAAGATGGCGGACCCCATCCGGCTGCTTTACGAGCAGATGCCGGAGCCAAAATGGGTTATCGCCATGGGCAGCTGCGCTACCAATGGAGGGCCCTACTACCGGTCCTACTCAGTGGTGATGGGGGTAGACCACGTTGTCCCCGTGGATGTGTATGTTCCGGGTTGCCCTCCCCGCCCGGAGGCATTGCTGTACGGTATCCTCAAGCTCCAGGAAAAGATCATGCAGGACGCCAGAGAAAGTGGCCGATAACAGCAACGCTCAACCATCGGACCCGGCTCAGGCCGGACTCCAGGGCCTGAGCCGGTCCAACCGGGAGCTGCTGGCAGCTTCCGGTGAGATGTTTAAAGAGTTCCATCCGAAAGTGGGCGTCCTCCACGACCTTCCCCAGATAGCCATCGAACCCGGGGACACCGAGAGGGTGTGCCGGTTGGCCAAGGAGGACCCCAGGCTTGCATTGAAACAGCTCCTGTGCTTGGCTTGCGTGGACTACAAGGAGTATTTCCAGCTCGTCTACTTCCTGCGTTCACTCGAGCCAAAAAGGCTCCTGGTGGTGAAGACCGATGTCCCCTACGACGACCCCCGCGTGCCGTCGGTGACCCCTGTCTGGAGGGCCGCTGAGTGGTACGAGCGAGAGGCCCACGAGCTTTTCGGGGTGTTGTTTGACGGCCACCCCGGCCTGGAGCCCCTCTTGCTGTATGAAGGCTTCGAAGGGTTTCCCGGCCGTAGAGAGTATCCGTTCAACGATTATCAGGAGTTCTAGCGGGTGATGGAGCGGCTGGTTTTGACCGCCCGGGTGGCCTGGGAGGACGGCGGCTACGTGGCCAGCGTGGACCGGCTCCCTCTGAAGGGCTCGGGGGATTCTGTGCGGGAAGCTCAGGACCAACTGGTCCATCATATGAGGGCCTGGATTGAGACCCACGACGGGCAGGATGACCTGGAGCAGGCCCTGGCTCAAGCCGGATTCGACGGGGTGGAAGAGGCTACAGATCTGCAATTGGAATTCGTGGAATAGCCCGGCCGGAGCCCAAGATGATGGACCACCCGCCGGCACTCAGGCTGACGTTAAGGACCTGAAGGGCTCCGATCGGCGCCCAACGCATTGAGCGAACATTTGAAGATGGCAGAGATCCGCAGCGAAACAAAACCCGGCATCGAGCCCTTGGAGATGCTGCTCAACATGGGGCCGCAGCACCCGTCTACCCACGGCGTGTTCCGCCTGGTGCTGTGGGTTGATGGTGAAAAGATCGTGGACCTGGAGCCCCACATCGGGTACCTCCACCGGGGCTCGGAGAAGCTGTGCGAGGGGGAGCAGTTCCATCAGGTAATTACCCTCTTCGACCGGATGGACTACATCGCCAACTTCAACAACGAGCACGCTTATTGCATGGCCGTGGAAAAACTGATGGGGCTCGAGGTTCCCGAGCGGGCCGAATACGTGCGGGTCATACTGTGTGAATTGAACCGCATTGCGAGCCACCTGGTGTTCGTGGCCACCATGGGTCTGGATGCCGGGGCGATGACGCCCTCCATGATCTGCTTTCGGGGCCGGGAGCGCATCCAGGCGCTCTTCGAGGCCGTCTCCGGCGCACGGATGATGCACAACTACTTCCGCATCGGCGGTCTCAAGGAGGACCTGCCGGAAAACTTCGATCAGCTTATCGCCGGCCTCTTGCCGGTGGTTCGTAAGGACGTGGAGGAGGTGGACCGGCTCTTGACCTTCAACGAGATATTCCTGGCGCGGCTCAAGGACTTGGGGGCTATCTCCGTCGAAGACGCCATCGACTACGGGTTCACCGGCCCCTGCCTCAGGGCCTGCGGCGTGTCCTCCGACCTGCGTAAGGACGAACCCTATTCGGTTTACGACCGCTTTGAGTTCGACGTGCCCGTCGGGCTGGACGGCGATTGCTGGGACCGCTTCTACGTCCGGGTCAAGGAGATGTACGAGTCCTTGCGGATCGTTCAGCAGGCGGTGGAGCAGATGCCGCAGGGGAACGTCGTCTCTTCCCTGGGACGCCGGCTGATACGCCCTCCGAAAGGGGAGGTCTACACCCGGTCGGAAAATCCACGGGGTGAGTTGGGTGTTTATCTGGTCAGCGACGGTACCGACAAGCCCTACCGGGTAAAGGTCCGGCCTCCCTCCTATTGCAACCTCTCCGCCATCAAGCACATGCTGAGCGGCGTCTGGCTGGCCGACTCCGTGGTGACCCTCGGTTCCCTGGACATTGTGCTGGGCGAGGTGGACCGCTGATGCTGGCCATACCCGTACTTGCCGTCAGCCTGGGGACCGTTGGCTGGATCGTCGTCGGGCTGCTGGCCATGTTTGCCGCGCTGGCGGTAGTGGTACTGTCGCTGATCTGGCTGGAGCGCAAGGTACTGGGGCGGCTGCAGCGCCGCCTGGGCCCGACCCGCACCGGCCCCATGGGCTTGATGCAGCCCATCGCCGACACCCTCAAGCTGATCACCAAAGAGGACATCATTCCGGCTTCTTCGGAGAGGGCCATCTTTTGGGCGGCGCCGGTCATCGTGATACTCGCCGCTTTCATGATCTGGGTCACCATCCCAGGGTCTGAAAACATGGTGCTGAGAAACCTGGACCTGGGCCTCTTTTACATCGTCGCTTTCACCGTCATCGGAATCCTGGGTCTGGTTCTGGCCGGGTGGGGCTCCGCCAACAAGTACGGGACCCTGGGGGGATTAAGGGCGGCGGCCCAGCTAATCAGCTACGAGATCCCCGTAATCATGGTGGTAATCGTGGTGGCCATGCTGGCCCAATCCCTGGATTTGCGGGAGATAGTGGCCGGATCGGCCCTGAACCCGGGGCAGAGCAACTATCCCTACGTCTTGGTTCAGCCTCTGGGTCTGGTTGTTTTCTTCATCGCCGGGCTGGCCGAAGTTGGGCGGACGCCGTTCGACATATACCACGCTGAGTCGGAGATCGTGGGCGGCCCCTTCGTGGAGTACAGCGGCGTCCACTGGGCGGTGTTCTTCATGGCCGAGTACATCAACACCTTTGCCGTGGCCGCGCTGACCACGTTGTTGTTCTTGAGTGGATGGTTGGGGCCGCTGCTGCCCGGCATCGTCTGGTTCCTCTTGAAAACCTACGCCGTCGTCCTAGTGATTTTCTGGGTGCGGGGCACCTTGCCCAGGCTGCGCGTCGATCAACTCATGGGCTTCGCCTGGAAGGTCCTGGTGCCCCTATCGTTCCTGGCCATCGTCATGACCGCGATCTACCAGTTCTACGGCTGGCCGGCTTGGTCCTTGACACTGATGTCCTTGGTGGGCCTGCTGGTGGTGGGCTACCTGATCTACCGCAGTAGGGTGGCCCCGGCCCACAGGGTGGCCGAAGTGTGGAACCGCCAACAAGGGCTCCAGGCCTCCAAACGTGGGGCGGGCCGAACCCGAAAGCCTGGCCCAGGTGGGGCCGGGCTGGACGCCGGGTGAGGTTCGGGATCTTCGATCAGAGATTAGCCTCAGGGATTATCCGATGAAATATAGCCTAAAAGGTCTATGGGTGACCCTGTTGTCCACGGCGCGGGGGTTGCGTGACCCGGTGACTCGCCAGTACCCCGAGACCGGCCATTTTTGGAAAAGGACCGGCGTCCCGACACCGGTGCAACCCCGGTTCATGGGCTTTCCCGCGTTGACTTGGGACAGCCAGGTCGGCGAGCCCTACTGCACCGGCTGCATGATCTGCGTCCGAAATTGTCCCACCCGGTGCATGTCGGCGAACATGAAAAACAACCCACTCCAGGAGGAGGGCCGGAGCCATCGGCGAAAGATCATCGATAGCTTCGAGATCAATCTGAGCCGGTGTATAATATGCGGGATTTGCGTTGAGGTATGTAACTTTGACGCCATCGTGATGAGTCACGAGCACGAGATGAGCACCTACCGGCGCAACGGTGACCGGATGAACTTGCCGGCCTTGCTGGAGGTTGGGGGAAAGTTCCAGCGGGAGACTGACTGGGTCGCTCCCTCGGAGCTGGCCAAACGGAAAAAGGAGGGTGCGGCTAAGGCTGGGCCCGAGGATACGGTCCCCGCGGCCGCCGCGGGAGTCGAAGAGTAGCCCGTGGCCGTGTCTGAGGTTTGGCGCCGGATAGGGACGGCCTGCGACCCCCTCTGGCACAACGACCGTCGTTGAGCTACCAGACATGCCGAGTAGGGAAGACGAACGGTTTCGGAACATAACCGGCACGCACCCTGCGGCCTGTACCTGTGTGGAATGCACTGAACGGTTCTTGAAAAGGAAGCGGATTGGGCCAAAGGACGGGAGGTGTGGTGTGTGGGGATTCCTGAGGAGGATATTCTGGGGGCGGTGAAAAGCGATGGGTATCCCTAAGGATACGCTGGCTGGAGCTGTTTTCTGTTGGAGCCGCCGTCCCGGTGGCTCATTATTTGGTTGGGGCCGGTAGCTGTGCCTTGGGTCTTGTTCATATTGCTGGCGGTGTTGACCCTGGGTGGGGCTTTGGGGGTCGTGGTGACCCGGAACGTGGTGCATGCCGCGTTGGCCTTGCTGGTTTCTCTTGCCGCGGTGGCCGGCGTGTACCTTATCCTGTTCACCGAGTTCCTGGCCCTGGTCCAGATGCTCATCTATGGCGGCGCGATCATCATCGTGCTTCTGTTCGCCATTATGCTGACCCGGACCTCCGAGTACCCCCGGATTTCCGACAACCGGCAGTGGCCCCTGGCTGCGGTGGCTGCACTGGGCCTGCTGGGAGTGTTGATTTCATCTTTCTGGACCCGGCGGGTGGAGGACACCGAGCCGCAGAGCCCGGTGTTCACCGATCTGGCCAACTCTCTCTTCACCCGGTGGGCCATCCCCTTTGAGGTGGCGTCGTTGGTGCTGCTGGTGGCACTCATCGGGGCGATACTCATAGCCCGCTCCAGGAAGGGTGAACAGTAGCCATGGTCCCTCTGGTCTACTTTCAGTTGCTGAGCGCCGCGTTGTTCTCCATCGGGCTCTACGGTGTGCTGGCCCGGCGGAGCGCCGTGTTGATCGTGATGTCAATCGAGTTGATGCTGAACGCGGTGAACATCAACCTCATCGCCGCGGCGTCGCACCTTAACGGCACCGGTAAATTCGTCCATTTCGACGGACAGGTTATCGCCATCTTCGTGATTACCGTGGCCGCCGCCGAGGTGGGCCTTGCCCTGGCCATCATCCTGCGAATGCACCGGAACCGTTCCACGGTGAACGTGGACGAAATGGACCTGATGAGGTGGTGATCACGCCAATGACAATTTCGACGGCTATCGGCCGCCGGCAAGACTCCCCCTCACCCCCCCTTACGAAGGAGGAGAACAAGGGGGTTACCCCGCTGAAGGTTGACCGCTAGTGGAATGGGCCTGGCTCATACCGGTTTTCAGCTTCGCGGCGGCGCCGCTGATTGTCGTCTTCGACAGGTATTTGCCCGGCAGGGGCGCTTTCCTGGCCGTTCTCGCAGTCGCCGCCGGCTTCGCCGTTTTCTGGGTGGTGTTCGGCGGCTTTTTGAGTGCCGGGCCGGAGACCGAACACTGTTCCACCAGCCCGGATACGGGTGCGCGGACCTGCCAGTACCAGCGGACCTGGTTCCATGCCGGCCTGCCCGGGATGGACGACAGCGTTCAGCTCAACTGGGGCATGCTCATCGACCCCCTGACGGTGGCCATGCTTGGGCTGGTCACCTTCGTCGCCCTGATGGTGCAGGTCTACTCCTTGGGATACATGCGCGGCGATCCACGCTTTGGCTGGTATTTTGCCGTCCACTCCCTCTTCGCGGCGGCCATGCTGACCCTGGTGCTGGCCGACAACTTCCTGCTGCTGTACGTAGCCTGGGAGCTGGTGGGGGTGTGCTCCTACTTGCTCATCGGCTTCTGGCACGAGCGGCCGCCGGCCAAGGAGGCGGCCAAGAAGGCCTTCGTCGTCACCCGTATCGGGGATGTAGGTCTATTGATTGGGATTTTGCTCCTGTGGCGGGATGTGGGCAGCTTCAGCATGGCGGAGACCTTCGAGGCAGTGCGCCTTGGGGTGATGACCGGAGGCGTCGACGGAATGAGCCAGGGGACCGCGACCGTGGCGGCTCTCCTGCTTTTCTTGGGCGCCATGGGCAAGTCGGCTCAGGTGCCCTTCCACGTTTGGCTGCCCGACGCCATGGAGGGTCCATCCCCGGTCAGCGCCCTGATCCACGCCGCCACCATGGTGGTCGCCGGGGTCTACCTGGTGGCCCGGGCCTTCCCCCTCTTCGAGGCATACAACGGCGATGCTCTGCTGGTGGTGGCCATCGTCGGCCTGGTCACCGCGCTGATGGCGTCGACCATCGCCCTGGTGGCCACCGACTTGAAACGGGTCCTGGCCTACTCCACCATCAGCCACCTGGGGCTGATGATGCTGTCCTTGGGAGCTTTCGGCTATACCGCCGCCATTTTTCACCTGCTGGCCCACGGCTTCGCCAAGGCCCTCCTGTTCCTGGGGGCCGGCAGCGTGCTTCACAGCACCGGGCACCAGGACATGGAGAAGATGGGAGGGCTGCGACGGGTCATGCCGCTGACCGCCCTGGTCTTCTCCATCGGGGCGCTGTCCCTGGGCGGGATACCTATTCTGGCCGGGTTCTGGAGCAAGGACGAGGTACTGGCCGCTGTGGAGGAAGGCCGAAACCCGGCCTTTATCGCCCTGGCCCTGGTTACGGCGTTCATGAGCGCCTTGTACATGGCCCGGGTCATGTTCCTGCCCTTCTTCGGCCGGTTGGGGCGAGAGCTTCGAGACACTCACGATGCCCCGTGGCTGATGGCCGCGCCCATGGCGCTGCTGGCCGTGCTGGCGGTGGGTTTCGGGTTCTTGAGCTTCAACTGGCCGGGAAGCTACGACGGCTTCGCCGGGTTCGTCTTTTTCAAAGAGAAGCACGGCTTCGAGTTCAATTGGTGGATTGGCATCCTATCCATCGTTCTCGCCGTGGGGGCCTTCTGGTTTGCCTCCCTGGTCTACGTGAAGGGGAGCGTGTCCCTGGAGGGTGTGAAGTCCCGGTTCGCCCCGGTGCTCCGGGTGGTGGAGAACAAGTACTACTTCGACGAGGTGTACCAGTGGGCGGTGGACCGGGTGGTGCTGGTCTTCTCCGGTTTCATCGCCCTTTTCGACCGGGCGGTGATCAACGACGTGGCGGTCAACGGACCGGCTAACTCCGTCTGGCGCCTGGGGAACGTCCTGCGGTTGCACGTAACCGGACACGTGTACAGCTACATGCTGGCCATGGCGCTGGGGACCGTTGGGCTGGCCATCCTATGGTGGGTAAGGTCCACCTGATGGGCAGGGAATGAGCGACTTCGACGAGATGGCATTGGTCCTGATAATCCTCGTGCCTATGCTCGGGGCCGTCTTGACTATGTTCATGCCCACCGCCCCGCCCAAGGAAGTGTGGCGCTTCGCGGTCTTCGTCGCCTTCCTGTCGCTGGTGCTGTCCCTGGTCATCTTTGCCCGCTACGACTATGGGATAGGCGGTTTCCAGTTCGAGCGTACCTTCGAGTGGCTGGACGCGCCGCTCAACATCGACTTTGCCCTAGGCATCGACGGTATCTCCGCGCCCCTGATTCTGCTGAACGGTATCGTCCTGTTCGGTGGGGTGCTCATCTCCCAGAACATCAGCCACCGGCCCCGCGACTTTTTCGTTCTATTGCTGGCCTTGAGCGCGGGTGTGTACGGGATGTTCGCGGTGCAGGACCTGTTCTTCCTGTTCTTCTTCTACGAACTGGCGGTCCTGCCCATGTACTTGCTGATCGGCGTCTGGGGCAGCAGCACCGACTTCGGCACCTTCCTCCGCACCAAAGAGTACGGGGCAATGAAGCTTTTCCTGTACCTGGTCGCCGGCAGCGTGCTGGTCTGGATCGGGATACTGGCGGTTTACGTGGAGGCGGGAGAAGCCGGTAAACCGACCTTTTCTATATCGACCCTGGGCGCACTGGCCGAGGACGGTCTGCTCAGCGACGATTTCCAGAATTGGGTGTTTCCCCTGTTCATGGTCGGCTTCGGCGTGCTGGCCGGGTTGTGGCCGTTCCACACCTGGTCCCCCGACGGCCACGTTGCCGCTCCCACGGCGGTGAGCATGCTGCATGCCGGGGTCCTGATGAAGCTGGGGGCCTACGGCATCATCCGAGTGGGCATGGTCATGCTGCCGGAAGGCGCTGAGAACTGGATGCCGGTGCTGATTACCCTGGGGACCGTCAACGTGCTCTACGGCGCCGTCTCCGCCATGTCTCAAACCGACCTGAAGTACGTGATCGGCTATTCCAGCGTCAGCCACATGGGATACGTGTTGATGGGCGTCGCCACGCTGGACCGGATCGGGGTGGGCGGCGCCGTCTTG
>CAYOAF010000046.1:0-11453 GCA_964401855.1 uncultured Dehalococcoidia bacterium
AACGGGCCTTCGATCGTCTGGCCGATGCGGTGGTCCGGCCCGGCTCGACGAAAGAGGTGTCGGAAATCGTGGCCCTGGCCAGTCGGCGGCAGACACCCTTGGTCCCCTACGGGGGCGGCACCGGACTCATGGGCGGCGCCCTCCCGGTACAGGGCGGCATCATCGTCGACCTGGGCAGGATGAACCGGGTCCTGGCGGTCAACCCCACCGACCTGACCGCCGAGGTCGAAGCGGGCCTGTCGCTGCAAGAGCTGGAAGAGAAGCTGACGGAGCACGGCCTCATGCCCGGTCACGACCCGTACAGCCTTCCCATCGCCACCGTCGGCGGGGCCATTTCGACCAATGGGGTTGGCTACCGCGCGGCAGCCCACGGTCCCATGGGGGAACAGGTTGTGGCGCTGGAAGTGGTGCTGCCGGATGGCGGCGGCATGACCACCAGGCCGGTGCCCAAATACTCCTCAGGCCCCAACCTGAACCAGCTGTTTGTCGGCAGCGAGGGCGTCTTCGGCATCATCATCAGGGCTACGGTCCAGGTCTACCGGTTGCCGGAAGCCCGGGTCTTCGCCACGGCTTCTTTCGATAGCTTCGACCAGGGGTTCGACGACGCCGCCGAGCTGCTGGCCCTGGGGGTCCGCCCGGCCTTGCTTGACCTGAGCGAGGAGGAAGGCGACATCCAGTTATACCTGCTGTTCGAGGGCTTCCGGGAGGGGGTTTCGGCCCAGGAAAAACGGTCGATGCAGGTCTGCCGGCGGTTCGGAGGCCGGGCCACCGGCTCGGGACCGGCCCTGGCTTACTGGAAGGACCGTCACCGGTCCGGACTGAATTATAAAACCTCCGCCTGGGGCAAGCCGCGCCAGGTCCGCTGGGACCTGGCGGGCGGACACGTCTTCGACTACCTGCACCTGGGCTTGCCCATCTCCAAGGTGCTGGAATACCGGAGGCGGTGCGACCAGATCATGGCCGGAACCGGCATCCGGGTCGCGGAGTACTCCATCTGGAGCCGCCCGGAGCTGTTTTCCATGCTGCTGGTGGCCGAGCCGGGCGCCGGCGATGGCTTCCGCGACAACCTGGCCGGAGTGGTGGAGCAGGTCCTGTCCCTGGCCCAGGACCTGGGTGGCGTGATGGAATACTGCCACGGGGTCGGGGTGAAGCTGAACCACCTGCTGTCCCGGGAGATGGGCGTGGGGCACGACGTTTTGAGGGCGCTGAAGCTAGCCCTGGACCCGGCAGACATCATGAATCCAGGCAAGCTGGGCCTGTAAGGCGGTCTGTCAACGGTCCAGGCCCGGCCCGGTGGATGCGAAAACATCCCTACTCTAACTCTCCCCCTTCGCAAGGAGGAGAGGACTATTCCTTCCCCCTTGCGAAGGGGGAAGGCTAGGTTGGGGGTCCCAGGCCCGGCCGGACTCAGCTTGTCCAACGTCTGAGGCCCCGTTGAAGTTAGCGGCGCCTGGCCGCTCCTAGTACGGCAGCTCCTGGCCGGCGCCCTGGTCTTTGGCCTTGCGGTAGACCAGTTGGGCCGCCGCTATGTCCTCCAGGGCCACTCCCAGGGACTCGAAGAGGGTAACGGCCTCTTGAGAAGAGCGGCCCTGCACCCGGCCTGCAACCACGTCCTGGAGTTCGTGGGCCAGGTCCCAGCGGAACCTTCCCCGGGCCTCCGCCCAGATCAGGTCGCCACACTCCGTCTTGGCCTGCTCCAGGTCATCCACCACGATAACCTCGGACCGGGTCACCACGGCCTCATCGACTTCCCGGCGCATCCAGTGGTTTCCTCCGGCGGCGTTGACGTGGGCGCCCGGCGCCAGCCACTCGCCTTCCAGCACCGGGTCCCGGGCCGAGGTGATGACCACAACAATGTCGGCGCCGTCGACGCAGGCCGCGGCGCTGTCTGCCGCCACCACGTCCAGCTCCAACCGTTGGCTCATCTGGCTGGCGAACTCCTCCCGCCGCTCCCGGCGGCGGCTGAAGACCCGCGCCCGGCGGATGGTCCGCACCGCGCACACCGCCTCCAGCTGAGTACGGGCCTGAAAGCCGGAGCCGATGACGGCCACGGTGGCGGCATCGGCCCGGGCCATGTACTTGGTGGCCAGACCGGAGGCAGCCCCGGTGCGAATCTGGCCGAGCCGCCCGCCTTCCAGGCAGGCCAGCAGCTCGCCGCTGTCGAAGTCGAATAGGTTGACAATATTCTTACCCCCGTTGGGCCCGGCAAAGGAGGGATAGGCCTTGTAGCCGAAGACCCCGTGGCCGGCGTCCGCCGCCGCCATGAAGTGGAAGAAGCCCCCGGGCATGCGGATGCGGGAGCGGGGCTTTATCTCCGTCCGGCCGGCGCCAGCGTGGGCGAAGGATTCATCGAGTGCCTGGATACACTCCCCCATGGGGAGCAGTTGGACTACTTCCTTATCGTTCAAAAACAGAGTCATCCCGTCCTCCCGAGATTAGGGTTCCCTCCGGCTGCTCACCGGGGAGAAAGCGGGGACTGCTCCCCCCTGCCAGCGCGAGGGTCGTGAAAACGGCTCCTGTGAAGAAGTCCCGTTCGCCTGCGCCTCGCCCTGGCACTCCCAACGGGAGAGTGGGGAGGGGCGGGCAATCGCCGCTTTGCGGACCGGCCTCTAAGTATATCACCATGCCCACGCCTGGAAAATGGCCCGCGGTTCGGCTACAATGTCGAAACCTGATACCCTCCGCTGTGTTGGCGAAACCTCCTACCAGGAGAAAAGCAGCCAGCCATGACCAGTCTCAGGGCCTTCGTCACCCGCCAGATCGTCCCGGAAGCCCTGGAACTGATTGCCGGGGCAGCCCAGGTTGAAGTGTGGCCCATCCAGTCTCCACCCAGCCCGCAAGATCTCGCCAACAAGATCGCTGATGCGGATGGGGTGTTGACCAACATCATGGACCGGGTGGACGGTTCGATGATGGACCGCGCCCCCAAGCTCAAGGTGATCAGCCAACTGGCCGTGGGATTGGATAACATAGATGTGGGGGAGGCGTCGCGGCACCGCATTCTGGTGGGCTACACCCCGGGGGTGCTGGCCAAGGCCACGGCGGACGTTGGGTTCGCGCTGCTGTTGTCGGCCGCGCGCCGCGTCGGCGAGGCCGACCGATGGGTGCGGGCTGGCCGGTGGGAAATGGCGTTTCACCCGATGTACTGGCTGGGCACTGAAGTCCACGACGCCACCCTTGGAATCGTCGGCCTGGGCCAGACCGGCCTGGAAATGGCGAAACGGGCCCGGGGCTTCGACATGAAGGTGATCTACTACTCCCGCACTCGCAAGCCGGAGATGGAAGAGCGGTACGGTCTACGGTTTGCCGATCCGCTCACGGTTCTGGGCACCGCCGACTTCATCTCCCTGCACGTGCCCCTGACGCCGGAAACCAGGCATTTCATCGGTAAGCGGGAACTCCACACGATGAAGCCCACCGCCATCCTCATCAACCTGGCCCGCGGCCCGGTGGTGGATTCGAAGGCCCTCTACACCGCCTTAAATGAGAAGTGGATTCGGGCCGCCGCGTTGGACGTGACCGACCCGGAGCCGATCTCCCCCGATGACCCGCTGTTGACCCTGGACAATATCATCATCACTCCCCACATCGGGAGCGCTTCTATCGCCACCCGCCGCGAGATGTGCCTTGTGGCCGCCCGCAACCTGGTCGCCGGGCTCAAGGGGCAGCGGCTGGAGCACTGCGCCAATCCGGAGCTGTACCCATCGAAGGGACTGGGGCACCAGAGCAGCATGCCCATTTAACTACCTCATTGACCACTTCTTTAACTACCTCGAATGGGGATTCGGCAAACCCGCCCTGAGGCTGTCGAAGGATGAACGGACTGAGAACCCCTCCACCCACCGTGGTGAGCTTGTCGAACCACAGTTCGAGATGGCTTCCCGGAGACATGGCGCCGCGGGATCTCACGGGATAGGAGCCGGCGGCGGATGGGGAACCTGATGCCCGGTAGGATGGGCGGGAATTGAAAGCCGGAGTGGGGACGGCGGAGAGGGCGGGATTCGAACCCGCGAGAGGCGGTTAACCCCTACGCGATTTCCAGTCGCGCCCGTTCGGCCACTCCGGCACCTCTCCAGCACAGCGCGGCTCTCGGGACCGAGATCAAGGCGGGACCCATTCGGGGCCTGCCTTTCCTCGGGTCTGGGACCCCGGTGGCGCCGCGGGTAATTATAGCCGGTAGCCGGCGGGACTGTCCACTGGAAGGCCGGGCGGCAGGACCCGGCGGACCCCTTGATGCTGCTATCTGCCGCGGATGGGGCGGGGCGGCCGCCGGCCCCCGGGGGACACCTACCGGAAAAGCTCCCGGACGGAAGAGGCCGTGCTGTTCAGCCATTGGGCCGCGGAGGTGGGCCAATAGACAAGCCAGACCTTACCCACTACGTTTTCCTCCGGCACCACCCCCCAGGAGCGGGAATCGTTGCTCGCCCGCCGGTTGTCCCCCAGCACATAGTACTTATCTTCCCCGACCCGCACCGGTGGCCTCGTTGAATCGTCTTTGGCAGGTAACCACGTCTCATCTAGGGGCTCGCCATCGATGTATACCGTGCCCTCCCGCAGCGCCACCTCTTCACCGGGAAGGGCGATTACCCGCTTGACAAAGTCTTTCTTGGGGTTCTTGGGGAAATGGAACACGACAACTTCGCCTCGCTTGGGTGGATGGATGGCGAAGTGTCCCTCTGGCCGGTCCACGTTCCAGAAAGGGACTATCCGGGACAGGCGTTCCGTATCGACCCTGAAATAGACCAGCTTGTTGACCAGCAGATACTGTCCGCCCTCCAGGGTCGGATGCATGCTGGAACCGTCGACCCTAAAGTTCCTTATAGTGCTCTGGATCACCAGAAACACGAAAATGGCCAGAACGGCGGCTTCCAAGATCTCTTTGAAGAGGCGTGTCATCAAAAATGGCTTCGGCGAAATGCGCTGGCCGGCCTTAGCCTTACCGCTACCGATATCCTGGCCGGCCGGAAGTTCCATGGAAGGAGCGTCAGGGGATGGCCCTGGGCTTCACCTCTGGAGGACCCTCGGGTCCCTGAATTCACGTTGGGACTGGCTTGATTGAATTATATCACTCACCTTGGTTGTAGAATAACCGGGTTGGGCGAAACCGGACGGCCGACGCCGCCCATTGCCGCGGCAGGCCTTCCGGACGCTTCCGTCCGGGCGCAGAAATATCCTATCAGGAGGACGTTACGATGAATTGGCAGTTCCAGTTGCTCCACAGACCATTTGGCGGAATCACCGAGGGCCTGGTCTGGGACGGGGAGTCCCTCTATTTCACCCACATTCCGGCCCACCGCATCATGCGCCTCGACCCCAACAGCGGAGAGATCACCCAGTGGCGGGGCGAGACCAACCACACCAACGGGCTGGCCTACGATGCCCAGGGGCGGCTGTTCGGGTGTTGCTCCGGAGGCCGTGCCATTGTACGGTTCGACCCCGACGGGACGACCACGACCGTGGCCGACCGGCTGGACGGCAAGAAACTGAACACTCCCAACGATCTGGCCGTTGACCGGCGGGGAAGAATCTGGTTCACGAATCCCTGGAACGCGGTCAACATCGACCCCAGCGAGCAGGAAGAGCTGGACAATCGTTCGGTGCTGCGGGCCGACCCCCAGGCCGATGGCACCTACTCGGTCTCCCGCGCCACCTTCGATACCACCATGCCCAACGGCATCCTGGTGTCCGCCGACCAGCGCACCCTGTACGTGGCCGAGAGCAACAGCATTCGGGATGACATCGACCGGGAGCTGCGGGCCTACCCGATAAACGACGACGGCACCTTGGGCCCCTACCTGGTGCTGCATGCCTTCAGCAAAGACTCGGCCGGGGTGCATCGGGGCATCGACGGCATGTGCCTTGACGCGGAGGGCAACATCATCGCCACCGCCGGCTGGGACGTGGCCGGGCCCGGCCCAATGATCTATGTTTTCTCCCCGGCCGGCCGGGTCCTGGAAACCCACCCGGTGCCGTGCCTGCTTCCCACGAACTGCTGCTTCGCCGGTCCCGGCATGAGCACCCTCTACGTCACCAGCGTCCACGGCCATCTGTTCCGGGCGGAGACGGACCGGGTGGGCTCGGCAATCTACCCGTGAGGGGAGCTGCGCTTCCTATACCTGCCCAGGGGTATTGCCCGCAGCCCCTCCTGGTATTCTCGCCGCAGGGTGTGGGCTTACGAAAAACGGACTGTAGGGCCGGGTTGGACTCGCTTGCGTTCAATCAGATTTCCAATCCCGGTGTTTCCCGCGTGTTGCACACTTTTGGCTGCGGCTTTATACTTCACCCGTCAGAGTTGGGGTGTTTTCGCACCCTTGCTTTCGCACCCTGGTGTAAGGCTGAGCAGGCTGGCCAGCGGCAATGCTTATCAGTAATTGATATATACCCGCGAGGAAGTATTATTTGGGCCAACGCCATCCCGGAGGTGAGCCTATGGCAGTCGCAGGCATAGATGTTGGAGCAGAAACGACCAAGGCCGTTATCCTGGATGGCGGCCGGGTCTTGTCCCATTCCATCGGGCACCAGGGCAGGCAATCCGCCGTGAGCGTTGCGGCGTCGATGCTGGATGAGGCGGCTCAGAAGGCCGGGGTCTCTTTGGACCAATTAGAGCATGTAGGCGTGACGGGTATAGGCAGAGAGCAGGTGAACGGGGGGTGGGTGAAGGTGCCCGAACCTTCCGCTCTGGCCAGGGGAATACCCCACTTCGTCCCCTCCGCGAAAACCGTGTTAGACATCGGCGCCCAAAAGGCCCTGGCGGTGGGGTGTGTGGATAGCCGGGTCAGGAAGCAGGCCAAGAACGAGAAATGTGCCTCCGGAAGTGGCCTGTATCTGGAGGTGGTGTGCGACATCCTGGGCGTTGACATCGATGAGATGGGGGCATTGGCGCTGACCGCGGAGGCGCCAGTGGAGGTGGCGCACGTCTGCACCGTGTTCGCCGAGTCGGAGATCATCTCGCTGATTCATGTCAAACGCGAGAGGAAAGAGAACATTGTGGCGGGGGTCCTGCTTGGCATGGCCAAACGCCTCTACCCGTTGGTGTTGAAAGCCGGAATGGAGCAGGATGTGGCGATCGTGGGAGGGGTGGCCAAGAACCGGGGCGTCTTGAAGTTCTTGGAGCAGACGGTCGGGTTCTCCGTGCTCACCACCGAAGACCCGGAGATCGTGGGTGCCGTCGGGGCCGCCGTGACCGCTCGGGCTTTGGCACGGGCTGGGGCAGAAGGGAGTTAGAAAGGAAATTGGACATGTTGTTTGCTGGCATCGACGTGGGTAGCTTGACCGCCAAGGCGGCGATACTCAACGAGGGAGAGATCGTCTCTTGGTCGGTGATCCCCACCGGTCCCGACAGCGTGAAGGCCGCAGGCGACGCCCTGGACAAGGCCCGGCTCTCGGCCTCCCTGGAGATGGATGACCTTAAGAGCATCGTGGCCACCGGCTACGGTAGAGAGAACGTCACATTCTCCTCGGCCAGTGTTACCGAGATCTCCTGCCATGCCAAGGGCACCTGGTGGTTTCGTCCGGAGGTGAGGACCATTCTGGACATGGGCGGCCAGGACTGCAAAGCTATCAGTTGCGATGACAAGGGCCAGGTCCTGAAATTTGTCATGAACGACAAGTGCGCCGCGGGGACCGGGCGATACCTGGAGCGCGTCGCCAGGGCGTTGGAACTGCCTCTGGAGGAAATCGGGCCCACCTCGCTCAATTCCGTCTCGGAGCCGGTGAAGATCAGCGCCTACTGCACCGTCTTTGCCGAGCAGGAAGCGTGGGGCCTGGTCCGCCGGGGCGTGGACAGTTCGGCTATTCTCGCCGGGGCCTTCGATGCTCTGGTGCGGCGAATCAAGAGCCTGTTGGCCCGCAACGGGGGGATAGAGGAAGAGTTCGCCATCAGCGGCGGCGTAGCCAAGAACGTCGGCATCGTATCCAGGGTGGAAACCGTGCTGGGCGTTAAGGCGCAGCTGGCGTTCGAGCCTCAAATCGTCGGAGCCGTCGGGGCTGCCGTGTTCGCCAAGGATCTGGCCTTGACCGGAGAGGTGGTAGGGGCGCCGCCGGTCGGGATCAGCATGGGGGCCGCGGGAGAAGAGCCAGTCTGAGGACCCTGGAGCAAACCAGGAATTGGGCAGGCAGCGCCTGCACCACCCTTTCACTCCGGGGACGGGAAGGCCCAGGACGTAGCCGGGAGGACGTAGCACACTCAGCTTGAGAAAGGGGTCCCGCTTTGCAAAACACTGAAATGGAGGCCAGGCTTCAACAACTGCTGGCGGCCAACGGCGAAGATGAAAGGATCGCCCGGGGAAAAGAGCTGAAGCAGCAGGGCCGGCAGATTGTGGGCTCCGTTTGTCACTTCATGGCCAACGAACTCCTGTGGGCCGGGGGTTTGCAGTCCTGGCGCATCAGCGGCACCTGGCGCGCCGCCGTCCCCAGGGCGGACGTTTACCGCCCCCAAAATGCCTGCGGCTTCTGCACCCACGTGCTGGAATCCATGTTCTCGGGAGACCTGGACTTCCTGGCGGGCGCCGTCATCTCCTTCAAGGACGACGACATGCGCCGGCTGCACGGGGTACTGGAGCACAAGAAGCCGGTCCCCTTTCTGCGGTACCTGCACGTCCCGCACAAAGACATTGACACCTCCCTCACCTACTTCGCGGAAGAACTCCGGGGGCTGCAAAAGTCCATCGAAGACCACTTCAAGGTGAAGATTACGGACCAGGCCCTGGGAGACGCGATTGAACTCTACAATGGAAACCGCAGGCTTTTTCAGGAGCTGTACGAGCTTCGCAAACGTGACGTGCCCCCTCTGTCGGGCGCCGAGTTCCTGTCCATCACCACCGCGGCCTTCGGCCTGCCCCCTGACGATCTCAATCGGGAACTGAAGGCGTTGATGCCCTACCTGAAGGAGAGAGAGGCCGCCATCGTGAGCGCGCGCCCGCGGCTCCTGGTCTCATCCGACCACTTGGACCATCCCGGCTACATGGAGATGATAGAGGGCGCCGGCTGCCTGGTGGCGATGGACGACCTGGACACCGGCACCGGCTCCTGCTGGGGCCAGGTGGACACCAACCTGCCGCCCCTGGAAGCCATGGCCCGCCACTACCTGACGGACGCCCCCAATGCCCGGTCCGACTTCTGGGAAAAACAGCTGGACCAGGTGGTCGGCTGGGTGCGCGACTGGCGGATAGACGGCGTCCTTGAATTCCCCCAGATGTACTGCCAGCCTCGCCTCTATGGGGTCGTCTACTTTGAAGCCCGGATGAAAGAGGCGGGGATCCCGGTGGTGACGATCCTGCGGGATTACGCCCTGGCCAACATGGGGCAGCTTCGCACTAGGGTTGGCGCCTTCTTGGAGGTGCTGAAGGTCCACGCATAGCCGGCCCCGGCCCAAACCCTGCGGGGGCAGGGCGGGCTGGGAGGGGCATTCCCGGGCCCAAAACAACAAATTCGTAACGGAGGGCAACCGATGAACTTTTTCGAGAGGGAAATAGCCAAGTACGAACGCCGGGTCAAGAAGATCAACGCGAACCCGGACCCCAACCTGCTGGCCAGCAACAAGTTGCTTTACGAGATGTGGGTGGACCACCGGAAGGATGAGTTGGCGGCGTGGAAGGCGGGGAAACCCTTCGCCGTATTGGACGGGCTTGGCGCCGAGCGGATCCTCACCTCGATGGGTTTCCACACCATAGGTATGGCCGCCGACGCCGACCGTGAGGTGCCGGAGTTCCCCAAGCATTTCGAAACCTCCAAGGCCCTGGGCCTCCACGATAGCCTCTGCGACCGGATCATCGGGGGCATGGGCATGGTGTTCGATGGCGACCTGCCGGAGCCAGTCTTCTGCACCACCGGCAACTTCTCCTGCAGCCCCCACCAGTTGTCCGTTCTCGCCGTGGCCCGGCACTACAAGACGCCCCACTTCATGATCGACATCCCAATTGATTACAACGAAGACACCGTGAAGTACATGGCGAAGCAACTGGAGGAGCTGATTGAGTTCGCCGAGGCGAAGGTCCCCGGGGTCAAGTTCGACATGGACAAGCTGGTCGAGGCCCAGGAGTGGGAGGCGAAGTTCATGGCCCACCAGAAGGAGGCCTACATGCTACGGACGACCGTCCCCTGCCCCATCAGCGGCAGGGACGTCATTCGTATGCCCCGGTTCCACCACTCCGACCGCGAGCGGTCGGTGCAGTATGCAGCGATGCTGGCCCAGGAGATGAAGGCGAAGGCCGATTCCGGCAAAGGGGCCCTGGAGAACGAGAAGCTGCGCTTCTACTGGATGGTGAGCGCGCCCTTCTACGCCAACCCTTTCAAGTTCCTGGAGGACCGCGGTGTTGCCACGGTCATTTTCGAGTTCGGCGGCGCCTCCCGCACTGCCGATTACAAAAACAGCCCGCCCGATCTAGGAGAGCCGGAGTGGGGCCGCAAGCTAACTCCCCTGGAGGAGGAGGCCCGCTGGATGGGCTGGAACACTTGGGGCGGCGACACCGAGCGCCGGACCCAGTTCGTGCTGGATCAGGTTGAGTGCTTCAAGATCGACGGCATCGTTCACTTTCAGCAATCGGGCTGCCCCCTGGCTCTGGGCTCGGCGCAAGTAATAGCGGACCGGGCCGAGGACGAGTTGGGGGTTCCCAGCCTCCTTCTGGAAGGGCGGATGCTGGACGAAGAGTTCTACAACGAGGAAGAGGTCCACGAGAAGCTGGAAGAGTTCATCGAGTTGTGCATGGACCGCAAGGAGATGGCCGTCGTATAGGGAACGGCCCCCTTCTTTTCTATCGGACAACATCTTCTGAACTGTCAGGTCCCTGGTGGGGCGGCAACGACGGGCAAGAGCCGATGCCGCCCTAGCCAGGGTTTGGCAAGCCTGTTCAAGATCCCCCAACCCCCCCGGAAAAAGGGGGCGGGTGGGGGCCGCCCCCCGGTCACCCGTCGGCAAACTCAGCGCGGGCTACAGGCCTGCCCAGGGGCGACCGGGGATTTTTGCGAGAACTGGTGATCACTGGTAACCATCGGTGAATACCAGGAAAGGAAATCCAGTGCGGATTGAGGATATGGCCGACCGCGAGGGAACAGCTCTGGGGCCATACCGGGTCCTGGACCTTACCAACGAGTTGGGCGTCTCCGGCGCCAGGATGCTGGGCTGTCTGGGCGCAGACGTCATCAGGATAGAGCCGCCCGGTGGCGATCCCATGCGCCGCCGCGGGCCCTTCTTCGGCGACTCGCCCGACCCGGAGCGCAGCCTGTTCTGGCTCTTGTATAACGTAAATAAGCGCAGCGTAACCCTCGACCTGGAGTCCCCGGCGGGCCAGCAGCTCTTTCGCCGGCTGGTCAAGACGGCGCACTTCGTCCTCGAGTGTTTCGAGCCGGGCTATCTGGACGGCCTGGGAATCGGCTACGAGAGCCTCAAGGAAGAGAACCCTTCTCTGGTGTGGACATGCGTCAGGCCCTTTGGCAGCCAGGGGCCCAGGGCCTCC
>CAYOAF010000047.1:0-9507 GCA_964401855.1 uncultured Dehalococcoidia bacterium
CTGGGAGTAGACGAGATCTTCGGCGGTCATCTCCCCGTAGCCCTTGTGGAACTGGACCCCTTTGCGCATATTAAAGGTCCAGGTCAGGAAGTCCTCGGAAACGCTCCACGACTCGGCCAGAAAAGGGGCGGCGGAAAGGTCTGGCCGGATCGTGAATACCCCTTCCCCGACTGCCACGTTTGTCCACGATATTCGAGGCGAGGAGGTCAACACGGGGTGCGCTTCAAATACGCCCGTCTCCGGGACACCCATGTTCAGAGTGCCCTTGGGCTTCGCCTGAGAGGCCGCGGCTGCGGGTGCGAGGGTAGAGGTCGGCAACGCAGTTGCAGCGGGCGCCCTGGTAGCCGGTAGCTCCCTGGTGGGAGCGGGTCCCGCGGCGGCTGCCGGCGCCGCGGTGGGGGCCGGCGCCGATGTGGCAGCCGGGGCGGTGGTGGGCCGAGGCGTTGCCGTGGCCGACGCTCCACAGGCTAAAATGAACATCAAAATCAGAGTCGCTGAGGTGAGTAGTATTGCTCGTGAACTTACGGGCCAGCGCTGACGCATTTTCGGACCTCCCGGCGCAAAAACTTTGGAAACCCAGGTTCTTCGGCTTTCTGGGGCAGTCACCAGTCTAGACACACGTATACTGCCAGCCTTGCCGCCGGAGGAAGAGCTGGAAACCTTCCAAACCCAACCCCGCTGACGTCTTCACGTAAGCCGCGGCCAAAGCGCTGACGCGTTCTCGCCTAAAATACTCGCCGGAATATAAACCATCCATGTGTACCTGTCAATCAAACGGGTATATATTGATAATAGTTTATTAGTATTATCGTAACTCGTGATGGCATATAATTAAGATTATCGTAATTATCAATAATGTTTGACGGATAGTATCACAATTACCTGTGATTCCAGGGCCTCGTCAAAGGCGTACCGCTCCTCTTGCTTGTCAAAACCGGTCCGATGTAGCTCAGCTGCCGGGGGGCGGCCTTGAAAACCGCAACGCGTCGACGGCTCGACCCGTGCGCAGGCCTTTGTTCCGGACATAGAGAAAGGCCCCTGGTGCTACTCAGGGGCCCTTCCGATCCGGTCTTGTTAACTCACTATTGCGAGAGTCTGGAAACGGCCTCTACTTGCGGTGCTCGATCCACTCGAAGCCGTTCATCTGCCTCAGGTCGCCGCGCTTGATGTGATCGGGCCACAACTCAAGCTTGGGTCCCACGGCCCAGATGTTGTCGAACACGTACAGGCCAAATTGGCCGAACACCTCATCGAACATGAATTCGAGGGTTTCCAACTCGATGGCATGGCGTTCGTCCTCGGGTATCGTGCGCTTGGCCACGGCGGTCCGCTCTTCCAACCAGGGGTGGCTGGCCCCGTAGTTGAAGGTGGAATTGTCAGTGTAGTTGGCCAGGCCATGGGTCGGCGCCAGCCGGATGGCCGAGGAGTGGCAGGTGGCCCCTTGGTAGGTCCGGCCCACCAGTTGCGGCCGAAGGGCGCTGTAAGGGATCCGCTGGAACTCCACGGTGACGCCGATATCGTCCCACATCTGGGCGATGGCCTCGCAGGCTTCCACCTCGGCGGGCGCGTTGCGGATGGACGGCGTCAGCGTCATCGAGAAGCCGTCGGGGTAGCCTGCCTCGGCCAGTAGCTGCCGGGCCCGAGCCGGGTCGAAGTCCCAGACCATGTCGGCTGGTATGCGGGCCTCATCCGGCCCCGCCCATTCCTTGGCGACCAGGGGGTGGCCAAAACCCTTCAGCAGGGTGTCTACCAATAGCTGGCGGTCGATGGCTATCGAGAGGGCCAGACGAACCTTGCGAGCCTTGGCCCATTCCTCGGAGTCGAGGTCCGCGTCGGGGGACACCCAGGGAAGGTCCGGGTGGTAGTTGGAGTCCGCTTTACCCTCCCCTGCGGGCACGTATTGCTGGCCGTATAGATGAAGGCCGGCCTGGCCCGCGCCGGGCACCTGCATGAACCTGGCCCCCTCTACTTGCTCTATCAGGGCCAGGGAGTCGAGGGCTATTACCGAGGTGTCCAGGCTCCCCGTCTGGAAGCCGGCCACTCTGGCGGACTCCTCGGGGACCTCCCAGAGCACCAGTTCGGCGAAGGCGGGCGTCCGGCGCCAGTGGTCCTCAACGGCCCTCAGCCGCCAAAACTCCGCGGAGCGGGACTCTTCGATCTCCCAGGGCCCGGTGGCGGCGGTGTTGGTGTTGGTCTCGTCTTCGCCGAGTTCATCGTTCTGTTTCTTGCTGACAACATAGGCCACGGAAGACCTAGGCGTCCCCATCAGCTCTTTTATGCCGATGTCGGAGAACGGTTCGCCGGTGTACAGCACCACAGTGTAATCGTCGGGGGTCGTGACGGAGCCGTTCTCGTTCATCCAGATGTCCCTGGCGTCGGAGGCCCTGGGGTGCCTTTCGCTGATGGCGATCATCTCGTGGGACCAGGCCACGTCTTTGGAGGTCATCTCCCCATAGCCTTTCTGGAACTGGACTCCTTTCCGGAGCTTGAAGGTCCAGGTGACGAAGTCCTCGGAGATGCTCCAGCTAGTCGCGAGCATCGGGGACAGCACCCCGTCGGCGTCGTTCATTGCCATCGATTCCGTGACGCCGACGGCGGAGTTGACAAAGACCTGGGGATTGCCCGCTAGCTTGGGATGGGCCATGAACGGCGCGATCTCCTTCTGGCCCACGTTGATGGTGCCGCTGGGCTTTGCCGCCGGGGTGGCGGACGTGGCCCTGGGAGTAGCGGTGGGCAACGAGGTGGCTGAGGGCGCTCTGGTGGCCGGCAACTCCCTGGTGGCGGCCGGACCCGTGGTAGCCGCCGGTGCGGCGGTCGCCGCGGGCGCCGATGTGGCAGCCGGGGCGGTGGTGGGCCGAGGCGTCGCCGTGGCCGACGCTCCGCAGGCTACGATGAAAAGCAGGAGCAGAATCACGGAAGTGAATATCATTGCTTTGGACCTTTTCAGCCAGCGGATTCGCATCATTTAACCCCTCAGATTTAGGTTAGTAGAGAACCAAGTCCAGTGACCGTCAGAGGCTGCCGCCGGTCTCTCTTGCTGATCTCGTCACCAATACGCGACTTACGCACTGAAACAGTCAGTGTGTCGACGGAACCAGCCGCCATGCTGCGGCAAACGCCAATCTAGCATCAGGTAGCCGTAAAATTACTCAAAATAATATAGGCCATGGCGCCGAGCCTGTCAACTATTGTGATAGTTTAGGGGCTCTGTTATCGGCATTTAGCCAACATGAGTTGATTAAATTCAGGTCTCGGTATCGCCGTGCCTGGGTTTGGTATCACCCTGGCTCGAACCGGGCCGGAGACGTCGAGAGGGCGCCATGGTACCGGCGTTCAATCGGGGGCCGAATTGTCCTGGCCGGCCGGGCTGAAAGCCTCGACCCGGCGTCTGAAGGCCTGTTATAGTGGCCCCTTGGACGTGAAAATGGCACACGCAGGCGCGGGCAATTCCCTCGCCCCGGGCACGGCCTTGCCCTCACCGGACCGGTTCGACCTGCGGCGGGAAACCGAGGTCAAGCTGTGGGGAGGCCGGGCAGGGGTGGCAAGGTGATGGAGTCGTCGCCCAGCCAAGGATTGACCGGTCGAGCCTTACCCCGCAACCCTTATCGCTTCGTGATCGCGGGATTTCTCCTGGCGGGCCACATGGCGGTGGGGATAAACGTCTTCGTCGTCTCCCCACTTTTCCCTCTGATAATCGATGAATACAGGATAACCCGCACTTCGGCGAGTCTGCTGGTCGCTCTGCCGCTGCTCGTCACCGCTGGTTTCGGTACGCCCGGGGGAGTGATAATCACTCGGCTCGGACTTAAGAAGAGCTTTCTAGCCGGTTGGTGCCTGGTGGCGCTGCTGGCGGTTTCGGCGGTGGCTCCCAACTTCGGCACACTGCTGGTGTCGCGTTTGGCCTTCGGGGCCGGCGTCGCGTTCCTGCTGACGGCCTCTGGGCCGCTGCTGATGCGCTGGTTTAGCCCCAAAGAGCTGCTCGTCATGAACGGCTTGGATACAGCGGCTTTGAGCCTGGGGGTTGCCCTGTCCATGACTACGGCGGCGCCTCTGGCCGCTGTACTGGGGTGGCAGAGCACTCTCGGCGTTTTCGGGGCCACCGGGGCAATGGGCGCCGTAGCCTGGGCCGTCTTGGGCCGGATTCCCGACGATGGCAGCCGCCGGGTGCACATGATCCGTCGGAAAGAGCTGTGGGCTGTCCTTTCGAACCGGCCGGTGATTCTGCTGGTAGCCGCCGATGCAGGTGTCTTGATCCAGTACGCTGCCCTCACCAGCTGGCTTCCCACCTTTTACAACGAGGTGCGGGGCATATCCCTGGCCCAGGCCGGCTTCGTCACAGGTATGCTGCCTTTCGTGGGGGTTTTCGCGGTGCTCGCGGGAGGAATCATGGCGTCCCGGACCGGCTCCAAAGGGGTGTTCTTCACAGTCCCCGGGGTAATGGTATTGGTGGGTGGAGCCGGCTCCTTCCTTCTCGGCAATCTGGCCGGGATCCACGTGTCGGTCATAATCCTCGGCATCGGGTCCTGGCTGTACGTGCCGACCTTGCTGTCGCTGCCCATGGGGATGCCGGGCATGACGCCGGAGAGGGTCGCGATCGTCTGGGGCGCCTACCTGACGGCATCCGGCTTTGGCATGTTCCTTTCTCCGCTCCTGGTGGGCGGTCTGCGGGATGTTACCGGCAGCTTCCTGCCGGGCTTCGTGATCTGCGCCGCGGCAGCCGGGTCTCTTTTGGTCGCCGGTATTCTCTTGCCCAGGAGTGACGCCGGGCCGGGATGAGCGCCGACATCAGGATTGACAACAAATACGGCGGCGAGTACCTTTACATATCTACATATCGACGCCAGCGGGCCGAGGGAATCTATTGCGCCGGCCGGCCAGCCACGCCCGCCGCCGGGTAGACCCCGCGGATTTGCCTCGATAATGTCCCCTGCGGAACCCGCCGCACTTCGGCCAGACTGATCTACATGAGTAACAGGAGAAGACCTGCACCGCACCGGAGGTACTGTTGTGGGCGCCGCCAGCCGCCCGGCGGCTAGATTGGCTCCGGACGGGCGCACCAGAGGTGAGCTTCTCGGTTGGTTGCGGAGGAAGCTATGAATCAAGAGATGAAAGTGGTGGCCGAGCCCCGGCGGGAGATACCTGTGGCGGCCGAGTGCGACGTGCTGGTGGCTGGGGGCGGCCCCGCTGGGTTTGGTGCCGCGTTGGCCGCCAGCCGCACGGGCGCCGATACCCTGCTGATCGAAAGGAACGGGGTGCTCGGCGGTGCCTCGACCTCGGTCCTGATGAATGCCTGGAACTGCCCTGCGGAAGGTATGACCGGCGTCGCCAAAGAGGTGACCGGCAAGCTGCTGGAGACCGGAGACGCCTTCGCTGGCCCGCTGGTGAACTTCGACCCCGAGGCGCTGCTGGACCTGGAGATGGAGATGCTCCTGGCTGCCGGCGCCCGTTTGCTTCTCTATACGTGGGTGGCGGAACCGTTGATCGAAGCCGGCCGCGTCCGGGGTGTGATCATCCAGAGCAAATCGGGAAGGCAGGCCATCCTGGCCAAAACCGTGGTGGATACCACGGGAGACGCCGACCTGGCCTTCGCCGCCGGTTGCCCCACAGTGAAGGGAAGAGAAGAGGACAACAAGATGCGCCCGGTGAACACCATGTTCCGCATGGCCGGGATCCGCATGGAGCAGCTTCTCGCCTATTGCCGCGAGCGCCCGAACCAGTTTCAGCGGGACCCATCGTCCCATATCGCGGAGTCCGGTGTTTCCGCCATCAGGCTCTCCGGCTTCTTCGACGAGGTGGAGAAGGGCCGGAACAGCGGCGAATTGCCCCAGGAGGTCTTTTACCTGCGCTTCGAGGGAGTGGACTCCAAACGAGGCATCATCACCCTGAACTCGGCGCGGGTCTACGGCGTGGACGGCACCGACATGTGGGACATCACCAGGGGTGACATCGAATCGCGGAAACAAAACCGGCAGCTGTTCGAGTTCGTGAAGAAACACATCCCCGGCTGTCAGGACGCCCACGTTATCGCCTCCTCCACCAACCTGGGGGTCCGGGAGACGCGCCGCATACGCGGGGAGCACCTCCTGACCGATGAGGACATGGACGGCGAAAAGACTTACTCTACCAGCATCGCGAAGATCCACCGGTACATCGTGAAGGGCTACAAAGGACACAGCCCCGATGGAAGAGAGGGAGCGCCCGAGGATAGCGAGCACCACGAGATGCAGACCCCCCTCCGGTGGTTCGAGGTGCCCTACGGGGTCCTAGTCCCCCAGAAGATAGACGGCCTGACGGTGGGGGGCCGGATCATTTCCCAGGTCCATATGGCGGATATGTGGACCCGAGGCCAGTACGCTTGCATGGTCACGGGCCAGGCGGCGGGAGCCGCGGCTGCCCTCTCCGCTATCACCGGCACACCTCCCCGCAAACTCGACGTGGCGATGCTGCAGAAGGAACTGATCAAACAAGGAGTCGATATCGGCGCAGTGGGGGCGGAGTACGCGAGGGCCTAGCCGCGCTTCACGGCTGGCCCGGTTGCAGCCGAGAGCAGGCTGCCGCTTTTCAACAGAAACTGTCTTGGAGGATTGAACGATGGAACAACAAGAGAAGAGTCTGATTACCGACGAGGTACGGGCGGTGGTCGGCAAAGGGACGAAGCCATCGTCCTCACCAGACAAGGTCACCTTGACCGAGATACGGCGGTTCAGCCAGGCGGTGATGGACGAGAGCCCTATCTACCACGACGAATCGTTCGCCGCCAAGACCAAGTTCGGCGGCGTGGTGGCCCCCGGGCCGTTCACCTACCACTACATCCGCCGCCGTCCCGCCGGGACCGAAGACCCGATGCTCACCGAACCCGACGACTGGGATGGCGAGGACAGCCGTGGCGTGGGCGGCGGCGCTCTTACCGTGCCCTGGCCTCCGAACATGCGAACGTTCCACGGGGGCAACGAGCTGGAGGTGCTGCAACTGCCGAAGCCCGGCGACACCATCACCTCCAAGACCCAGATAACCGAAGTCTACGAGAAAACGGGCCGCAGCGGCAGGTTGGGGCTCTCGGTTCGGGAGACGGTGTTCACCAACCAGAAGGGTGAAACTTTGTGCATCGACCGGTACACCGGAGTGGCGCGAGAAATGAAGTAGGGGGTGACCTCCGTGGCAGTGCAAGAGCAGAAGACTGTCTGTTTTGAAGACATCGATGTGGGCACGGAGATGCCCTCCGTGTCCCTGAAGCTGACCGTGCCCATCATGATGCGTTGGTGCGCCGCGACTGAAATCTGGCGGCGGGACCACTACGACAAAGACTATGCCACCGAAATCGGGTTACCGGACATCATCGGTTCCGGCTCCTGGTCCCGCTCTTATCTCTTCGGATTGGCGAGCCAATGGGTGGGCCTGGACGGCTGGGTGTGGAAGCTGTCCCACCAGAACCGCGCCATGCTTCTCCCCCACAAGAACTACACCGCCTGGGGCCGGGTCACCAGCAAAGAAGTGAAGGATGGCCTGGGCCATGTGGTGATGGACATGGGCTTCCGCCGGGACGAGGATGGCGTGGAGACGGTGCCGTCATCATGCACCATCATTCTTCCCCTGCGGGGCGGCAAGCCGGTGCCATATCCGTTCCAGCCGCCGAAAGAGTAGGCTGGCGATGCTCCTGGACGACCTGAAGGTCCTAGACCTGACCCACTACGTCGCCGGCCCCTACTGCACCAAGCTGTTCGCCGACCTGGGCGCCGAGGTCTGGAAGATCGAACCGCCGGGCCGGGGTGACCCGTGCCGCGGCGTTGGACCGTTCCCCGGCGACCAGAGCCACCAGGAGCGGAGCGGCCTGTTCCTGTACCTCAATACGGGCAAGAAGAGCGTCACCCTTGACCTGAGAAGCGACCAGGGCAAGGATCTGCTCTTTGGGCTGGTACGGGAAGCCGATGTGCTGGTGGAAAGCTTCAAGCCCGGCGTCATGGGCCGCTTGGGCCTCGATTACGAGACTCTGAAGGGACTGAATCCCGGCCTGGTGATGACCTCGATCTCCAGCTTCGGCCAGTTAGGCCCCTACCGGGACTATGAGGTCACCGAGATAGGTCTCCACGCCCTGAGCGGCCTGATGCACGTGGCGGGCGAGCCGGGGCGGGAGCCGCTGAAAAAAGGCGGCAACTTCGCCCAGTACCACGGCTCCCTCAACGCCTTCGTCGCCACCATGTCGGCCCTGTTTTACCGGAACATGACCGGAGAGGGCCAGCATGTGGACGTGTCGATCGCCGAGTCGTTCGCCGCTATCAATGGCCGGCCTCTGAAAATCTACGCCTACACCGGAGAGATAGCGTCCCGGGAAGGGGTGCAGACCAGGGCCTGGCCTTCCGGGTTTTACCTGTGCCAGGACGGCTACGTGGCCTTCTCGCCCAGCCAGGGACGTGACTGGTGGACCGACTTCGTGAAAATGGTGGACATGCCGGAGCTCCGCGACCCGCGTTTCACCACCAAGCAAGGCCGGGCGGAGAATGCGGAGGAGTTGGACGCCTATCTGATGATCTGGCTGGTGGAGCACACCAAGGAAGAGGTCTACCGTCTCTCCCAGGAGCACCGGATACCCTCCGGCTACCTCTGCGATGCCCAGGACCTGCTGGACTCACCGCAGCTCTTGGCCCGAGGGTTTTACTCGGAGGTGGACCACCCCGAGGCGGGCGGCCAGATGCTCCCCGGCCTGCCGTTCAAGGTGAGCAGCCACCAGACGAACGGGAACCGCGCCCCCCTGCTGGGCGAGCACAACCAGGATGTTCTTTGCCGGGTATTGGGCCTGTCGAAAGTGGACCTGGGCGCCCTTCAAGATGTGGGGACTGTATGACCGGAGGAGCATAGCCTTACCGTGCCGCTACCATTGGGAAACATCAGAATTCTGGACGTCACCCAGATATGGGCCGGGCCCTACGCCACCCGACTGTTGGGGGATATGGGCGCCGAGGTTATCAAGGTTGAGTCCATCCAGCGCCCGGACCCGGAGCGCATGGCTGTGGGCCCCCGCCGCTCCTGGCTCTACCCTGGCTTCGAGCCTGCCGATCGCTACTTCGACCGCAAGGCCGAGTTCGTGGAGTACAACCGGAACAAGTACGGGATAACGCTGAGCCTGGTGGACCCCCGAGGGGTGGCGGCCTTCAAAGAGCTGGTGAAGATCAGCGACGTGGTCATTGAAAACTTCGCGGTCGGCGTGATGAAGCGCTTCGGGCTGGACTATGACGACCTCAAGAAGCTCCGGGCCGATATCATCATGGTCTCCGTGGCGGCTTTCGGCCGGACCGGCCCCGAGTCCGCCTACCGTGGCTACGGGCCCCTCCAGGAGGCGTTGGCGGGCCTCGCCAGCATCACGGGTTATACCGATGGCGTGCCCCTGGAGCTGCGGGAATACTATGGAGACCCGACGGCCGGCCTGTTCGCGGCCTCGGCGGTCTTGGCCGCCCTCTGGCGCCGTTCGCGCACCGGCCAAGGCGCGCTGGTGGACGTATCGCAGCGGGAGTG
>CAYOAF010000048.1:0-9306 GCA_964401855.1 uncultured Dehalococcoidia bacterium
GCCACCTATCACAACGATGAAGGGCTCAACGTGCAGGTCTACAACCGGTGCGTCGGCACCCGGTACTGCGCCAACAACTGCACCTATCAGGCCCGGTTCTTCAACTGGTGGGAGCCGGTGTGGCCGGAGCGGATGAGACACTACCTGAACACCGACATCACCGTTCGAAGCCGCGGCATCATGGAAAAGTGCACCTTCTGTGTCCAGCGGATTCGCCGGGCCGAGCTGACGGTGGAAAGACAGGAACGGAGAACGCTGGACCATGGGGCTATGAGGGAACTCAACCTGCTGCCCGCCTGCGTTATGGCCTGCCCCACCAACGCGTTGACCTTCGCCGACCAGACCGACATCAGTGGGCCGGTTCGCGAGCACTTCGAAGAGGCCAACCACCAAATCGAAGCCCGAAAAAGAGGAGAGCACGAGGAAGAGAACGGCTCCCGAGTTTACCGCCTGCTGGAGGAGATGGCCGCAAAGCCCAATGTCATTTACCTGAAAAAGGTCGATCGATTCCCCCTGAACAAGGATAATGCCCATGGCGGCTAATGGACATCACAACGCCGGGATGTGGGTCTTCCCTCAAGCGGAGAAGGTAACCCAGGACCTGGTGAGCAAGACCTTCCCACTGCCTGACCGGCTGGCAATTGCCATGACCGTCGCGGCCATGCTGCTCGTGCTGGGGATCATCGGCTTCGTTGTCCGGGTCATCGATGATGGTTTCGGCGATTACGGGCCCTGGGGCTACTACGCCGCCGTATTCTCCTTCGTGTTCATGGTCACCGGAACTGCCCCATTGGTTGCTATCGCCTTCCGGTTCACCAAGAGCCACTGGAGACGCCCTCTCTCCCGGATGTCGGAGCTGTTCTCCGTGGTGAGCATCTTCACTCTCCTGATGTTCATCCCGTTGATGCTGGTAATGCCCCCCATCAAGAATCCCGGCTCCGGGCCTGAACAGCTGGATCTGCGCCGCACCCTCTGGTTTGAAGTGCCCATCGGCGCACCTCAAGTGTGGGACCTGCTGGGCGTGATCTTCCTGGCCCTGCTGAGCCTGGCCATCCTGTGGTTCTCCGCGATCCCCGACCTGGCGGAGGCCCGGCTGTCGGCCACCGGGCTTCGCCGGAAGGTGTACGCTCTCCTGGCGGGACATTGGTACGGCACCAAGCGGCAGTGGGTCACCCAGAAGGCCGCGCTGGCGATGCTGGGCGGGTTCTACTTCATGTTCCTGCTTTACATGCACTTTGTCATCAGCACGGAGTATGCCCAGAGCCTGATACCAGGCTGGAAGGACTCTATTTTCCCGGTTATTTACACCCTCACCAGCTTCCAGTCATCCCTGGGCATGATCATGGTGGTTCTGTTCGTCCTGCGCCGCTGGGGAGGCTACCAGGAGTACATCGGCGTTTCGCCTTTCTGGTCGGCCAGCAAGATACTCCTGGGGTTCACTCTGCTGTGGACCTACATGGTCTTCTCCTTCGGCGTGACCTACTGGTATGGCCGCCTGGAAGTAGAGCAGAACATCCTCAAGTATCTGTTTTTCGAGTCCTATGGCTGGGTGTTCGCGGCCAACTTCATTTTCACCTTCGTCCTACCCTTCCTGGTTCTGCTATGGAACCCGGTGCGCCGGAGCGCCTGGGGCGCGCCGCTGGCCGGCATGTTAGCCCTGGTGG
Source organism: uncultured Dehalococcoidia bacterium (assembly GCA_964401855.1). Lineage (GTDB taxonomy): Bacteria > Chloroflexota > Dehalococcoidia > Lucifugimonadales > UBA3495 > CAJWBT01. The sequence goes on from CAYOAF010000048.1 coordinate 1,665, forward strand.
GAGCGCTCCTTTTCAATATACGAACCTTCGTTGGAGCGTTCAATGCGGGGGACCTGTACAGCCTGGGCTTGTCCCATGTGCCCGCGGCGGTCTGGCCCGACGTTTGGGACGTGTTTATGATGCTAGGCGGAATCGGAGGAGCTGCCCTGATTTACCTGGCGGCAACCCGGCTGATACCGATCCTCTCCGCATGGGAGATCAAAGAGGGCACCAAGTATCAGCGAATGGGCACCTTCATACGCGGCCATTACCTGGTACTGGCCAAACCCGAATGAGCAAGCCGGCTTTTAGCTGATGGCTTACAGGAGTTTTAGGAGCCTCCATGCAGGAAGGTAAAGTCCTACCGGCAAAACAGGTCAACGCGGACCTGCTGCGGTCGATCCTTCTCACGCCCAGATGGTTCTGGTTTGTCATCGCCATCCTGGGGATGATTGTCCTGGTGGCCATGGGCGCCGCAGGCTACATGGTCAACCGCGGTCTTGGCGTGACCGGGCTGAACCGGCCGGTGATGTGGGGCTTCTTCATCACCAATTTCGTGTTCTGGATCGGCATCAGCCACGCGGGCGTGATGCTGTCCGCCATCCTGCGGCTCTCCAAGGCCGAGTGGCGAAGGCCGGCCACCCGGGCCGCCGAGGTGCTCACCGTCTTCTCGTTGATGACGGCGGTGCTGATGCCGCTGATTCACAGCGGGCGGCCTTGGCGCCTGATCTACTGGGTCTACACCGTGCCCTTCGTCCCCTACGACATCGCCCGTGGGGTCTGGCCCAATATTCGGTCGCCCCTGGTGTGGGACCCCAGCGCGATATTCACCTACCTAACCTCCAGTGTTCTGTTCGTGATTGTCGCGCTGCTGCCCGACCTGGCGGTGCTGCGGGACCGCACCACCGGGATCAGCCACCGGATATACGGGCTGCTGGCCATGGGCTGGCAGGGCAACCCGCGACAGTGGAAGCTTCAGATCATCGCCGGCGTGCTGCTGTCGGCGTTAATACTGCCGGTGTTCGTGTCCGTCCACAGCATCGTCTCCTGGGACTTCGGCATGGCCGTGGCGGTCAAGTCGTGGCACTCGACCATCTTCGCCCCCTACTTCGTGGTGGGCGCCGTCCACTCGGGAGTCTCGGCGGTTACCTTCGTGATGATACTCCTGCGCTGGGCCTACGGCTGGCAGTCTTACATCCGTCACGAGCACATCGACGCCCTGGGACGGCTGCTGATTGTGGTGGCCACCGGCTGGTTCTACTTCTTCGTCATGGAAGTGATCTTCGGGTTCTACGGGCGGGAGGCCGACGAGATCGCGATGCGGAACTTCCAGTTTACCCAGCCGCCCTGGAGCCTGTGGATGATTGCATTCGTGATACTGACCTACTTCCTGCCGGTGTCTCTGTGGTTGAACCGCAGCGCCCGCCGCAACCTGTGGATCATGTCAGTCGCCTGTATCGCGGTCAACATCGGCATGTGGCTGGAGCGCTTCCTGATCTTCGTGCCCGGGCTGGCGCAGAAGCAGATGTTCTCCTTCGACTGGTACACCTACCGCCCCAGTTGGGTGGAGGCGGTCATCATCGGAGGGACCTTCGCCATGGTGGCCATGCTGACGCTGCTGCTGAGCAGGGTGGTCCCGCTGGTACCGCTGTACGACATCAAAGAAGGAGACTTCCTGAAGACCGAGTTCAAGATCGGGCGCCGAACCGTGCCCGCAGTTTTTCGAGAGGACTAACGGCTTTCACCCCGCGGCCCTCTCCCACGGGAGCGTGGCCAACAGCGGGGATGGAAGGAGGATAAAGAGATGGCTAGACGGCCAATATTGGGGCTCTTTGAAGACGCAAACTACGCCGCCGAAGCGGGCGATGCCCTGCAAGAGGCGAACATATCGCCGAATGACTATGACTTCCTGACCGATGCCCCCTACCCGGAAGGGGCTTTCGGGGAACGAGAGGAACCCCACCGGCTGTACGTCTTCCCCTTCGTCGGCGCGCTGATCGGGCTCACGGCGGGCATCATCTTGACCTCCATGACCCAGATGGCCTACCCCCTGGTGCAGGGAGGCAAGCCCATCCTATCCCTCCCGCCGATGGCGGTGGTAACCTACGAAACCACCATGTTGGGCGCCATAATGTTCACCGTGCTGGGGATTATTTTCGAGTTCCGGCTGCCCAAGTTGAAGATGGGTCTTTACGACACCCGCATCACCGAAGGCTACATCGGCGTCCTGGTCAACGCTGAAGAGGACAAGCTACAGCAGGTGTCCGGTATATTGACCCAGGCGGGCGCCGTAGACGTGGTACGGGAAACTTAGGGACTCACACGGGCATGAACAAACAACTATTGACACGGCCGGCGCAACAACCGGCGACACAACCGGGCGAACCCCGGCGTGCTGGGCTCCGAAGGGCCCGGGGTTGCCTATTCGGCCTGGCCCTGTTGTTGGGCCTGGTGGCCGCCGGGTGCAGCCAGGGGTCCTATCCCCTGGACATCTTCTATGAGATGCACTACCAGCAGTCCTACAAGTCTCACGAGCCGCCCAGGTTGAGCGCGCCCGCGAGTTCAGTGGCCTGGTATCCTGGCCCTGAATCGACGGCGTTCAACGACGGCCGGCACCTATACATGGTCAACTGCTCGATGTGCCACGGCCTGACCGGCAAGGGCGACGGGCCGGTGCTGCAAACGCTGATCAACTCCTACGGCTACATACCCGCCGTCGACCCGGATTTGACCTCCGACCAGGCCCGGGCCATCGGTCCCGAAGGCATCCTGGGATTCATGCTCAGCGGCGTCGTCGCTATGCCCAACTATAGCAAGCTGCTGAGCGACGCCGAACGCTCAGCCATTGTTGACTACATAACGGGCACGTTGGCCCCGACGTCGGCTGGCACAACCGGCGAGGGACAGGCCCCGGCGGCCACCCCCGCTCTGGCGCAGGCGCCTGCGCCATCTGCCAGGCCGGGCCTTCTGGAAATCGGCGTAAACGGGGACGCACTCACGTTCGACAAGGAATCGTTTGAGGTCGCCTCCGGCAGCGAGGTGGTCCTCGCCTTCAACAACGTCTCCAGCATCAACCAGCACAACTGGGTGGTCGTGCAGGACGGGACAAAAGACATTGTCACCCTGCGCGGAACGGCGGCGGGTCCAGGCAACGACTGGGTCCAGCCGGGGGACACCGATGTTGTCGCCAAAACCAAGCTGCTGGGCCCCGGGGAATCGGGTGAAATGCGCTTCACGGCACCCCCGGCGGGCACCTACCAGTTTGTGTGCACCTTCCCGGGACACAACTTCACCATGTTCGGAGACTTTGTAGTCACCCCGTAGCTGCCCTCTGGTCCGGGCTGCCGGTGGTTTCCCGCCGTGCCTTGTCGACGGGGCTATCCTGTGCAAGCCCACCCCGGGTGTCCCCCCATGCCGGACGAACACGGCCGTTGGCCTTGGGAGCATCGAGGGGTTTATACTTAGCGGAGCCAACGGATAATGTCCTGCTCCAGCTAAATGGCCGGAATAAACGGGAAGCCCAAGCCAACCCCCCCCTTTCAACTACCGGCCCGTATTGCAGATAGCCGCCAGGAACCTGGGGGGCTGCCCGGCCCGCCGAGGCCCGCGCTTGGGATCGGACTATGGAGAATCGATTGCCATCCAAGTGGCCTAGGTCCCTGCTGTTCGCCCTATGGCTGGTACTGGTGCTGCTGCTGGGCGGCGGCACGGCCCTGGCCCTGGCCCAGGGCCCGGACCTCCCCTACGACGAAGCAGAAGCTCAGGCCATCGACCGGAGCCTGATGTGTCCGGTGTGCCCCGCTGAGACCATCGACCAGGCCCAGGTGGAGCTGGCCCGGCAGATGCGAGGATTGGTCCGGGATATGCTGGCCCAGGGCGCCGGCCGGGACGAGATACTGGACTTTTTTGTTGAGCGCTACGGGCCCGGCGTGCTGGCCGCGCCACCCAAGTCCGGCGCAAACCTGCTGGCCTGGATATTGCCGGTGGCCGGGATCGTGGCGGCGCTGGTGGGCGCGCTGGCGATTCTTCGCTCGATGACGGCCGGCGGCGGTGAAGAACCGGCTACCGGGGCGCCGCAGGAAGACGGCCTGGAACCGTACCTGGAGGCCATCGACCGGGACTTGTCCCTGCCGGGCGGCGAAACCCGGGGTGAATCCGGCCCCGGCGCCGGCGGCGTAGAACCCGTCCGGGGGGAAGACTTTCAACGGGAGGGCGGCCCCTAGTGTGTTGTCTTATAGATAGCTTTACACCGGCGGCAATGTGCGACATTCCCTCCCAGCGATCGTTTTTCCGGCGAAGGCCGGAAAAACGGAGCGGGTATCAAGCCATTTACGAGACACTAGACTAGCCGCGGCTTCACTGGTCCGACACGCCAATCAAGGAGGCAGGCTTCATCTCCCATGGCTGACCTGGGCGCAATCTGTGTTCTGCTGGCGCTGGCCCTCTCGGCCTACGCCACGATCGGGTCGCTGGCGGGCAAGGTCCGGGGTGTTCCAGCCCTGGTCCAAAGCTCCCGAAACGCCGCATACCTGACAGTCCTGGTGCTCCTGGTAGCGACCCTCAGCCTGGTGGCGTCATTCATAAACCAGGACTTCGAGATAGCCTACGTGGCCCGCCACAGCGACCTGGCGATGCCCAGCCGTTTCACCTGGGTGGCTTTCTACGCCGGGAACGAGGGGTCGTTGCTCCTCATCGCTTTCGTGCTGTCGGCGATGTCGGCCATCGCCATCTGGCGGGCGCCGGAGAAGGTCCGCGACACCCTGCCCTACACCACCGCGGTCTTGATGTTGGTGCTGGCGTTCTTCCTGGCGGTGCTGGCGTTCATGGCGGACCCTTTCGAGAAACTGCCCTTCGTCCCGGCCGACGGCGAAGGCCTCAACCCGCTGTTGACCCATCTGGGCATGTTCTTCCACCCCCCGGCGCTCATGGCCGGTCTGATCGGCATCACCCTCCCTTTTGCCTTCGCCCTGGGCTCCCAGCTGGGCGGCAAGAGCGGGGACGAGTGGGTGGACGAGGGCCGCCGGTGGGGGGTCATTTCGTGGGCCCTGCTGGCCGCCGGACTGCTGCTGGGGTCCTGGTGGGCCTACACCATTCTGGGATGGGGAGGGTTCTGGTTCTGGGACCCGGTGGAAAACGCGGGACTGATGCCCTGGCTTGCCCTGACCGCATTCATCCACTCCATCATGGTGCAAAAGCGGCGGGGGATGTTCCGAATGTGGAATATCGTGCTGGTCAACGTCGCCTTCGGGATGACCCTGTACGGCATGTTCATGAACCGGGGCGGGCAGGTGGCCTCTGTACACTCCTTCGGGGCATCCACCCTGGGGTGGGTCTTCCTCGTCTTCCTCGGCTTGGGCGTGTTGGTTCCCTTTGCCATCTTCTTCTGGCGCTATCCCTTGCTCAAGAGCGCCCGGAGCCTGGAGTCGATGCTGTCCCGCGAGGCGGCCTTCCTGGTCAACAACTTCTTGTTGCTGGCCATCGCCTTCGTGACCCTCTGGGGCACCGTCTACCCGTTGGTCTCCCGCCTCTTCGCCGGCGAGGAGATAACCATGGCCCGTCCCTTCTATGACCAAGTGAACGGGCCGCTGCTGCTGGGCCTGCTCTTCTTGATGGGGGTGGGCCCTCTGCTGCCCTGGCGTCGGGCCACCCCGGCCAGCGTCCGCTGGGCGTTGCTCCTTCCCGGCCTCATCGCCGTGGCGGTGGTGGCGCTGCTGCTGGCCTTGGGCGTGCAACAGCAGTACCCGCTCCTGGGCTTTGGCCTGGGGGCGCTGGTGACCGCCGGTATCCTTCTGGAATGGACCCGGGGCACTCGCGCCCGGCGCCGGTCGTCGGGGGAGAGCTACCCGGTAGCCTTTTTCCGCCTCATCGCGGCCAACCGGCCCCGGTATGGCGGATACATCGTCCACCTGTCGGTGGTCTTGCTGGCACTTGGTATCGTCGGCACCACATTCTTCAACACCCAGCGGGACGGGGTGCTGGCCCCTGGCGAAAGCCTGACCATTGAGGATTATGAGCTACGGTATCTCGGCACGGTGGAGCAGGACAAAGGGAATCGCACCGAGTTTGCGTCCGACGTCGCGGTCTACCGGGGCGGCAAGCTGCTGACGGTCATGCAGCCGGTGCGGGCCTTCTACCCCTCCTTCAGCATGGCGTCGACTCGGGCTGCCATCCGGTCGACGCCGGTGGAGGACCCGTACGTGGTGCCCAGCGAGAACCTTTCCAACGGGAGGGTTGGCTTCCGGGTCCTGGTGAACCCCCTCATCTGGTGGATGTGGGCGGCCGGGCCGGTGCTGGTGGCGGGCACCGTGGTCGCGCTTTGGCCGCAACGCCGTCGGGCGCCGGCCAGGGTGACGGACCCGGGCCGGGTCCCAGCCGGACGCAGACCCACAGCAGCGTGAGATTCCAAGGGTAGAGCAATCAGCTGACGGCTGAATGCTGAGCGCTGACAGCTAAACAATTCGACGGTGAAAGCTGGTCAACAGTATGGGTTTTGTGGTTGGGGTCGTCCTGGCCCTGTTCAGTGTTGCCGTGGTGGCCTTCCCATTCCTCAAGTCTAGGTGGCGGACCTGGGGTGACGATCCAATAGCCGCCGCGAGTCCGGAGGCGCCGGAGGTGGAGTCCATCTACGAGGCCATCAGCACGCTGCGGCTGGAGCACGAGGTGGGACAGGTGCCGGAGCAGCTATACCGGGAACAGCTGCAGGCCTACCGCGTCCAGGCAGCCACCGCGCTGCGGCAGCAGGTGAGGGAGCAGGAAGGCGATCCTGATTGGGCCATGGAGCAGGACGTGCTGGCAGCCCGGGCGGCCCTGCGGGCAGCCGGCGGGGTGTCCGCGCCCTGTCCCAGCTGCGGAGCGGGACCCGGGCCGGGCGGCGGCGGCTGCCCCGAGTGCGGCGCCGAGCCCGGCGCCTCGGGGCTGGCTTCGCCGTGAGGGGCCGATGGTTGGCCTTCCGGCTGGGTTTGCTGTTCACGGCCCTGACCCTGGCCCTCGCGGCCGCGGGTCCGGAGACGGGCAGCGCCCAGGTAACGGTCACGATACAGGGGACCGTGGCCAACGGCACCGGCGGAGCGGGACTGCCTCCGGACCTCCAGGTGTTCCTGCTGGCTTACGACCAGGCAGGACAGCTGGCCAGGGCGGACCAGACGACGATTGGCGACGGCGGCCGTTTTCAGTTCGACCAGGTGCCCTTGCTTGAAGGCGGGAGCTACCTTCTCAGAGTGGACTACGCGGGGGTGTTCTACACCGAGTCCCTGGCCCCGGATGAGCTGGAGGACGAGGCCCGGCTCACCGTGTACGAGACGACCTGGGACCCGGCGGTGCTGAAGGTGAGCCTGCAAGCTCTGCTGATCGCCGAAGTGGATGAGAAGGACCGGAAGATATCAGCGATTGAGTTCGTCAGACTGAACAACCCGAGCGACCGCACCTTCCTGCCCGGCCCGGCGGAGACGGGACCGGAGGGCTTTCTAAACTTCTCGCTGCCGCCCCTGGCCGAGGACCTCGGCGTGCAGTCGGACCTGCCCGGCGGAGATATCGTGCCCACCGGCGCCGGTTTTGCCCTCACTTCGGCCGTGGTCCCCGGTGAACACGCGGTCGATTTCTCCTTCCGCTTTCCCTACCGGGGTGACCGGGTCTCCTACCGGCAGACCTTGTTTCAGGGATCAGA
>CAYOAF010000049.1:0-5485 GCA_964401855.1 uncultured Dehalococcoidia bacterium
GGAGAGGGCTTTTTCCGTTGTAACCGGACCAAGCGCGCCGGGTGGTGACCGGATCGCCCCGGCCCAACCGCTGTGCTATACTCAGACGTAGACAGAATGCGAGCGTAAACTGCGGCTCTGCGACGAAACATTGCCAGCCCAAAATGGCGAAGAAGAGTTGGGCGAAGCGGTCCGTTGCCTCAAGAATGGAGGCGTGGTGCTGCTCCCTACAGACACCCTTTACGGGTTGGGGGCCGACGTGTTCTCGGTACCGGCCCTGAAACGGGTCTTCTCCATAAAAGGGAGGCCGCCGGACCTGGCGCTGCCGGTCCTGGTGGATGGTTGGGACCAGGTGGCATTGGTTGCCCGGGACGTGCCCGAGTCCGGGCGTCTGCTGGCCCGCCGGTTTTGGCCGGGCGCGCTAACCCTGGTCTTGCCGCGCCGGGACTGCCTGCCGGACCTAGTGACCGGCGGCAGGGACACGGTGGCGGTGCGGATGCCGGATCACCCGATACCTCTGGCCCTGGCCGGGAAGCTGGGCCGGCCCATCACCGGCACCAGCGCCAACCAGAGCGGAGAGGCGGACCCCAAGACCCTGGCGGCGGTGGAAGCCGAGTTGGGCGGCCAAGTAGACTGCATAATACGGGCCGGCCCCGCTCCGGAGGGGACCCCCTCCACCGTGGTTGACATTACCACCGGCACGCCCCGGCTGCTGCGCCAGGGGGCGGTGCCCTTCCCGGAGGTGCTGCTGGCGTGGGCGTAGATCGCGGATAGGGTTGCCTCCAGGCCGTGGCCGGGTAATGAGCCTGCGGGCGGCCTCCTAAAAAGGAGGGAAATCATTCTCTCTCTGTCCCGCCACGATCCCTACTTGAAAGCCCTTGATGAGGAGCTTAGAGAGGCCTTCTCCTCCCGCGAAGGCTTCCTGTACGACATGCTTCGGTACCACCTGGGCTGGACCGGCCAGCGGGGGGCGCCGGAAAACAACCCAACCCCCTTGCATTTCCCGTCCATGCTGGCCCTGGTGTCCTGCGAGGCGCTGTCCGGTGCCTTCCGACCTGCGCTGCCCGGCGCCGCCGGGGTTGAACTGGTGTACAATTTTGTCCTGGTGCACGATGGCGTCCAGCCCGGAAGGCCGGAAGCTCAAGCGCGGCCCAGTATCCGGTCGATCTGGGGCCCGGCCCAGGCCATCAACGCGAGTGACGGCCTGCATGCCCTCGGGAGGATCGCGGTGACACGCCTGGCCCGAAATGTAGTGAAGCCGGACCGGGTGCTCCGCGCGGTGGAGCTTCTGGACCGGGCCTGCCTCACTCTCTGCGAAGGCCAGTTCATGGACCTGGGTTTTCAGGACCAGCCGTCGATCACCGGTGCTGCCTACTACGACATGATTGGTCGTAAGACGGGTGCGCTCACCGGCTGCTCCGCTGAGCTTGGAGCCTTGGCCGCGGGTGCGGATGACACCATGTGCGCTAAGTTCCGTGACCTGGGCAGACTGCTGGGTATGGCTTGGCAGATCAGCCTGGATGTAGCGGACTTGTGGGGCTGGCGCCAGGACGGCATCGCCTCCATTGGCGTCCTCGGCAAGAAGAAAAGCTTGCCCCTGGTGCACGTGTTGGAAAACGCCGGCGTGGCGGCCAAGCGGGAGTTGGAGGCCATGTATTTGAAGCAGGTCCTCCAACCGGAGGACGTGTCCAGCATGATTGACATAATGGAACAGGCCGGCTCCAGGGACTTTGCCGAGGGAAAGGCGAAGGACCTGGTGGAGCAGGCCCTCGAAGCCGTCGACAGCGCCGGTGTGACAGAACAAGGACCTGAACCAGAGATGGAAGGCCTGCGCCATCTGGGCCAATGGGTGTTGCAAGGGAGTAGCTGAGACTCGGTGACGGCCCACCCGGCCATCGCCCGGAAGCAACTCGCGAAAGGGGCCGGAGGGCACCGGGTTTACCCCGGTTCCGGCGAAGGCGGAGGAGTTGGGAGAGTCATGGTAAAACGCAGCCTTGGTGACCTGGATGTCGACGGCCAACGGGTGTTGGTCAGGGTTGATTTCAACGTACCTATCGAAGGGCAGGGTGTCGAGGCCATTGCTTCCTACGACCAGCGGCTCCGGGCCACCTTGCCGACCATCCGCTACCTTTTGGAACGGGACTGCAGGGTGATCCTGTGCTCCCATCTCGGCCGTCCCAAGGGAGAGGTGGTTGAATCCCTCCGCTTGGCGCCGGTCGGCGACCGCCTGGCGGTCCTCCTGGGCCGTCCGGTCCGCAGCCTGAAAGATTGCATCGGGTGGGATGTTGTGTCTGCCATCGGGGCGATGGTGCCGGGGGAAGTCACCTTGCTGGAGAACCTGAGATTCCATGCCGGAGAAGAAAAGAACGCGGCCGAGTTTCGGGAAGCCCTGGCCACGGTGGCCGACTGCTTCGTGATGGACGCCTTCGCCGTGGCCCACCGGGCCCACGCTTCCACCGTGGGTTTGTCCCAGTGCTTGCCGTCGGCCATGGGTCTGCTGGTCCAGCGGGAGATCGAGGCTTTGAGCCAGGCCCTGGAGGTCCGGGAAGACGGGAAGCCGCTGGCCGCCTTGCTGGGAGGGGCCAAGGTGAGCGATAAGATACTGGTCCTGGAGAACCTGCTCGACAGGCTTGACCATCTGTTCATCGGCGGAGGGATGTCGGTTACTTTCTTGCGCGCGGTGGGCTACGGTACCGGCGCATCCGGTATCGAAGAGGAGCGGTTGGAGTTTGCTAAGGAAATTGTGACTCGGGCCGCGAGGATTGGAGTTCAGGTCCACTTGCCCATGGACGTGGTGGCAGCCAGCCAGTTCGCCGCTGACGCGCCGGACGTGAGGACCGTCCCCGTAAACCAGGTCCCCGAGGGCTGGTTCATCATGGATATCGGCGAAACGACGGCCCGGCTTTTCGCGGAGGACCTCGGGCAGTGCAAAACCATCGTCTGGAACGGCCCCATGGGTGTCTTCGAGATGCCCAGGTTCAGCCAGGGCACCCGGGCCGTGGCCGGGGCCATTGCCGATCTGAGCGATGTTACCAGTGTGGTCGGCGGCGGCTCCACCGCCGAGGTCGTGGAAGAGCTGGGCCTCATGGAACGCATGACCCACGTCTCCACCGGCGGCGGGGCGTCGCTGGAGTTCCTGGAAGGGAAGGAGCTGCCGGGCATCGCCGCCTTGCCCGATGCCTGAGAAAGTCCCGGCCACCGGAATCGTACCTGGCGGCGGTTCAATTACATCGTCAGTAAGGGCTGAAACATGATCGACCTCGAAGTGCTGCGCGATTGCTACACCACGACTCCCTCCAAGATAGTCATGTTGGTGGTGGATGGCTTGGGCGGGCTGCCTCGTCCTGATACCGGGCTATCGGAGCTGGAGACGGCCCGGATCCCTAACCTGGACGCTCTGGCCCGGGAAAGCGCCTGCGGGCTGAGCACCCCGGTGATGCCCGGCGTCACCCCGGGGAGCGGACCCGGCCACCTGGCCCTCTTCGGCTACGACCCACTCAAGTACCTGATCGGACGGGGCGCCCTGGAGGCCCTGGGCATCGACGTGGATTTGCAGCCGGGTGACGTGGCCGCCCGGGGCAATTTCTGCACCGTCGACGGAGATGGGGCGCTGTTGGACCGGCGGGCCGGAAGGATTCCGACCGAGCTGAGCGCGCCGTTGTGCCACCGTCTGGACCGCATCGAGCTTGAGGGCCTACAGGTGGACGTTTTCCCGGTCCAGGACTACCGGTTCGTGCTTCGCCTGAGGGGAGAAGGACTCTCGGAGTCAGTGTCGGGGACCGACCCCCAGCGGGTGGGGGTCCCGCCGTTGCCGGTCGAGGCCCTAGAGGCCAAGGCCGAAAAGACCGCCGGCCTGGTAAACGGTTTTGTTGACCAGGCCCGGCAGATGCTCGCCGAGGAAGAGCACGGGAACATGGTGTTGCTCCGGGGGTTCGCCCAACTGCCCGACTTGCCGCCCATGGGCCGGGTCTACGGCCTCAACCCGGCGGGGATCGCGGCCTACCCGATGTACCGGGGCCTGGCGACCGTGGCCGGCATGGAGGTGATCCCGACGGGCCGGACCTTCGCCGATGAAGTGGAAACGCTGCGGCAGAATTTTCACGCCTACGACTTCTTCTTCCTCCACTACAAGCCCGCCGACGGTGCCGGAGAGGACGGTGACTTCGACGCCAAGATCAAGCGTCTGGAGGAGCTGGACCCTTTCATACCCCAGATTCGGGAGTTGGGAGCCGACGCGCTGGTGGTGGCTGGGGATCACTCCACCCCCGCCATCATGGCCAGCCATAGCTGGCACCCGGTACCCTTCATGGTTCACTCGCGGCTGACCAGGGGCGAGGGCGGGTCCGCTTTCAATGAGAGAGCGTGCGCGCAGGGTTCCGTTGGGCGCATACCGGCCACTCAGATCATGCTGCTAGCCCTCTCCCACGCCGGGAAACTGGCCAAGTTTGGGCCGTGATTGACCCCGACCGTCCCGCACCTCTAATTGTTTCTTTGAGGGTAGATTCATGGTTGATCTAGTGGTCGCCGGTAACTGGAAGATGAACACAAGCATCGCGGAAGCCGTGCAGTTGGCCTTCGGCATGCGGGACGGTATTGGCTCCCTCTCCGGGGTCGAAGTCGTGCTCTGCCCCCCCTACGTCTCGCTGATCCCCGTCCGGGACGCGGTGCGGGGGACGGCCATCAAAGTAGGGGCGCAGAACATGCACTTCGAGGAGCCCGGGGCCTTCACCGGGGAGATCGCCGCCTCCATGCTCAAGGGCGTCTGCGACTACGTGATCCTGGGCCATTCGGAGCGCCGCCAGTTGTTTGGCGAGTCTGATGATTCCATCAACCGCAAGGTCAAGGCCGCTTTTCAGCACCGCCTGCGGCCCATTCTGTGCGTGGGGGAGACCCTGGAACAGCGGGAGGGCGGCCAGGCCGGGGAGGTCGTGGGCCGGCAGCTTCAGGCCGGGCTGGCGGAGGTAGTTGACATAACCGGGCTGGTGGTAGCCTACGAGCCGGTCTGGGCCATCGGCACGGGCCGGGCCGCCACTCCGGAGACCGCCGCTGAGATCATGGGCGGCACCGTGCTGGAAACCCTTCGCTCGCAGTACGGCAGCGCCGCTGGGGAGGTGCCCCTGCTGTACGGCGGCAGCGCTAACCCCGGCAACATCGCTGAATTCGCCGCTCAGACCTGCGTCCACGGCGCGCTGGTGGGCGGAGCCAGCCTGAAGGCGGACCAGTTCCTGGAGATCGCAAGACTGACGGTTGAGGCCAAGGGAATCCAATAGAGGAAGCAGGTCGATGCCGCTTAGCCAAGAGGAATTTGGGCTGGGGCGCAGTGACCTGACGGTATCTCTGGCAAACTTACTGAGAGGTGTAGACCGTCAGGGATAATGGGACTGCGATAATAAGCCAGGGTCATCCCAGGCTGGGTCTGACTCATAATGGGACAGGCGTGTTGCCTTGCATGTGATCTGTCGATCTGGTGCCGGGTGGCCCCTCTGGCACCACCCTCCGAGCGTGT
>CAYOAF010000050.1:0-13254 GCA_964401855.1 uncultured Dehalococcoidia bacterium
GTCCCACCACCTCCGGCGGTTCCCATCCCGTCCAGTCGAAGTCAGCGGGGCGCACCAACACCGCCCCTTCGGTCATTATCGGGCCCGGGCTTAGGGCGTTGACGGCGATGTTGTACTCCTCCAGTTCCTGGGCCAATCCACGGGTGATCATGTTCAACCCCGCCTTGGTCACGGAGTAGCTGGCGCCCTTGGGCCTTACCCGTTCTCCGGCGCTGGAGGTAATATTGATGATGCTGCCGGATTGCTGTTGGACCATCACCGGCGCCAGGTGCTTGCAACACAGGAACGGGCCGCGCAGGTTGACCCGCATCGTCAGGTCCCAATGGCGGGTTTGCAGGTCCAATAGCTCCGTGTTCACCTGGACGCCCGCGTTATTCACCAGCGCGTCGATCCGGCCGTAGGCATCCACCACCGCCTTGGCCAGCGCCTGAACTTGCTCCTCGTCGGTCACGTCGCAGCGGACCGCCATCGCCTCGCCGCCGGCCTCCTTGATATCCTGGACCGTCTGATGGATCGTGCCGGGCAACCTGCCACCTTCCTGTTCTGTTCGGGCCACCACCACCACCGTGGCCCCCGCCGCCCCACACGTCTTGGCAATGCCTTTGCCGATGCCCCGGCTCGCGCCGGTAACGACCACCACTTTTCCATCTAGATCACCCATGAATGTCTCCTTCCGCTCGTCTGAGCCACGTCTCCTAGCGTTTCGAGGGCAATTACCATGGCTCCCATGGGTCGTTTGCGGGTTGCCGCCATCTCCCGGCCCTGTCCGGACAGACCTGAAGGCGAACCCCGAAAGCAAGGGGCCTCTACCCTGGAGCAATTGACGGCTTTCGTGAATGATACTACCATACCTCTCGTCAAGAACGGTACCTTGGTTGCGATCAGGCGCCTAGACGTGGGGAATTCCGGTAGAGAACCTCGAAGGCTCGTCAAGCACTTGGGTTCCAGCTTCGGCGCTCGAGGGGCGGAGCGTCTTGCACGGCCCAACCGGCGGACTGGCGTCTGGGACACACATTTCCGAGTAACAAGGTGATGCTGGGCAAGGAGGCATGAATATGGAAAGGCAGGCCTTACGCACCCCGCTCTGCAACCATCTGGGAATCGAATACCCCATCTGCCTGGCAGGCATGGGCGGGAGGGGCAAATCCACGCCGCCCAAACTCGTGGCAGCGGTCTCCAACGCCGGAGGTCTGGGGGTAATTGGGGGTTCAGGATTGGACCTCGAGGACCTCCGCTCTTGTATTCAGGAAGTCAGGTCCCTGACAGATAAGCCCTTCGGGGTGGACTTGCTCTTGCCCGTCAGTCTGGCTGAAACGGCGGACACTCGCCCGGCCGTCCGTGAACAGCTCCGGCGTGAATACCCCAAACACGTCGCGTTCGTGCAGAGCTTGATGCGGGAGTTCGACCTCCCGGACGTTTTCACGGAGAGGAAGAGGCTTGTTACCCGCAAGAACGTCCAGGAGGCGGTGGAGGTAGTGCTGGAGGAGAAGGTCCCGGTGTTCGCGGCGGCCCTGGGCGACCCATCTTGGGTGGTCCCGATGGCCCGCGAGCAAGGCATCACCGTCTTCGGCATGGCGGGCTCGGTGCGCCATGCCCGGCGGCAGATGGAGGCTGGAGTGGACATCGTCGTGGCCCAGGGATACGAGGCCGGTGGCCATACCGGCAGAGTCGCGAACTTCCCGTTGATCCCCCAGGTCGTGGACGTCGTCGCGCCCATGCCGGTTATCGCGGCGGGAGGCATCGGAGACGGGCGAGGGGTCGCCGCGGCCCTGGCCTTGGGCGCCGCGGGAGCTTGGGTTGGCACCGCCTTCCTGGTATCCAAGGAGTGCGAGATCCCGGACCTCCATAAGGAGGACATCCTCCGGGGAGCCTCCGAAGACTTCCCGACCAGCCGGTCCTCCACCGGAAAGCCCGTCCGACAATTCAAAAACGTGGTCATGGAGGCGTGGGAGAACTCGGACCTGGACCCGTTGCCCATGCCCTTGCAGGGGGCCCTGATGGAAGACCTCGTGGACGCGGCACACAAAGCGGGACGCAACGATTTGATCAACAACCCGGCGGGGCAGATCAGTGGGCTGCTCAAGGAATCCAAGCCCGCGGCCACCATAATGGATGAGCTGGTCCAGGGCGCTTTGGAGGCGCTACAAAGGTTGCAGGGCTTCGTGGCGCTGGCCTAGACTAGGCGCTTGCCCGGAGCCGTGGACCTCTACAGGCCGAATAAACGTCTCAGCGGTCACACCTCGCTCCGCAGCCAATGCCCTGCTCGGACCTCAGCCTCGGGGAAGGCCCAGCCCCCGGCTGGCGATGATGTTCCTCTGGACTTCGGAGGTCCCTCCACCGATCGTGTGGGAGAAGCTGAGCAGCCAGTTTTCCTGGACCCGGCCCCGGAGGGGCGCCCACTTTTCGCCCCGGTCCAGCGGTCCGTACAGACCCAGGATCTCCATCCCCGCGACCGTCGCCCGGTGGAGCGTCTCGCTCCCGAACAGCTTGCTCATAGACGCCTCCTTGTTGGGCACCAGTCCCTCACCCTGCATGTAGGCGACGTTATAGGCCAACAGGCGGGCCACTTCGCTTTCGATGAACCCATCGGCCAGCAGGTTGCGCACCCAGGGGGTCTCCATCAGGAGCCGGCCGTTGCGCGTGGCCTCGGCGGCGTACCCCCGCACGTCGTCCAGCAACCGGTGGGCCCAAGCCGAGTAGTCGATGGCAGACCGTTCGAAGTCCAGCAGGGTCACGGCCACATACCAGCCCCGGCCCTCCTCACCCACCACGTTCCGGCGAGGCACCCGGACGTTGTCGAAGATCACCTGGTTGAATTCCCGGCCGCCGGCCATGTTGGTGATTAGCCGCACTTCGACGCCCGGGGTCTTCATGTCCACCAGGATAAAGCTGATGCCCCGGTGTTTGGGGGCATCGGGGTCGGTGCGGGTCAGCAGCATTATCCAATCCGCCCGGTGAGCCAGGGTGGTCCAGATCTTGCCGCCGTTGATGACAAAGTCGTCGCCATCCCGGACGGCCCGGGTGCTGAGGGAGGCCAGGTCCGACCCAGATTCCGGCTCGCTGAACCCCTGGCACCAGTTGATCTCACCCTTGGCAACCCCGGGAAGGTGGGCCTGCCTCTGCTCTTCGGTACCGTTGAGCATCAGGGTGGGGGCCAGCATCCGGACCCCGAATATGTCCCGCCCCGGGGCCCGCAGGTAGGTCATCTCCTCGTTGAAGATGGCATTGCGCACCGGCGAGGCGTCCTGGCCGCCGTACCCTTCCGGCCAGTGCATGGTCAACCAGCCCTTGGCCGCCAGCTTCTTGCGTATCTTCCGGGTAAGGTCCCAGTCGTGATCATCGGGCCACCGGCCGGGGCCCTCCCAATCGGGAGGAAGCTCCGCTTCGATAAAACCCCGGAGGTCCCGGCGGAAGGTGTCGTCTTCCGGGTTGAACTTGAAGTCCACGGCGGCTCTCCTGTTCGAGGAATGGGATGCAACTACCCGATGGTTGCAGGGCGACGGGCCTTTAGACAGGGCCGCTCATGGGACCCAATGCCCGCTGATCGAAGGTTTAATTGATGGGCGAAATCCCCCTGTATCCCCCTTTACGAAATGGGGACCGAAGGAGGGGTATTCCTCGGAAAACGTGCGGACCGCTCAATGAGCGCTCCAACGCGGTTGGCCATATCCAATGCCCACTCTCCAACGAGAGCCATGGTAGTATCTCTCACGAACGCCGTCAACCGTTTCGCCGGGGCCGGGCGGCCCTCCGGGGGCGATGGTGGTCGACATTCGACGCGGGATGGACGTGCCGCTGGGGTGCTATGCCAGTTAGACCTGCTCCGTTGGCCAACCCCGCCGCAAGTTATCCGGCGCGGGCCCTCACGGTGTCCTGCACCGTTCGGATGATGTCCCGGTGGTCAGCGCCCGGACCGAACACGGCGGTTACACCCATGGCCTGCAACGCCGGGATATCCAGCTGCGGGATGATGCCCCCGACTATAACCGTGATGTCGCCAAGCCCCTTTTCCTTGAGCAGCCGGAGGATCCGCCGGCAATGCTCTTTGTGAGAGCCGGAAAGAAAGCTCAGGCCGATGACGTCGACATCCTCCTGGAGGGCCGCCGCAACCACCATCTCCGGGGTCTGGCGAGGCCCGGAGTACACCACTTCCATACCCGCGTCCCGCAGGATGCGAGACACCAGCTTGGCGCCCATTTCATGGCCGTCGAGGCCGGGTTTGGCTACCAGGACTCGGATAGGTTGCGATGTGGCGGTCATGGTCCCCGAGCCCTCGTTCTAGAAAGTGCCCGAAGGGATGTGCTCGCCAAAGGCGGCCCGCATAACGTCGAATATCTCTCCCACGGTGCAGGACGACTGCACCGCGTCCAGCATGGCGGGAACGCTGTTGTGCCGGTGGTCCTCCATCTTCCGCCAGCAGGCGTCCTGTAACCGGGCCAGCGATTCCTTCGCCCGGGCGTCGTCCCGCTCCCGGCGGAGTCTCCCGATGCGCCGGACCTGTCGCTGCTCCGTCTCCGGATGGACTTGGAAGATGGGCACGGACTGCTCCTCCTCTTTGAACTTGTTCACTCCAATCACGACCCGTTCCCCATAATCCACCTGCCGCTGATACCGCACCGTCCCCTCCACCATTTTCCTATCGTAGAAGCCGGCTTCTATGGCGGGGATGACCCCACCCAGGCCGTCCACCTGGTCGAGGATGAGGCGGGCATCTTCCTCCAGTTTGGCGGTCAGGTCCTCCAGGAAGTAGGAGCCGGCCAGGGGGTCCACCGTGTTGGCGATACCGCTTTCGTGCTGGATGATCTGCTTGGTAAGTTGGGCGACACGGGTGGACTCGTAGGTCGGCAGGGCCAGCGCCTCGTCATAGGCGGGGGCCCAGATATGCTCGACTCCGCCCAGCATGGCCGCCAGCACGTGCAGGGTGCTGCGGACCACGTTGTTGAGGGGCTGCTGGGCCGTCAAGCGGTGTCCGGAGGTGTAGGTGGAAAGGCGCAGTCCGGCGATTCTGGGGTCTTCGACGTTGTACCGCTCTTTGATGAGCTTGGCAAAGAGCCGTCTGGTGGCGCGGAACTTGGCCACCTCTTCGAAGATGTCCCCCTCGGTGGACATGTGAAGGTCCATAGTGGGTGCCAACTGTTCCAGCTTCAGCCCGCGGGCCAGACCCGCCTCCACATAGGTGAGGAAGTTGGCGATGCCGAAGGCCGTCTCCTCTGCCGGACCCACACCCCCCCATCGGACCTGGGTGCTGCACACGTACTGGGGGATCCACCCGGGCAGATCCCCGATGACGTACTCCACCACATCCATGGCCAGATCCACGGCCATGCGGATCGGGAAGATGTGGGTGCCCCGACCCGTGTACTCCTTCAGCGGGTCGTTCTGAAGACGCACCCGCATCCGCCGCGGGTCATAGCCCTTCACATGGCCGACGGCCCGGAACAGGGCCACGATGTAGGGTCCGATGCAGTTCCCCACGGTGCTGATGCCTACCCGGTCCAGCGGAATGCCCTCCAACAGGTCCTCGGCATCCCGAAGGGAGCCGACAGCCACCCCCACCCTTCCCGCCTCCCCTGCCGCCATGGGGTGGTCCGGGTCGTATCCGAGCTGGGTCGGCAGGTCCATGGCCATGGTCAGCGAGGTGGCCCCGTGGCCGACCAGTTGACGGTACCGCTGGTTGGCGTCCTCGCCGCCACCATAGCCCGTGTAGAAGTCGTGGGGCCACTCGAAGTTGCGGTAGCCCACCGCGTACCGGCCCCGCGTGAAGGGGTGTTGCCCCGGAAACCCGGTGTCCCGCAGGTACTCGGCGGGATCGCCGCCGGCCGGTGTGTACAGCCCCTTTACCGGGTATTCCCCGCCCAAGGTGCGAAACTCCGCTTTCTTCTCCGGCTTCCTTTCCAGCTCCGCTTTGAGCGTCGTCTGCTCCCACAGCTGTTTAGCCTCCGCCAGGTCAGGGGCGAATCCCTCGCCTTTGCCGGAGGAACGTGTCTTACTTTTGGTTTGCCTTGCCATAATCGTCTCCCGAGGGTTGTCAGCAGTCGGCTCCCGGAGGCTGCCAGGGGCGGGAGGGTTCGCGCCCCCGGCCATCACCGGACGGGTCATCCACGGCGGCGATGGTCTCCTGCTGCGCCAGGACTTGAAGCCTCGCCTGGAACACCTGAAATCGCTCCAGCACCTTGGACAGCCGGGAAAACCACTGGTCCCCCAGCCGCCGCACGGGCATGTTGATCTGCTTGTGGCCGACGTTGACCGACGGGCCGAGGGCCCGCTGCATAGGGGTCCTGGCGCCACCCACCGAAGAACGCAGCGTCATAACAACCGAATCTCCGTTGTGTTGCATTGACTCAACGCCGACGCTGGCGCCTAGGGCGCGCAGGTCGGCCAAAAGCAGCAGGCTTTCCACCTCTGGGGGCAGGGGGCCGAACCGGTCCTGCAGCTCGTCCCGAAGCTTCGGCACGCCCTGACGCTCCGGGATGCGAGCAATCTGCTGGTAGGCGGCCAGGCGAGTGGGCATATGCGCGATGTAGCTTTCCGGGATACGGGCTTGAACGGGCAGCTCCAGTCGGGGCAGGTCCGCGTTTTCTTGTTTGGGTGCCGGCGTTTCCCAGCCCTGTTCCTCGGCCAGCGCCCGGACCGCCTCCTGAAGCAACTGGCTGTAGAGGTCGAGTCCCACTTCCTGGATGTGGCCGCTTTGCGCCGCCCCCAGCAGGTTGCCCGCGCCACGTATCTCCAGGTCGCGCATTGCGATGCGAAAACCGGAGCCCAGATCGGACGCTTCCAGAATGGCCTGGACCCTCCGCTCCGCCGCCCCGGTAATGCGCCGGCCCTGGGGGATGAGCAGGTAGGTGTAGGCCCGGTGGTCGCCCCGGCCCACTCTTCCCCGGAGCTGGTACAGTTGGGATAGGCCGAACCGGTCGGCCCGGTCCACGATCAGCGTGTTCACGTTGGGCATGTCCAAACCGGATTCGATGATGGTGGTGCACATCAGCACGTCGGCCTCGCCTTTGGAAAACGCCACCATCACGTCTTCCAGGTCCCCCTCGGCCATCTGGCCGTGACCAACCAGGATACGCGCCTGAGGCACCAGCTCTGCGATCCGGGCCGCCGTCTGCTGGATGGTCCTGACCCGGTTGTGCAGGAAGAAGACTTGGCCGTTGCGTTCCAACTCCCGGAAAATCGCCTCCTTTATTACCTCCTCGCTGTACTCGGAGACAAAGGTCTTCACCGGCAGGCGAGCCTCAGGTGGGGTGTCCATGGTGCTCAGGTCCCGGAGGCCGGAGAGGGCCTGGTTCAGGGTGCGGGGGATTGGGGTGGCGCTCAGGGTCAGAACGTCCACCTCCCGCCGGAGCTTTTTCAACCGCTCCTTGTGGTTGACCCCGAACCGGTGCTCTTCGTCGACCACCGCCAGACCCAGATTCTTGAACTGGATGTCCTTCTGCAGCAGGCGGTGGGTACCGATCACGATGTCGACCTTGCCGTCTTTCAGCCCCTGGATAACCTCCTGCTGCTCCTTGCGTGTCCGGAAGCGGCTAAGCACCTCAACCCGCACTGGAAAGGGGCTCAGGCGCTCGCTGAAGGTGACGTAATGCTGCTGGGCCAGCACGGTGGTAGGGACCAGAAGGCCGACTTGCATCCCGTCGTTCACGGTCTTGAAAGCGGCCCGCAAAGCGACCTCGGTCTTGCCGTAGCCAACGTCGCCGCAGATCAGCCGGTCCATGGGCTTTAGCCGCTCCATATCGGCTTTCACTTCGTTGATGGCGTGGGCCTGGTCGGGGGTTTCTTCGAAAGGAAACGAGTCTTCCAGCTCCTGCTGCCAGACTGTATCCGCGCCGAACTCGTGGCCCTCGGCTGACTGGCGGGCGGCGTGGAGCTTCAGCAACTCCATGGCCAGCTCCCGAGTAGCCCCTCTGACCCTTTCCTTGATCCTGGCCCATTCGGCGGCGCTGAGGCGGGTCAGGTTGGGCGGGCGGTCCATGGCCCCAACGTAGGCGCTAACCCGGTCCAGGTTGTCGGTAGGAACGTAGAGCTTGTCCTGCTCGGCGTATTCCAAGACCTGGTATTCCTTTTCCTCGCCGTCATCTCCTATCCTGGTAGTCCCGGCGAAACGGGCCACGCCGTGGTCGATATGGACCACATAGCTGCCGGGCACCAGGTCGGAGAGGATCACCGCCGGGCCGTGCTCCGCCCGGCTGACCCGCCGGTAGCGCCGCTCTTTCACCGTGCCGAACAACTCCGCGTCGGTCAGCAGGGTGAGGGAGTACAGCTCACCCTCTCGCCTTTCCGCCTGCCGGGTTTCCAAACGAGCGCCGTCGCCGCTCTCCTTGGACACGCCGGATAGGGGAGCCTCGATGGTCCAGCCTTCCCGCAGCGAGCCATGCACCAGATAGACGTGGCCGGGTTGGGGCGGGTCTTCCACCGCCGGGGATAGGGCAACCCCGGAGCCGGCTTGCTCCAGGATTTCGGCCAGGCGGCGGGCATGCTGGGTCACCGCCACCACGGCCCTGCCTTCCTGCTGATAGCGCCGGACATCGCTGGCCAATTGCTCCAGCCGCCCGTGATAGGGGACCGCCGGTTGGAAGATGCGGTCCTCCTCATCGTTGACCCAGGTCTGGAGCAGCAACCTGGAGCGCTGCTCCAGTTCCGCGGCGAACTCCGGCCAGGCCAGGTATGGGGTGGGGAAGTGGGCGGGAAGCTCGCCGCGGTCCTCTCTGCCGGACCGTATCCGGTCGAACCGCTCCTGCAGGTCCTGTGCTTCAGCCTCGATCTGGCTGGCCCGCTCCAAGACTATATGCCCGTGCCGCGGCAGGTACTCCAGCAGGTTGGTCCAGTTCAGCACACCGTTGTAGAAGGAGATGCTCTCGAGGTTCGGCGCGGAGAACAGGTTTGCCAGTTCCTCCTCCATCCTCTCCCGGACTTCCTGATTGCAGCGAGTGAAGCCGATCTCCGCGATCAGCTCCTGCGCCCGCGTCCGGCCGGTCAGGTTCGGGAGTTGCTCCCGGGCCGGGATGAGGCGCACCTCTTCCACACCGCGAATCGAGCGCTGGCTGTAGGGGTCGAACTGCCGGATGGTGTCGATTTCATCGTCCCAGAGTTCGATGCGAAATGGCAGCTCGGCATCGGGCGGGAAGACGTCGATGATGCCGCCCCGATGGCTGAAGCAGCCGGGCGCTTCCACCACCGGTTCGTTGCGGTAGCCCAAGTCGACCCAGTGGGCCAGGAGCTGGTTGAGCCGCACCTTTTCGCCCACGCTGAGCCGCCAGAGGCCGCCCTTCTCACCCCCGGACTCGAGGCCCATCATGACTTCAAGGGGTAGGGTCTTGACCAGCACGGCGCCCACGGATGCAACGATCAACGGGTGTGGCGGTTCCTCCCCGTCGCCCTGGACGGATGACGAAGCCAGGGCCGCCAGGGCGGCCAGCCGCTGGTTGCTGGTGTTGGCATCCACAGACAGCCGCTCGAAAGGAAGTACCTCCGGCTCCGGGAGCAGGTAAACCGGCCCGCCCTCTCCCAGGTAGGTGAGGAGCTGGTCATGGAGCCGCCGGGCATCTTCCGGGCGAGGGGTGATGACCAGCAGCGGCCTCCCCTTCTGACGCCAGAGGGCGCCGATATACCCCGGGCGGGCTCCCTGGCGCACCGCGACCCGGGGCGGCGTCTCCGGAGTAGAAGCCATCGCCGTTTGGCGCAGGTACTCCGGATGGCCGGTGATCGCCGAAAGGACACCATTCAAAGACATGAACTCAACTCCCGGCCGGCCGGGCCCTCAAGCGAGGCTCGCAAAGCCCCGCACAACATCCATAGGGGGCTGACCCGAATGTCCAGCCCCGATACCATCATTCTATTCAAAGCGGCCCGCCCGCACAAGGTGCCTCTGGTAGCCATCCTCCATGTTATAATGGACGCCTGGCGAGGAACACTGACCTTCCTGCCTCGTCTTGACTACGAGAGGATTCGCCCCCAATGTCCAGCACCGGCCAGCCTACCAACTCTTCTGCTATGGGCTCTCCATCTTCGGACGGCTTGCGCCACCACAGGATTGTGGTCAAGGCCGGCACCGGCGTGCTGACCCGGCCACCAGAGCATCGAGGCTTGGACCTGACGGTAATGGACGGCCTGGCTCGCCAACTCTGCCAGTTGAGGGGGCTGAACGCCGAGGTGTTGCTGGTGACCTCCGGGGCCATCGCCGCCGGCCGGGAGCTGCTGGAACCCGAACGGGACATCGGGGACCGGGACATCCCAACCCGGCAGGTCCTGGCCGCCGTGGGCCAGAGCCGGCTGATGCACACCTACCAGGGAATGTTCGCCTCCCATGGGGTCCAGGTGGCACAGACGCTGCTCACCATCAAGGACATGTCAGACCGCCAGTCCTACCTGAACGTTCGCAGTACCCTCCGGGGCCTGCTGGACCTGGGGGTGGTGCCTATTCTCAACGAGAACGACGCGGTGGCGGTGGACGAGATAGGGGAGGTCTTTGGCGATAACGACCGCCTTTCAGCCCTGGTGGCCAACCTGATGGACGCCGACCTGCTGGTAATATTGACCGATATCGAAGGTCTCTGTACCGCCGACCCACGGGTGGACACCAAGGCTCGCCTGATTCCCGTGGTGAAAGAGGTCGACGCCTCGGTGGAATCCCTAGCCGGCAGGGATCTCAACCCTTGGGCCCGGGGCGGGATGACCACCAAGATCGACGCGGCCCGCTTGGTGACCACTGCCGGCATAACCATGGTCCTGTGCCACGGCTTGGCTGAAAATGCCGTCTTGCGGGCGGCACAAGGCGAGGCCATCGGCACCCTTTTTTGGCCCGGCGCCGAGAAGCTGGAGGCCCGCAAGAGGTGGATGCTCACCGACATCTCCCACCGGGGCGATATCGTCATCGACGACGGGGCGGTCCGGGCTCTTGTAGAGCGTAACGGGAGCCTCCTGCCCACCGGAATAACGGACGTCAACGGAGATTTCCGCCGCGGCGACATTGTCTACATCCTGGAGAAAGGGGGCCGCCGCATCGCCTGCGGCATCACCAACTACAAATCAGAGGATGTAAGACGAATCCGAGGGGTCCGCTCCGAGCACATCCAGGGCATACTTGGCTACCATTACGGCGAGGAAGTTGTGCATCGCAACAACCTGGTGTTGCTCTGAAAACCAGCATGCCCGGACACCTCGCATGGACCTGGGTAGATCGAGCGCGGGGATCCGGCTCAACCGGGGCAGTTCGGGCGCGAGGTGATGCCCGGGTCTATACTGGGACTCGCCCCGCTCTGGCGCCCGTTGCCTCCAACCTGCCGGGTTTCGAAACGGAGAAGCCATGACGGCCGAGACGATTGACGCGCTTGTAGCGAAGGGCCGGGCGGCCCGGGCGGCCAGCCGGCAGGTTGCTCGCCTGTCCGCCCAGGTCAAGAACCGGGCGCTGCTCAACATCGCGGAGGCGCTGGAAACCGGCCAATCCGTCGTTCTGGCGGCCAACCAGCGGGACCACCAGGCTGCCCAGAGTGCCGGCATGGACGAGGCGATGCTGGACCGGCTGCTCCTGACTCCGGAGCGGCTCAAAGGCATGGCCCTCGACATGCGGAACGTGACCGCCTTGCCCGATCCCGTAGGCGAGACCATAGACATGACCACCTTGCCCAACGGCTTATTGGTGGGCAAACGCCGCGTCCCCCTGGGCGTGGTGGGCAGCATCTACGAGAGCCGTCCCAACGTCACCGTCGACATCGCCACCCTGTGCCTCAAATCGGGCAACGCCTGCCTGTTGCGGGGTGGCAAGGAAAGCCTCCATTCCAACACGGCCCTGGTCGGCCTGATGCGCGAGGCCATTGCCGGAGCTGGAGTGCCGCCGGAGGCCATCCAATTCATCGACAACCCGGACCGGGCCCTGGTGGACGCCATGCTGCAAATGAAGGAGCACATCGACTTGCTGGTGCCCCGGGGCGGCGCCGAGCTGGTCCGTTTCGTGGCGGAACACGCCACCATGCCCGCCGTCACCGGGGGCATCGGCGTATGCCATACCTACGTGGACCGGGGTGCGGACGTGGGGAAGGCGGCGGAGATAATCCTCAACGCCAAGGTCCAGCGCCCCACGGTGTGCAACGCCCTGGATACGGTGCTGGTCCATTCCGACATCGCGCCCCGGTGTCTGCCCCGCATCGCCCAAGAGCTGGCAGCGGCCGGGGTGGAGCTGCACTGCGACCACCAGGCCCTGAGCATTCTGGGGCCACCCCCCCTACCGTCCCCCCTTGGTAAAGAGGGACTACAGGGGGGTAAACTGCTGCCTGCCGTCGAGGACGACTGGGGGCGGGAGTTCCTGTCGTTGACCGCCGCCGTCAAGGTGGTAGACTCTCTGGATGAGGCTCTGCGACATATCGAGACCTACGGCTCCGGCCATTCGGAGGCCATCGTCACCGAGGACTATTCGTCGGCGCTGCGTTTCCTCGACGAGGTGGACGCCGCGGCGGTGTTCGTCAACGCCAGCACCAGGTTCACTGACGGCGCCCAGTTCGGCCTGGGCGCGGAGGTGGGCATCAGCACCCAAAAATTGCACGCCAGAGGACCCATGGGCCTTCGGGAACTCACCTCCTACAAGTGGGTGATCATGGGCAACGGCCAGGTCAGAGACTAGACCGGGAGGTGGGCTGTGGGGGACTTTAGCTTTGAGCGCGAGGTTCGGACCCCTTACTCCGAGGCATATACCATCCGCGAGGATGACCGCCCCGTGGGCCGGGTGGACATCCACTTCGCCAACGGCGTGGTCCACCTCGCCGTTGCGGTCGACGAGAGCCTGACCCAAGACGCCATCCGGGAGATCATCGACACCGTGGACGAGGACATGGTGGACGCCGTGGGCATCGACCGGGAAGGGTTCGTGGTCCACGTGTTCCAGGGCCGGGAGACGGGCGTTTTCAGCGATGACGGGTTCACCGAAGACGGCAGCGACCGCTAGCGTACAGTCTCGTAAGTATCTCTACTTCAGCGATATCGTACGACATTCCCGACCAGATTTCGTCTTTCCGGCGCAAGCCGGAATCCAGAGAAGCGTTGGCTGGATCCCGGCCTTCGCCGGGATGACGGACCGGGTATCGAGCCATTTGCAAGACACCAGACCAGCGGCCGGTTGAACTACATCTCGATAACCTGGCTGCCCGGAGCAACACCCTTGAAGAGGTCGGCCATCTCCGGGTGGCAAGTGAACACCAGGACCTGGTTGGTTTCCGAAAGCTCGACGAAGGCTTCGGCGGCGCGCCGGGCCCGGTCTGGGTCAAA
>CAYOAF010000051.1:0-3571 GCA_964401855.1 uncultured Dehalococcoidia bacterium
CCAGCTGGTTACGGGGCGTCCCAAGCAACCCCCCCCTCTTCCCCCATGGCCAATACCCCGCTCTTGCCCCTCCTTACGAAGGGGGGGTTGGGAGGGTAACAAAGCAGAGGCCCTGGCTATCCGGACGGCCAGCGCGGTGACCCGGTCGACCTCCGAGGGAGTAAAGTTGTGGCTGGAGGCGAAGCCCCAGGCGCCGCCGGCCAACACCCGGACCCCGAAGCCGATGGACTGGTCCACGCTCAGGGTATCCACCGCCCCGTTGCGGACCACGTATTGCTCCTGGTCGGTCTGCACCACCCGGACGTCCGCATACCCGGCGCCTTTTACCTCGGCCAGGTTGAGGGCCCGGGCGATCAGATCATCCATGGACGCCACCTCCCGGCGGTAGGGGGACGTTTGCAAACCATGCGCCCTGGAAACTGCCGCCAAGGTGACGGGATGGTCCAGCCGCGACTTAGAGGACCTCTTTCTTGCAAGAAAAAGGTTCTCCAAGCCTCTCCAGTAAGAACTCCGTGGGCGGTGGTTTCGTGAAGCGGCCCGGCCTAATAATCCGAAGTGAGGGCGTTCACAATCTGGTCCCGGACGATGGCGGCCCGCCCCGTCACGCCATCCCGGTCCAGGGCCCCCAGGGGGTGGGGGATGGTGATCGGCTGGAATCCGGTGCGGCCAAAGGTCCGGGCGTGGATCCGCGCCGAGTCCAGGAATGGCGCGGTGCAGACAACCAGGGTGGGTATGCCCCGGTTCTCCAGGGCCATCGCGTCGTGCATACAGCACGCGGTGCAGGACCCTCAATCCGCGATGGCGGTCACCACGAAGTCGCACCGGGCTGCCAGGGTATCGACGATGTCCTCGGCTGCGGGCCGGGAGTAGACGAACTTGTTCACCACCAGGGCGTCCCGGAGTTCGAACTGCTTGTCCAGCAACTCCTTGATGTCTCGGAGCAAGAACTCGGCGTTGGCCTTCCGGTTGCCCAAAAACCCGCCAACCTTGCCGTGCAGATCGAGCAGCCGGTCCGCCGCCCGCCACTGGGAGTTGGCGTCGGGGTCCACCGGAGCAAGCAGGCCCAACTGACTCAGCTTTTCCTGGAGATGGGGTGAAGGCATGCCGGCCATAACGTCCTCCCTACTGAACCTCGATGCGCCTGGTGACCTTGGTCGAGCCCCAACCGGGCAGGTAGGCGGAATGGGGCCCCCCGGCCCCACCGGCGACGAAGATGTGGATGTTGTCGGGCCGCCGCACCACCGGCACCATCTGTGCATCGTCGAACGGGTCTATGTGCCTGGGCCAAAACAACTCCCGCCGGATGTCGCCCTGGGGCGGGCCGCCCCGCCGCAACAGGGACACCGGTTTCCTGGCGTGCTCGTACAGGTACAGCTTTATGTCTCGCTTTCTCAAGCCGGCCTCAGCGAGGACGCGGGCGTGTTCCGGCCCCAGGACAACCAGGGTGTCTCCCATCACGTACATCTGGACATTGCCCAGGGTGCACATGGAGTCGGCCAACACCATCAGAAAATTCCGGGCGTCGCCGGCGTGGTACATGATGTTGTGGGGCGCCTCGGCCGGGAAAACCGTGACGGTGCTGTCTTCCGGCGCGAACCCTGCTTCGACGTGATACGGCTCCCAGGGGTTGGCGGCCTCGTCCTCGGCGATGCAGAAGGTGTAGCTGCCCGGGTGGCCGAAGGTCGACTTGTTGGTCTGGCCCGGAAGCGCTCCACCCAGGTTCACCAAAATGAGCTTGACGGCGCGCCCGATGGTGGCGTTGGCCCGCCACCCCTGGCCGAAGCAGTTGTAGCCGCCGTTAATATTCAAGGACCTGGCGATGGGGCCGTTGACGATGACCAGCGGGGTGTGGATTCCGGTGGAGGTCTGAACGCCCCGCAGGTTGAACCGCTCGTCCATCAGGGCTTGCAAGGCGGTCACGATGACGGGCATGTGCTCCGGCAGGCACCCCGCCATGACGGAGTTCACGGCGATCCTCTCGATGGTGGCCCGGCCGCCCAGGGGCGGCACTTCGGCAATCAGCTCGTCCGGGGAACGCCCCACATGGTTGATGAACTCCTTCACCCTCTCGGCGGTAGGCGGGACCACCGGCAGACCATCGGTCCATCCGGTCTCGAACATGAGTTCCATGGTGCCCGTCAGATCGGGTGACAGCGTCGTCATGTCGTCCTCTTCAGATAAGGTATCCCGCAGCCTTCCCGTTTCAACCGGAAGAGACTTCGTCCTCTACTCCCCTGATGGTGTGAGTGAAAGGGGCTGAAGCCTTGCCCGAACTCGGTGGTCTACAAACAAACCATCCCCGGGCATCACGCGGGTGTCACCGCAGGAAGCTTTTGCCCCGCGAGATAGTTGGGAGTGTAATCGGGGCACTGTCCTCTGTCAACGGCCGGTCAAACAGGTTTGCCGGCCCGGCGGTAACACCAAGGCCGGCGAGGGGCGGATTCCCTGGGGACCATAGGCTACTCTGCGGTGGGTGGGAGCCACGAGGGCAAGCTAAGGCAGGACAACTTGCATCCGAAGAAGGAGACAGCGGTGATACAGACCCGAAAGCTACAGACCGCCGGCGCCACAGGCAGTCCTGGCTGCTGACACAGTTCCAGCCCTTGTCGGACTAACATAGGGAGTGGTACAAATACTGGGGGCAGGTCAATGACAGGTCTCGCCGGTTCAGGGTCGGAGTCGTGTCCCGTAGTTTACCATTCCATTATAACCCGGCGGGGCGAAAGGAAAACATGGGTGTCTTTACCGAGAGTGCCGCCGGAGGAATCGCCCGAATGAGGAGGCTCAGGCCCCTCGTTCCATGGTTTTGGCCTGGCGTGAAGCCGGCCTTAGGGACGGCTTTTTCGCAACGAAGAAGAGGATGCCGCCGATGAAGTTGACGACGGCCAGGATCAGAAACGCGATGTCGTAGGTGCCAACGGTGTCCCTGATGTATCCGGCGAAAGGGGCGGAGAACAACATCATGATATTCATCGGCAATGTGGAGAAGCCCAGAATTGATCCAAAGGACGCCCGGCCGAAGTACTCGCCGCGGATCGTTACAGTCATGGGATTGCGGCCTCCCCACCCAATACCGAACAACACGGCGAAGAGGAAGATCATGGAGAGACTGTTCGGCGAGGTGAGCAACAGCACCGCCCCCGCCTGGATCGTGGTGAAGACGAGCAGGCCCAGCCTTACCGGTATCTTGCTGCCCACGTAGCCTCCCACCAGTTGAAAGAGCATTGCGAGGCCGGTGTAGGTGGCTACTACCCAGGCCGTGGTCTGCACCTGAAATCCCGCGTCGGCCAACAGCAGGCCCAGGTGGACCCATATGGCGGGAAGCGGAATAGTGGTGCATCCGTGGCCAAAGGAGATCAGCCAGAAAGCGGGAGTCCGGAGCGCTTGAGAGAGGGTAAAATCGACGCTGGTCCCCTCGGCTTCAACTTTTGGCTCGGCAGGTCTTTGCCCCGGTGCAGCCACCACCGAGCGAGGTGTGGGCGCCGCTCCGTCGGGAAGAAGGCCGTAGTCCAGAGGGCGGTTGCGGATCAGCCGGGTGAGGGGGAAGGCCACCACCAGAATGAACACGCCT
>CAYOAF010000052.1:0-11330 GCA_964401855.1 uncultured Dehalococcoidia bacterium
CGTGATCCAGCAGAACCTACGGGTTACCCGCGTCAGATGGCCGTAGTACAATACGCTGGCCTGGGTATCCAGCACCCAACGGGGCGGCAATCCCTCCCCGCAATCGTCTTTCCGGCGCAAGCCGGAATCCAGAAAAGACTCAACTGGATCCCAGCCTTCGCCGGGATGATGGACCGGGCATCGATCCAATTGCGGGACACTTGAGCTAGGAGCCCGGAGGCTTGACCGGGGGAACAGAGGCGCAAGTAGGCTAGCTGGAGGAGGGTCCATGATTGACCTGTTGATCAAGAACGGGCTGATCGTCGACGGCACGGGCAGTCCCGGTTTCTACGGCGCGGCCGCCGTTACCGGGGACACCGTCCACGTCCGGCGGGGCGACGTGTCCCGTTTGGAATCCTCCCGGACCATCGACGCCGCCGGCAAGGTTGTCTGTCCCGGCTTTATCGATATCCACGCCCACTCCGCACTGATGCCTCTGTGGGAGCCGCGCCACGAGCCGAAGGTGCGTCAGGGGATCACCACTGAGTTGATCGGGGTCGACGGAAACTCCTACGCCCCCTTCCGCAGCCATGACGACCTCCTCCAGTTCGCGGAGTTCAACTCCGGGCTGGAGGGCAGTCTCCCTCTGCCCGGCCAGTGGTCCAGCGTCGCCGAGTACCTCGATCTGTTCGACCGGAAAGTCGCGGTCAACATCGCCTACATTATGGGCAACTCCGCCATCCGCATCTGCGCCATGGGCTGGGAGGACCGGCTGGCCTCCTCCGCCGATATCCAGAACATGCGGGCGGTCGTGCGGGAGGGAATGGAGGAGGGGGCCTTCGGCATCTCCACCGGGCTGGACTACCCCCCCGGCTGCTACGCTGATACCGGGGAGCTGGTCGAGATCAGCAAAGAGGCGGCCCTGCTGGGCGGCATCTACCACACCCACGTCCGGAACACCCTGGGAGACCGGTTCCTCGACCCGCTGAAGGAAGCGGTCGAGATCGGACGGCGTTCCGGCATACCCTCTCACATCACACACCTGTACCAGCGGATCACCCCCCCCGGAGGTGGCAGGCGGATGCTCCAAGTGGTGGAGGATGCCTGTGAGGAGGGGCTGGACGTGACCTTCGACACCTATCCCTACCTCCTGAGCAGCACCCGGGCCCTCATCGTCTTGCCGCTCTGGTGCCAGGAGGGCGGCCCCAAACGGGTGAGGGAGGTCCTGGGCTCCGCGGAGGGCCGGGAACGGCTGCGCGCCGAGATGCGGCCCCGGGGCAACTCCTGGCACGATATGTGGCTGACCTATTTCAAGCAGTCCCACAACCACCAGCACGAGGGACGGTCGCTGGGGGAGATCGCCGAGATGGCGGGCAAACACCCCGTGGACACCCTCTGCGACCTGCTACTGGAGGACGGCCTCCAGGTCTCCTACGTGACGCCCGGCGCCAATGGACCCACCCTGCCCGGCTTCGTGACCCATCCCCTGTCCATGGTGGGCACCGACGGGGTGCTCGTGGGTGACTACCCCAGCCCCCGGACCTATGGCACTTTCCCGACAATCCTCTCCGAGTACGTCCGGGAGGAACGGCTGATGACCCTGCCCTTCGCCATCCGCAAGATGACCTCTTTCCCTGCCCAAAGGCTGGGGCTGCCCGGCCGGGGGATTCTTCGCGACGGCTTCAAGGCGGACCTGGTGATCTTCGACCCCGGCACGGTCAAATCACCGGCCACCCGCCGGGACCCCAAGCAGTTTCCGGAGGGGATAGAGTACGTCATCGTCAACGGCGCCATCGTGATCGACGCCGGGTCCCACACCGGCGCCGCTCCCGGCAGAGCCTTGCGGCGGGGACGCCCCGGCGGCTGAGCTTGGCGGGTCCGGCATGGACCACGGGACCGCTGGCGTTTCCTTTATCATCGGCGACACGGTGAAGGGCGGCATGTACGGCGAGCACCTGTCCCAGAAGCCTGAGAATCTGGAGCAGCAGCAGCGGTCCTTCGGGATTCCCATGAGTGTGAACTTTGACCGCGAGAACAACCGCCTGATCGTCTGCGACACTCAGCGGGGCCGGCTTCAGATTTACGAGAAGGACAACAGTTTCCAGGACTCCCAGCTCAACCTGTAGGGCAACCCCAAACCCACTAGCCGTGGCAATAATGGCCAGCGCCCCTTTTTCGGGGCGCCGGCCGTTTGTTCCGGGGATCGAAGGCCGGACAAGCCGCGGTTACCTGGGAGAAGAAGGACTACCGTGCCCTCCATCCCCCTTCGTAAGGAGGGACAGAGAGGGGTCACCCACCCGCCTTAATGTTGTTACACATGTGCGCGCTGCGGTCAGCAGGACACGCGATACATCTCGCAGGCCGCTTCGATTTCCATGGCATTCATCCTTACCAGCAGTTGGCCCACTTCCTGAGCCCTTGGGCCAGGGCTTTCAGCATAATGGGCCGGGAAGACAGGAGAAAACCGATGCCCTGAACGCCGTCGCCGGTTGAGACAGCTTTAACACAAACCCAGCCAGACCTTTCCGGGGCAATAAAGCATGGAAAAGAAGAATGGTCCGGCTTCGCCGGGCCTCCCGTTGCTCCGGTTACAGGCGTGCCGTATAATTGGGCTCGGAAGAGTATCATTGATACTATGCTACTGACCATCGACATCGGCAACACCATGGTCACCATGGGCGTGTTCGACGGGAACCGCCTGGCGGCCACTTTGCGGGTAGCTACCGAGACCAGGCGGCTGGCCGACGAGTACGGGTTGCTCCTCACCAACCTTCTGCGCGTCAACGGGGTCGAACCGTCCCAAATCGACGCTGTTTGCATGTGCAGCGTGACGCCTCCCCTCACGCTGGTCTTCAGCGAGGTCTGTGAGATCTATTTCGGCGTGAAGCCGCTGACGGTCTCCGCCGGTGTGCGCACCGGTCTGCGCATTCTGTACGACAACCCGAAGGATGTGGGGGCCGACCGGATTGTCGACGCGGTGGCGGCTATAGAACTGTACGGAACGCCGCTGGTCGTCGTGGACTTCGGCACCGCCACCGTGTTCGACGCCATCTCTCGGGAAGGCGTGTACCTCGGCGGAGCGATCGCCCCGGGGATCAACGTGGCCGCCGAAGCCCTGTTCCTGAACACCTCCCAGCTTCGCCGGGTGGAGTTGGTGGCTCCCAAGTCGGCCGTCGGCCAGAACACCTCCACAGCGCTCCAATCGGGGCTGGTGTTCGGCTACGCCGGGCTGGTCGAGGGTATCGTGAGGCGGTTCAAGAAAGAACTCGGGAAGGATGCCCGCGTAATCGGGACCGGTGGCCTGGCCGGGATAATATCCAAGGAAACAGAGATATTCGACGCCGTGAACGTTGACCTGACGCTCATTGGGCTGCAGCTCATCTACGAGATGAATCAGCAGCGCCCCAGAGCCTTGGAAGAGACACGTGGCCGCACCGCTAGCTGATAAACATATCGTCCTGGGGGTTACCGGGAGCATCGCCTGCTACAAGGCCGTGGACCTGGCCAGCAAACTGGTCCAGGCGGGGGCCCTGGTGGATGTGGTGATGAGCTACGGGGCCACCAGGTTCGTCACGCCCCTGGCCTTTCGCGCCATTACCCACCGGGAGGTGGTGACGGACGGTTTCGAGGCCGGCTCGGAGTTCGGCAACGAGCACGTGGCCCTGGCCCAGCGCGCCGACATCATAGCCATCGCCCCGGCCACGGTGCACTGCATCGCCAAGCTGGCGTTGGGACTGGCCGACGATCCGCTGACCACCACCGTGGTGGCCGCGAAAGCCCCCCTCCTGGTGGCCCCGGCTATGGACGGCAACATGTACGACCACCCGGCCACTCAGGAGAACCTGGCCAAGCTCAGCGAGCGGGGTGCGGTCATTGCCGGGCCGGCGCCGGGCCGGTTGTCCTCGGGCCTGGTTGGCATGGGCCGGTTCCTGGAACCCATCGAGCTGATTGGCTACATCGCCGCCACCCTGGGACGGGACGGCGACCTGGCCGGGCGTACCGTCCTGGTCAGCGCCGGCGGTACCATGGAGGCCATTGACCCGGTGCGGGTGATCACCAACCATTCGTCGGGGAGGATGGGCTATGCGTTGGCCGAGGCGGCCCGCGACCGGGGCGCGAAGGTCGTCCTGGTGGCCGCGCCGACCGGCCTGCCCGACCCCCCCCTGGTCCAGGTGGTCCGCGTCAAGTCGGCCCAGGAGATGTGCGACGCCGTGCTCGGGCACCTGGAAGGCGCCGGCGCCCTGATCATGGCCGCCGCGGTGGCCGACTACCGGCCCGCCAACGAGTCGGCCCAAAAGATCAAGAAATCCAGCGATGATTTGACCATCTCCCTGAGCAAGACGGTGGACGTTCTGGAGGCGGCAAAGGGCAACTTCGTGAAGGTGGGTTTTGCCGCCGAGAGCCAGAATCTGGTGGAAAACGCCAGGCTGAAGGTGCAGAAAAAAGGCCTCGACCTGATAGTGGCCAACGACATCACCGACCCTCAGAGCGGGTTTGGCGTCGACACCAACAAGGTGGCGCTGATCGACAGGGACCTGCGGGTGGAGGAGCTGCCGCTCTTGACCAAATACGAGGTGAGCCACCGGGTCTTGGACCGGGTCAGTGCCCTGCTCCGTGGGTAGCTGCCCGGCTTGTCACCGCTGAGGGCGCCGAGTGCACGCCATCGATTTGAAAGCGATGGATACGAACTCACCCCCACTCCAGCTCTCTCCCTTACGTAAGGCTGACCGCGCCTAACCGCATAGTAACCTCCTTACGTCGGAGAATTGGCTGCAACGACAATCCGCATCAACTCCGCTGGTTCAACGCCACCACCTCGCGGACCCAGGCGGCTTAACGGCTGGCCAGGATGTCGCTCAGCCGCTTGACCTTCGCACGTGGCGTATCTTCTTGCCCCGGCCCTCCAGTATCCCCTCCGGGCCAGCCAGGGGAACGCCATTGGAGAACCCCAGGGGTGGCCATCCAGGACTCGACGGCCTTCTCCGTTGGCCTCTCCATGCTCCACGGTTAGGTGATACAAGGACTCAATCAACCCGGTTTTGGCAGGCTGTCATCCCTACAAAGTGTCATGCTGAGCCAGCCGCAGCGGCGAAGCATCTCATTGTCACGCTGAGCTTCTTCGCGGAGTTAATCCTGAGTGAAGGCGAAGGTCTCTAAATGACAGGTACCAGCATCAAGTTAGCAAAGCACTGAATCGCGGTATGCCTTGGGTTTCTTATCAGGGTCCGAGTGATGTTCATGCTGTGAACATCACTGGATGCCCAGTACGAGAAGTGACTCCCAGTGTAACTGCCCAACCTCCCGCCACGGCGAGCCGGTGAGAAATGCCACGGTTGAAGCAATCGGGCAGTCTTGCAACCGGCCTTCCGACACTCGTGCCGGACCGCGAACCGATGGCAGGCCTGGACCGCCGCGCCGGACCCGGCCGCGGCTCGATTGTAGCATAGGCCCGCCGGCGTAGTCAGACAGCGGGCAGGGTGGGATGCTGGATGCGGATGATGTTGACAGCACGGAGGCTCATCAATACACTCTTTGGAATAGGCGGCGTCCGCCTCCGAGGCAGAACCGGGGTTGTGATATGAGCCGGAAAGGCCCGGGCAGGCTAGACCGCCAAAACTTTGCGAACAGCGTCGCCTGGGGATGAACGTGAGGACTCTTTTCCTGATTGTATCCGCCGTTCTCATGATTGCCGTCGCCTGCGGCCAGCAAGCCACCTCGGTCAGTCCCACCGTCATACCCACGGCTCCACCCACGGCTGAGACGGCAGCCGTTGCAGCGCCGACGCAAATCCCGGCCCTGGCCACCACCGCAGTACGGGCGCCAACGGGCACCCCGAGACCGAGGCCCACGCCGACGGCGGCGCCCGCGGCGATGGTTCCCCCAGAGGACCAGGCAGTGGAAGGCGCCACACTGGTCCGCGTGGGCCGTGAGCCGCCTACCCTGGACCCTCACCTCACCGTGGATACGGACTCCGCGATGTACATCGTGGAAGTGTATGGCGGACTGGTAACCATCGAGGCTCAGAACCCTCGAGACCTGTCCAACCCGCAACTGGAAACCGTGGGCGACCTGGCCGAAGCTTGGGACATCAGCGAAGATGGCCGGACCTATACCTTCCACCTGAGGGAAGAGGCCAAGTTCCACGACGGCAAGCCAGTCACTGCTCAGGATTTCAAGTGGTCGATGGAGCGGGTCGGAGATCCAAGCACTGAGTCCCCCGTGGCGGACGTTTTTCTGGGAGACGTGGTCGGATTCAAAGACAAACTGCAGGGCAAGGCCTCGGATGTGCGCGGGGTCCAGGTCATCGACGACCATACCCTGTCGGTTACCTCGGACGCTCCAAAGGCATTCTTCCTGTCCAAACTCACCTATCCCATGTCGTTCGTGCTGGACCGGGACAATGTGGAAAGCGATCCGTTCTGGTTCCGTGAGCCCAACGGTACGGGACCATTCAAGCTGGCGGAGTACATACCCGGGGAGGTGCTGAGGCTGGAGAGGAACGAGTTTTACCACCTGGGGGCGCCCAAGCTGGAAAGGGTGCGGTTCCTTCTCAGCGGCGGCGACTCATTGCTGATGTACCAGAACGATGAGATACACGTCACCGGTGTGAGCCTTTTGAACCTGGAGGGGATGCTGGACCCGTCGCACCCGTTGAACCAAGAACTCCATCAGGTGCCTCCCAGTTTCGACGTGTCCTACATAGGGATGAACCCCGGCCAGCCACCCTTTGACGACCCGAAGGTCCGGCAGGCCTTCAACTACGCGATAGACAAGAATACCTTGGCCACCGCACTCTACGAAGGCCTGGTGGTGCCGGCCAAGGGCATTCTTCCTCCTGGATTTCCCGGATACAACCTGGATATCGTGGGTTACGAGTACGACCCGGAAAAAGCCAAGCAACTCCTGAGGGAATCGAAGTACGGCGACAACGCGGAGGAATTCCCTCGCATCATCTTCACCCTTCCCGGGTCTTTCGGCGCCCCGGTGGGCCCGAGCATGGAAGCGATCATGCAGATGTGGCGGGTAACCCTGGGGGTCGAAATAGAGATTCTGCAGACGGAGTGGGCCATCTTCCTTCAGGACCTGAACCAACGCCGTTTCCAGATTTTCGGCGGCCTGGGCTGGATTGCCGACTACCCGGACCCAGAGAATTTCCTGGATGTCCTCTTCCACTCCGAAAGCAGCAACAACCACATGGGGTATTCCAACCAAGAGGTGGACCGGCTTCTGGAAAAGGCCCGGTTGGAGATGGACCAGACGGCTCGGTTCGCTATCTACCACACGGTGGAGCGGATGATTATGGATGACGCCCCATGGGTGCCTTTATGGCACGGTGAAAGCGGCTTTGTGCTCTGGAAGCCTTACGTGAAAGATTATTTCCTATTCCCTCTGATTATCCCGAAGCTGAGATACGTGTACACGACGGAAAAGTAGGCCAGGGCCTGAAGCGAATTGAAGCCAAGAGGTTGGCTGGGGATCGAGGATTCGAACCTCGGTTACCTGATCCAGAGTCAGGCGTCATACCACTAGACCAATCCCCACCGGCGCCGGCACGCCGCTCGGAGGGCGCCAGCTACGATTATACTATTGGGGTGCCTTGGCCGTGTCAAGGCCCGCCCGCGCGACAGGGCATCGCGGCGGCGGCTCCGTATTTGCCGCACATCCCGGAGTCGCCTCGTCTCCGGTCACCGACTACCGGAATACGTTGCCAAGTACAGGAGATAGGAAAATAACTCGCCAGAACAGCTTCATAGAGGTGATCATGTCGGACCTGGCGTTCCAAAACCCTGCGGAACCCACCCAAGGTCAACCTGCCGCCTTGATGGCCGAGTCGCCGGTGTGTTATTCTACTGCCAGTCGGGGCGTAGCGCAGCCAGGTAGCGCACCTGCATGGGGTGCAGGGGGCCGCCAGTTCAAATCTGGCCGCCCCGACCATTTTTCAAAGCTAAACCGGGGTCTAATAGCCCCGGTTTTATTTTTAGATTCCCATTTTGCCGACTGTCTACAGTCAACGGTTTTCCACATCGAGAGGCAGAATGACCTGTCTTGCCTTCGTGAAGAGACGGCATTCGCCGGCGGCCTCGCGGTCTGTTGACAGCGGCACTCGTTCGTCCCAGAATCAGCATAGTCGTGAGAGGGAGTCGGGCAAGGCCAGGGGCGACGCAGCGCCGAGGCCCCGTGAGAGGCCGGACGTTCACCGTTTCGCTTTTCTGATCCTGCACCATTCATCGAGGTGACGCAAATGGAGTTCCAGACCATCCTGCTGGAAAAATCCGACCACATCGCCAAGCTGACGCTGAATCGCCCGGAACGGCTGAACGCCATCAACCAGCAGATGTTCGATGAGTTGAACGTGGCGATCCGGGATGTGGCCGGCGACGCCGGCATCCGAGTTCTGGTGCTCACCGGCGCCGGCCGCGCTTTCTGCGCCTCAGCCGATATCAAAGACGCGAGTCAGGGCGGCGACAGCCTGCTCGGCCACAAAGGCCCCTACGAAACCTGGAGGTTCATGCGAACAGGCCCCCAGGCAGTGACCCTGGGCCTGCACCAGATGGAAAAGCCCACCATGGCCATGGTCAACGGCCTGGCCATCGGCGACGGCTTTGACTGGGTCCTGGCCTGCGACATTCGCATTGGTTCCGAGCACGCCCGGTTCATGAACGCTTTTCTCCAGATGGGCCTGGTCTCCAACACTGGCGCCACCTGGCTGTACAACCGGGCCATGGGAATCAACAAAGCCCTGGAGCTTCTATACACCGGCGATTGGCTGGAAGCGGAGGAGGCCCACCGCCTGGGGGTGTTGAACCGCCTGGTCCCGGCGGAGCGGCTGGAGGAGGAAACGATGGCGATGGCCCGTCGCATCGCGGAAAAACCTCCCATCCCCAACCGCATGGTCAAGGGGATGGTGCTCCGGGGGTTGTCCCAGACCCTCGAGGAGCATCTGGCGGAGGCGGCCCACGTAGAGGTCCTCACCCATTCCACCGACGACCACCGGGAGGCCTTGAGCGCTTTTCTGGAGAAACGCGATCCTCATTTCAATGATCGGTAAGCGAGGGAAAACAGAGCGACCTCAATAGGGCTGCGAATGAACCAGCGCTGAGCGCCCCTGTTTGCTATCGTCCCAGCCAGTAACCTTTCCAACAGGAGGATACGATGGCCGAATACTCAGGAAGCGAGCTTCTTGCCAAGCTGAAGAACAGCGTGGGCCAGGAACTGGTCCACCGGGCGCCGGATGCCTTGGGGCGGCCGTCCTTCCGCATGTATGCCCTGTCGATCGGCGACTTCAACCCGCTGTACAGCGATGCAGAATTCGCCCAAAGCCATGGGCTGAAAGACGTTATGGCCCCGCCCACCCTCATCTGCGATACCTGGCAGTACCTGGACAGCGACATGGACGAACGCGGGGACCTGATTGGACGCGGCGAGTTGGATTTCGCTGGGCGGCTCCGGGGCGGGAACGACTACGAATTTTTCCAGCCCATCCACCCCGGTGATGTCATCACAGCCCACTGGAAGGTCAAAGACGTGTTCGAAAAAACGGGCCGTTCCGGGCACATCGTTTTTCAAATCATCGAGGCTTCATTCTACAATCAGCGGGACGAGTTGCTGGCAAGAAACCTGGAAACCCTGTTCTATCGCCTGTAGACTGCAACTCACCGGCCGCCCGGATATTCGAGCCGAGGAGGTGGACCCTTGGAAACAGAAATTCGTTATTATGAAGACGTTAAAGTGGGCGACGAACTGCCCGCTCTTCGGAAAGAGATCAACATGGCCCGGATGATGGCCTATGGCGCCGCCACCTGGGATTTCATCCGCATCCACTACGACGCCGACTTTGTACGCGAGAAGGGGTTCAAGGGGCCTTTTGTCGACGGACAGATGCTTGGGGGCTTCCTGGCTCAGCAGGTGCAAGACTGGGCCGGGCCCGACGCCTTCCTGCGCAAGCTGGGCTTTCAAAACCGGGTCATGGTTTTCCCGGGGGACTCCGTGACTGGCTACGGCGTGGTCACCGGCACCCGTATCGACGGAGGGGAGGCGCTGGTGGAGTGCGACCTGTGGATGGAAAACCAGGACGGCGACAAGGTGGTGCAGCCGGCCAGCGCCGTGGTGCGCTTTCCCCAACGGGGGGCCTAGGCAGCCGGCTGCACCACCACTTTCAGGGCCCGGCTTGACGAAGCCATAGCCGTAGAGACTCGTGGGGGGATGCCACCTGGAGGAGAAATGAGCAGAAACGTCGTTGAAGTCGACCCCAAGAAGTTCCCCTGGCTCGACCTGACCCGGTACACCTTTTGCATGGCGGCGGAAAATTCCGGGGTGGTCTACCTGTCGGGTCAGACGGCCGGCGTCTACGACCCCGGCCAGGGAAAGGTGGTCTGCAAAGGAGACCTGATCGAGCAGACCAAGGTGATCTACGAAAAGCTGGGGGTGGTGTTGGAAGCGGCCGGACTGGGGTTCGAAAACGTGGTGCAAACGGTGGACTACGTCTACCCGGTGGCCCTCCCTCAATACCGTCAGACGGGAGACATCCGGCGGCAGTACCTAGGCAGCAGCCCGGTGGCGTCGACGGGCATCTGCGTGGAACACCTGCTCCGCCCCGACGCCCTCATCGAGATCAGCGCGGTGGCCATGAAGTCCCCGAAGCGCGGCATCGAACCGGCTTTAGGCTCGTCCCGGCAGCTGACCTTCGT
Organism: uncultured Dehalococcoidia bacterium; assembly: GCA_964401855.1. GTDB lineage: Bacteria > Chloroflexota > Dehalococcoidia > Lucifugimonadales > UBA3495 > CAJWBT01. Next base: position 10,668 of record CAYOAF010000052.1, read on the forward strand.
GCCCGCCGTCGAAGCGGACGGCATCGTCTGGCTGTCCGGTTATACGGGCAGCGAGGTGGTGGACGGGAAGCGCCAATATTCCAGGGAGACCGCCCGGCAGGTTGAGGTCTCTTATAAGACCATCGGAACGGTGCTCGAGGCCGCCGGCACCCAGCCCGGCGATGTCGTCAAGAGCCTGGACTACATATCCCCCCAGGCTACGCTACAGTACCGCGACACCGGGGCGGTCCGGGAGGACTTTTTCGGCGGCCAGTACCCGGCGGCGACAGGCATCCTCATCAACCGGCTGCTCCGGCCAGAGGCGCACGTTGAGGTGGAGACCGTTGCCGTCAAGGGCGGCAGCCGCCAGGAGATCACAATACCGGACTGGGACCGGCGCTTCGGGCGTTTGACCTACCTCCCCGGGGTCAAGAAAGGCCGCATGGTCCACATATCGGGCCAAGGAGCGGTGGACCACCCCACGGGCCAGAACGTGGGAGGTTTTGACATGGCGGCCCAAGCGGAACAGGCCTACGGCAACATCGCCAGAGTGTTGGCCGAAGCGGGGTACTCCATGGACGACGTGGTCAACACCATCGAGTGGGTCGCGCCCAACGGACTGATGGGCTACCGGGGAACCCAGGAAGTCCGGCGCAAGTACTTCGGCGACAGTTTCCCCTCGGC
>CAYOAF010000053.1:0-3926 GCA_964401855.1 uncultured Dehalococcoidia bacterium
CAACCCGCCCAGATAGCTCAGCGGTAGAGCACGTTCTTGGTAAGAACGGGGTCGGCGGTTCAATCCCGCCTCTGGGCTCCAGCTTCACCAACACAGGGAGGAGGCCCAAATGGCCAAGCAGCTATATGACCGGTCCAAACCGCACGTCAATGTGGGTACCATCGGTCACGTAGACCATGGAAAAACCACGCTGACCTCTGCCATCACCCAAGTGCTCTCGAAACACGGGTTGGCCAGCGCTCGCACCTTGGCGAGCATCGACAACGCCCCTGAAGAGAAGGCCCGTGGTCTGACCATCGCCATCGCCCACGTGGAGTACCAGACGGAAACCCGCCACTATGCCCATGTGGACTGCCCGGGGCACGCCGACTACATCAAGAACATGATCACCGGCGCGGCTCAGATGGACGGCGCCGTGCTGGTGGTCAGCGCTCCCGACGGCCCAATGCCTCAGACCCGGGAGCACATCCTCCTGGCCCGCCAAGTGGAGGTGCCCCGCATCTTGGTCGCCCTGAATAAATGCGACATGATGGACGATGAAGAATTGCTGGAGTTGGTGGAGATGGAGGTGCGAGAGCTCCTCGACCGCTACGAATTCCCCGGTGACGACACGCCCATCATCCGGGTCAGCGCCCTCAAGGCAATGGAAGGGGACCCCGAGGCTGAACAGGGTATCCTGAAACTGATGGAGACCATGGACGATTACATTCCGGTTCCCACCCGGATCACCGACCGGCCGTTCTTGATGCCCATTGAAGACGTGTTCGGCATCAAAGGCCGGGGCACCGTGGTCACCGGCCGGGTGGAACGCGGGCAGTTGAAACAGGGCGCTCCGGTGGAGATCATCCGATTCGGCGACGTGCGCGAAACAGTGGCCACCGGTCTGGAGATGTTCCATAAGACCCTGGACTACACCGAGGCCGGCGACGCTGTAGGCATCCTGCTTCGCGGCGTGGACCGGGATGAGGTGGAGAGAGGGCAGGTGTTGGTCGCTCCCGGCTCGATGCGGCCCCATAAGGAAGCCCACGCCGAAGTGTACGTGCTCAGCCGCGAGGAAGGCGGCCGCCACACACCCTTCTTCCCCGGCTACAAGCCCCAGTTCTACATTCGGACCAGCGATATCACCGGGGAGGTCGTTCTACCGGAAGGGGTGGAAATGGTCATGCCCGGCGACAATATCCAGATGACTATCAAGCTGCTAACACCAGTCGCCATCGAAGAAGGACTGCGCTTCGCAATTCGGGAGGGCGGCCGGACCGTGGGCGCTGGCGTATTCACCAAACTGCTGGACTAAATAATGGCCAGGAAAACCGCGGATGTCCGATTGATCATCACGTTGCAATGCGGCGACTGCCGGGAGCGTAACTACACCACCGTCAAGAACCGGCGCAACGACCCCAACCGGCTGGAGCTGCGAAAATACTGCTCCCGCTGCCGCAACCATACTTCCCATCGGGAAGTGAGGTAGTCCCTCATGGCAAGGAGTCCCGCGCGGAGCATCAGACCGGCCCCTCCGGGCGCTGGAGGGCGGGTTAGCCCGGTGGCTTTTCTCCGGGAAACCGTCTCCGAGTTGAGGAAGTCGGTCTGGCCTAGCCGCGAGGAAACAGCCCGGCTTACCGCGGTCGTCATCGCCTTGTCAATCGTCATGAGTATATTCCTCGGGGGTCTGGACCGGGTGTTGCGAGAGACCTTCGACAGGTTTGTGCTTTTTGGAGGCTAACCATTCCGCTTGAGCCGGCCCAGGCCGGCAACAGTCTAGCGGCGGATACACAATCATGACCACGAGTTTCGACCCTCCAACAACCGAGAGCCCGGCCCTCAGGTGGTACATCGTGCACACCTACTCGGGGCAAGAAGACCTGGTGGAGAAGAACCTGAAGCTGCGCATTCAGAGCCTGGACATGCAGGACCGCATCCTCGAGGTGCTGGTGCCCACCGAGGAAGAGGTGGTGTTCAAGGACGGCAAACGGCGCGCGGAGCGGCGCAAGCTGTTCCCCGGCTACATCCTGGTGCAAATGGCCATGGATGACGAAAGCTGGTACGCAGTCCGCAATACCCCGGGGGTGACCGGGTTTGTCTCAACCGAAGATGAGTCAGATAAACGGCCAAAGCCGGTGCCTCTGGAAGACAAGCAGATAGAAGATATCCTCAAGCAAGTGGAATCCGGGGCGACGCGCATCAAGATCGGCCTGGAAAAAGGCGAGACGGTGCGCATCACCGAAGGCCCGTTTGTCGACTTCATCGGTTCCATTAGCGATATCGACGAGGGCAAAGGCAAGGTACGGGTCCTGGTCTCCTTTTTTGGGAGAGAAACCCCGGTGGAGTTGGATTTCCTGCAGGTTGAGCGCATTTAGGAGCGGACAGTGGCCAAAAAAGTACGGGCGATAATCAAGCTGCAGTTGGAAGCGGGAAAGGCGACCCCGGCGCCGCCGGTTGGTCCGGCATTGGGACAACACGGCGTCAACATCATGGGCTTCGTCAAAGAATACAACGCCCGCACCGCCAACAAGAGCGGTACTATTGTGCCGGTCCACCTCACCGTATTTGAGGACCGCTCATTCACGTTTGTAACTCGCACGCCGCCCGCATCTGACTTGCTGCGGAAGGCGGCATCCGTCGAGAAAGGCGCCGCCGAAGCCAGGCAAGGCCCGGTGGGCGCCATCAACCGGCAAGCCCTCAGGGAGATAGCCGAAGCCAAGGCCACGGATCTGAACGCCGCTTCCATGGAAGCCGCGATGTCCATCATTGAAGGAACTGCCCGCAGCATGGGAATCAAGATCGAAGAGAAATAGCTGCCGTCGTGGCCCATAAGGATCAAGTATGGTAAAGCACAGCCGGAGATTTGGCGCAGTAGCCGAAATGGTGCCGGCGGACCGCCCTCACCAGCCTCTCGAGGCCATCGAACTCGTGAAAGAGTTGGCCACCGCCAAGTTCGATGAGACCGTTGAGGTTCATCTGAGGACCAACGCCGACCCTCGCCATGCCGACCAGATGGTACGGGGCGTGACAGTGTTGCCCCATGGGCTGGGAAAACCGGTGCGGGTGCTGGTATTTGCCAGCAGCGATGCTATGGAAATCGCCCGTCAGGCCGGAGCCGACTTCGTGGGCGAAGACGACCTGATCGAGAAAATCGAGGGTGGCTGGATGGAATTCGACGTCGGGCTGGCGGTACCTCAGGTGATGCCCAAGATCGGCCGCCTGGGACGCATCTTGGGACGTAGCGGGTTGATGCCGAACCCCCGGTCCGGCACCATGGTTCAACCTCAGGACCTTCCCAGGGTCATCCAAGAAGCCAAGGCAGGCCGGCTGGAGTACCGGACCGACCGCACGGCGATTATCCACAGTCCCATCGGCAAGGCAAGCTTCGACGCCGACAAACTGCTGGAAAACCTGGCGGCGCTGATGGACTCGATAATCAGGGCCAAGCCCTCGGCCGTCAAAGGCTCGTTCCTGCGGTCGGCCTCTCTCTCTTCATCCATGGGTCCGGGCGTTGCCCTGGAACTGGGCCTCTTGCAGGCCCTGAAGCTTTCGGAGTAGCCAAGAGTCAAGACGAAACCAACTCTACTCCGATGCCGTAGACCGCGGGTCCCCGCTCCATGCGGGGGTAATGATGGCTAATCGCCCGCCGAGGCGCAGCAAAGCCCGAAAGGGACCGTTCTGCTCACCGCGCCTCACCAGGGCGCGGTTTTTTTGAAATACAAATAAGGGGGAACCGGTTTGCCGACCGAGCAAAAGAAAGGCCGAGTGAACGCTCTCAAGGAAAAGCTGGAGCGGTGCACCATAGCGGTGACCACCGACTACACCGGTATATCGGTCAACGAGATGAGCGAGTTGCGGCGGCGCATGCGGACCGCTGGGGTGGAGTTCACTGTGGTGAAAAACACTCTGATGGACCTGGCGGCTGAGGGAGCGAACCGCCCTCAAGT
>CAYOAF010000054.1:0-38232 GCA_964401855.1 uncultured Dehalococcoidia bacterium
ACAGCGCAGAAGGGAGGTGAAGGCTCAAACCATCAATAGGCGAAGACTTCATAACCGGACCCTCAGGGAGTTCACCCAAGCTCTTCCACACCCCTGATCTCTCGGGTCCCAAACTGTCCCATTTGTGCTGGTTGCCAACAACCCAGCGAAGCTCGGCTACTTATTAAGAAATCAGGCGAACAGCACGTCGTGCGGGAGTCTCCGAGCACTCTCATTGTCATGTCTGAGATGACAGGTATCGCCTTGCCAGAGTTGGTAATTTACTGCGAAGATGTTTTTGCTCGAATAGTTGTTCAAGAAGCGGTGCCAGACGAGCTTAGGGGTCGACTGAAAATACTGGATGTCGGAGACAAAAACAAGGTTATACAACAAGGCGTTTGCCACGTTCGCGGCGAATACGCGAGTAAGGTTTTGTGCGTCCTCGATGGAGATTGTACAGATCAATGGATTCGAAGAAGGATAGATTCTGAGAGAGGTCATCGGACCGATATTGAACTCGAATGTCTGACCCTCCCGGGAAGTGGGTTGAACCCAGAAAAGTGGGTTCTAGACCAGTTAGTCTACCCTGACTACACGGACGCTTTGGCCTCTGAAATTGGTTGTACCTCGACGGTGGCTCAAGCCCACGTGCAGGCACTAAGAGTGTTGCATGATTCCCATAACATCGGATTCGCATTGCACGAGCGTACGGGCCTCGATAAGACAGATTGCCTTCACCGTGTCGCGCGGGCCGTGGTACCTAGACATCCTCAATTAGACGACCTAAGAGAATGTATTTCGAGTCTACTGGATTGAACACCTGCTCAACTGTTATCCTGGCCCGGCCACCGTTTCATTGGGCGTGGCCAGCGGCAATCGCCTCGGTCCCCGGCAACGCTGCAGCCAGCTTGACGGGTTGTTGGAGCTCATTCGGGAACACCCGGCTGTTTTTTGTACACCACTTTGTCCCGGTGTAGCTGCTCTACATCCTCTTGCGAGTAGTTGAGGACGCCGGTGAGGAGTTCTTCCGTGTGCTGACCCGGAGCGGATAGCGGCCCCTGAGGCGGATTGCTATCGCTGAGCTTTATGGCCATCCCGGGGACGTGGACCTTGCCGCCGTCGTAGGGGTGTTCAGCTTCCCACAGCAAACCCCGCTCCCAGAGTTGGGCCTCCTGAGAAGCCCGGGGGATGTCGTTGACCGGCTGGCAGGCTATTTCCGCCTTACTGAGAATCTCGGCCGCCTCGCCCACCGTGTACTGGCTGACCCACTCACCGATCTCCCGCTCCAGCATCTCGACGTTCTTGAGCCGGCCGTCCGGGTTTTGCAACTCTGGGTTTTCCTGCCATTCCGTTTTGTTCAGAAGGCGGCACAGCCGTTCCCAGACATTCTTGTTGGCTGCCAGAATCAGGATATAGCCGTCCTTGGCGAGGAAGGTGTTTGCCGGGGCGCCCCGAGCCCGGTTGCCACGGCGCTCGGGCACGGTGCCGTCCGATAGGTAACCGATGAGGGTGTCTTCCATCCAGCTATAGCCCGAGTCCGCCAAACAAACGTCCACGGTCTGCCCCTCGCCGGTAAGCTCCCTCGCGTTCAGGGCGGCGAGCACTCCGATGACGCCGTGCAGCGCGGTAGTGCGGTCCACCAGGGAGAAGAAGCTGCGCACCGGGGGTGTCTCCGGGTAACCGGTGAGAGACATGTGGCCGCTCATGGCCTGACCGACAACGTCCAGGCCGACCCGTTCGTGGAAGGGGCCGTATTGGCCATAGGCCGAGATGTTGCACATGATGATGCGGGGGTTGATGGAGTTCAGCACATCCCAGGAGAACCCCATCTTGGCGATGGTGCCGGGGCGGAAGTTCTGAATGAAGACGTCGGAGACCTTTATCAGCTCCCGGAGAATCTCCTTGGCCTTATCGGTCCGCAGGTCCATGCTCAGACTCTTCTTCCCGGCGTTCATGGATATCCAGTGGGTGCTCAGACCCCGTACCCTCGGGAGGGCGGTGCGGGTCTCATTGTTGCCCCGGGGCTCTATCTTGATCACCTCGGCGCCCAATCTAGCCATGATATGGGCGGCTCGCGGGGCGGCCTGGTGTCTGCCCAGGTCCAGCACCCTTATTCCTTCAAGGGCTGATTTGATTTCCGCCATGAAGATACCTCCTCGTGGAAAACGGCCGGTGGGTATGCCCGGCCGCTGTTAGATGACTCCGTCCTTTTTCATCTGGTCCAGGTCGTCTCTGGTGTAATTTAAAAGACCCGAGAGGATCTCCTCGTTGTGCTGGCCGGGCGCGGATACAGGGCCGATGACCGCCTCGCTCTTACCCAGCTTGATGGCCATACCCGGAGCGAGCACCTTGCCTCCGTCGTAGGGGTGCTCCACCTCCACCAGCAGCTCCCGCCCCCACAGTTGGGGGTTCTGGGCCGCCGTTGGAATATCGTTGACGGCGGCGCAGGTGATCTCCGCCTGGTTCATCATCTGCTCCACCTCCTGAGAGGTGCGCTGGCTGGTCCACTTTTCTATCTCCGCATCCAGCATATCGATGTTCCGCATCCTGCCGTCACCCTCCTGTAGCTCCGGGTCCGCCAGCCATTCGGGCTTGTTCAGGAGGTTGCAGAGGCGCTCCCACTGGTTCTTTTGAGACGCGATAACGTAGACCCAGCCGTTGTTGGTCTTGTAGCTGTTCATCGGGGCGCCCCTTCCCCGGTTGCCGCGGCGCTGGGGCGCGATGCCCTCCGCCAGGTAGGCGATGAGGGTGTCCTCCATCCAGGTGTAGCCGGAGTCGGCCAGGCATACGTCTATCGTTTGACCCCTTCCCGTAACCTCCCGCTGCCGCAGGGCCGCCAGCACGCCGATGGTGCCGTGAAGGGCGGTGGTCCGGTCGGCCAGAGAGAAAAAGGTGCGCACCGGCGGCATCTCCGGGTAGCCGGTCACCGACATGTGGCCGCTCATCGCCTGACCTACCGTGTCCCAGCCGATAAGGTCCTTATTGGGCCCATCCTGCCCGTAGGCGGAGCAGTTGAGCATGATGATGCGCGGATTTAGGGCCTTGAGCACGTCGTAGCCGAATCCGATGTGCTTTATCATCCCCACCCGGAAGTTCTGGATGAACACGTCCGAGACCTTCACCAGCTCCCGGACTATCTCCTTGCCTTCCTCGGACCGCAGGTCAAGGCCCAGGCTCTTCTTCCCGGCGTTCATGCAGATCCAATGGGTGCTCAGATCGCGCACCCTGGGTACCCAGGTGCGGGTCTCGTTGTTTCCCGGCGGTTCTATCTTGATGACCTCAGCACCCAGGCGTGCCAGGATATGGCCCGCTCTTGGGGCCGCCTGGTGCCGCCCCAGGTCCAATACCCTCAAACCTTGAAGGGCCGGTGTAGGCTTTTCCATCTGGACCTCCGGTGTCAGTTGTGCCTGCTCCCTGCCGTCAGCTCCCGCGCAGTGGTCCAAGCCTGACAATCTGCCCGGGCCAAAGCCGGGAGACAAGTCACTCTAGCATGGCGCGGAGGCTTTTGTCCGGAATGCACTCAGGGAAGCAGGTGCTTAGTCCAGGGACCGGATATCCTTGAAACGAATCATGCAAAAGGTGGCCAGGGACAGGGCGCCCACGCCCACGGGGGTCAGGGCGAAATTGATATCGACGTGATCGGCCATCCAGCCAATAAAGACCGCGGCCAAGGGTATCAGCCCCGACTCGTAGTGCCAGACGCTGGAGACCCGGCCGCGCAAATGGTCCGGCACCACGAGCTGGATCAACGTCTGGTTGCTGACGATGAAGTGCGTCTGGGCCAGCCCCATGAGCGCCATCAGGGGCAGGGCGAGCCATATCCAGTGGGACAAACCCAGCGCAAGGATAATCATGGAGCCTGCCATCAGAGCTATCAGCCCCACTCTCCCTTTCTTGGTGAAAAACCCCCATGTCGCCATGATGATCGTGGCGACCAGCCCGCCGGCGCCCATGACGGTAATCATCGCGGTGCCGGTGCCTATGCCCGCATCGAGGGCTTGCTCCGTGTACACCGGCAGCAACAGCACCAGGGGCATGAACACGGCGGTGCGGATGAAGTTCAGCAAGGTAAGACGCAGCATGACCTGGTTCTTTATGATGTAGCCCACGCCCTCCGCCAGGTTGGACAGTACCGAAGCCCCCCGGGCGGTGCTGGCTTCCCGGTAGGGGGTCCTCATGGGCAGCAGCAAGAGCACCATGAGCAGGTAGAGGCTCGCCTCGAAAAAGAAATTCCACTTGAACCCCACCGTCGCTATGAGCAAGCCTCCGATGAGGGGGCCGACCAGACGCATGGAGGTAACGGTCATGGCGTTGAGGGCCAAAGCATTGGCCATGTCGGACCTAGGGACGGTGTTGGCAATCAAGGCCTGGCGCACCGGCTGCTTGACGGCGAACCCGGTGCCGGCGAAGCTCATGTAAACGTAGGCGTGCCAGACCTCCACCTGCCCGCTGGCAACCAGCATGGCAAACAGGATGGCCACCACCGCCAGCCCGCATTGGGTCACGATGGTGATCCCGCGGCGGTCCCACCGGTCGGCCAGCACCCCGGCCCAGGGTCCGATGACCAGGATGGGCAAGGACCGGAGCCCGGCCACGGCAACCGAGTGCATGGCCGACCCGCCGCTGACGTCAAACACCAGCCATCCGATGGTGAAGATCTGAAGCCACTGGGCGGCGTTGGCGAACAGGTTGCCGGTCCAGAGAAAGCGGTAGTCCCGGTTGTTCCGGAGAGAGGAGAAGGTACTCAAGCCGCCGCGCCGCACCCCGGGTTGAACGCCGGTAGCTGTCCGGCTGCCGCCCCGCTCGGTTGCCGAGGCCGACCTTTCATCGTTTCGGTTAGCGGCCAAATGCCCTGCTGGATGTGTTTCGCTGTGGCGCGCGTCTCGCGGGACGTGAATTGCCATTTCCACGGTACACGTCCCGGCCGGTTCTCACCCCGCGGCCATCCGTGCTCCCGGGGGGTCTGCTGCGGTTACCGGCTCTGCTGCCGTTGCGAGGGCCGCTGCCGTTGCCGGGCCTGCTGCCGCTGCGGGGGCCGCCGCCGTTGCCGGGCCTGATCCGTTCTTCGGGGAGTTGTTTCTCCGGAGCGAAATCTCCGTAGTCGAAGCCGGGCAGTCGCCGCCGCTCGATCCTCGCACCCAGCTCCTTCTCCACCTCACGGACCATGGCGCCATCCTCGGCCCCGACCAGGGTGAATGCCTCGCCGGTCTGTTCGGCCCTGCCGGTGCGGCCGATGCGGTGAGTGTAGGTGTCGGAGGTGTTGGGAAAGTCAAAGTTGATTACGTGGGAGATCTCGGGGACATCGATGCCGTGGGCGGCGATGTCGGTGGCCACCAGGATGTCGAACTTGCCGTCGCGGAAGCCGTTCATGGCCCGTTGGCGGGCGTTTTGGGACATGTTCCCCTGAAGCGCCGTCACCCGGTACGAATTCTTGGCCAGGTCCAAAGCCAGGCTCCGGGCCCGGTGTTTGGTGCGGGTGAATACCAGGGCCCGGCCCGTGGGAGTCTGCTGCAACAGGGCCAGCAGCAGACTCTTTTTGAGTCGATCCGGAACCGGGTATAGGGCGTGGGAAACGGTCTTGGCCGGGGCAATGGCCCCGATCTGGACCAACACCGGGTCCTGCAGGATCTTAACCGCCAGACCGCGGATCTCCGGGGGCATGGTGGCCGAGAAGAAAAGGGTCTGCCGCTTGACCGGGAGCCGCCCCAGGATGCGTTGTACGTCGGGCAAGAACCCCATGTCGCACATGGTGTCGGCCTCGTCCAAGATCAACACCTCGACCCCCGACAGGTCGATGTCTCCTTGGGTTAGGTGGTCTAGCAGCCGTCCGGGACAGGCGACCACCACCTGGGCCCCGCTCCTCAGTCCGGCCAATTGCGGGCCTTTGCCGACACCGCCGTAGATTGTGATGCTCTTGACCCGGAGGTGTCGCCCCAGTTCGACGAAGGTCTGATGGATCTGCTCGGCCAGCTCCCGGGTCGGTGCGATGACCAGGGCTTGAACGCCTCGTTTGCGAGGGCTGTTGGCCAGACGATGGAGAATGGGGAGAGCGAAGGCAGCGGTCTTGCCGGTGCCGGTTTGAGCCAGTCCCAGGACGTCCTGGCCGTCCATGGCTACCGGGATGGCCTGTTCCTGGATGGGGGTGGGGTTGGTGTAGCCTACGGTCTTGACTCCGGCCAAGACCTGGGAATGAAGGGAAAACTGTTCGAAATTCACTGAGAGAGCCTACTCCTTGACTGCTGTCCCGAGCCAAGTCGCACTCTCAGCCTCGTGGTCACGGTCAATCTAAATTCGCGGCGCTGCCTTCCGGCATTCGCCTACTCTAGTATACCATGCCCGGTGAATTTGCGGATTGGGCCCAGAAATTGAGAATTGCCCCAACCCGGCACCTCCCATTGGGCCGAGGGCCAGCCCAGCGCTACAGGTCCAACGCCATGAGTTCCTCACCGAAAACCAGCTCCCCGTCGTAAACCCTTTTTACGTCGGCGATGCCCTTTTCCATGCTGCCGTGTTGGCAAAGGGCTGGGCCCGTGTGAACCAGCACCAGGCGCTTGACCCCGGCCTCCTGAGCCATCGCCGCGGCTCCGCGGGTGCCGCACATGCTGTCCTCACCCTCTCCGTCGGCGTCCATGACGTCCGAGTCGCCCCAGCACATGCACAGCATCACGTCGGCCCCCCGGGCCAGGTTCGTCACCGACTCGCAAGGACGGGTATCACCGGTGAAGACGATGCTGCCCTCTGAAGAGTCCAAACGGTAGGCCAAGCAGTCAAGCCACGGCTGAGCGTGCTCGGCGACCGACGCCGTGACCTTCCATTCCTTGCCGGAGTGCACCAGCCCCGGTCCTATGTCGCGGACCGCAACCGACGGGGGTTTGCGCGGCAGGGTGCCTCCTCGGTTGACGAAGACCCGCTGGCTGCCGGCGTTGTTGATCCGGGCCTTCCAGTCGTGGGCGAAGGCGCCGACCTCCTCCCCGAGGATCCTTTCAGTGATGGTCTCGGTCAAGGTGGGGCCAAACACCTGTAGCTGATTCTCTTTGCCTACGCTCTGATCCCACCGGCACAACAGGAAGCAGGGGTAGTCTACGTCGTGGTCAAAGTGGTGGTGGCTGAAAAACAGGTAGTCTATCTGGGTGGGCCAGAGGCCCGCCTTCACCAGCTTGTGGGTGGCCGCCGGCCCGCAATCGAACATCAGGTATTCGCCGGCAACCTCGATGACATGGGAGGAACCGAACCTGTCGGGTGTCGGCGTGGGTGTTCCCGTGCCCAGTAGATGAACCTTGGCCATTCCTGCACCTCCACGATAAGCTCAACCGAGTCTACCAGGAAACATTACATCCGCTCAAGGCCACGCCATCACAGCTGGATGAACCCACTATTCTTCCGTCCAAGTGCCCGCCGGAGAGTGTTTTCAGGTTAGCTGCACCACCGTGCCCTGGGCGGCGGACCGGTAGGCGGCATCCACGACGCGAAGGGCGGCCAGGTCGTCCTCGATTCCGGCGACGGGAGGCCTCCCCTTCCGGAGGGCGTCGATGGTATCGGCCACGAAAGCCGGGTAGAAGGAGGTGTTGTCCTGGGGGGCTTCCAGGTAGCTGTGATTACCTTGCTGGTCACACCAGAGCATGCTGTCCCGGCCCAGGGAGCGGAACTGGTACCGCTTGCTGTGCAGCGCGAACTCGACGCTGGGAGCCCTGGGGGTCTGGGCGTGGACGTAGGCGCTCTCAATGAAGCACAGCGCCCCGTCCTCTGTCTCCATCCTCAGGTGGGCGTAGTCTTCCACCTCCTCGCCGTAGACGCTGTTCCCGGTGACCGCGTGCACGCTCTTCGGCTTCTTCCCCGTCAGGTGGAGATACAGGTCGGGGAAGTGGATGCCGATGTTGATCAGGCAGCCCCCGCCGGCCTCGGCTTTCTTCAGAATCCAGGGGTTGCCGTTCCGGTAGTAGCGGCTAACGGGGCCCGAAAAGAACCGGAAGGTGGCTTGGGAGAAGTCCGCGGCAGACCCCTCCAACTCTTTTATCTTGCGCACCCAGGGGGCCATCCGTATCGAGAAGGGCACGGCCACGAAGGCGCTCTTCCGTTTCGCCAGGGCGGCCAGCTCCTCCACCTCCCAGAGGTTCAGACCCATGGGCTTTTCCATCGCGAAGGGCACCCCCTCCTCCAGCAGGAACCGGGCGGTCTCCGCCATGTCGCAGTGCCGCCCCAGTGAAAACACGAAGTCGGGACGCTCCTTTAGCACCATCTCCCGCCAATCGGCGTAAAAGCGCGAGCCCAGACCGGCGGCCACTTCCCGGCCGGTTTCGGGGTTTCTGGCACTGATCGCCGCCACGCCCACCAGTTGCTGCAGGGCTGGGTAATAGTGGGGGGCGTGCCAATGAGTCACGTCGATGAAACACGCCTTCAACGCCATAGCTCCTCCCGCTGATTCTTCCCTGAGGTATCGGCCCTCACCACCGGCCTCTCTCCCATTGGGAGAAGGGTGGCCGCAGGCCGGGGTGAGGGCTTCCCATACCCGCCCATTTTCATCCGCCGGGGCGTCGCTGGCAACCGGCACGAAAGATTCCGAGCCCGGGCGCCGGGCTTTGTAACGCCACGCCGGTTAATGGGCCACGGCCTCACCCGCCTGTGGGGCGGATTCTGCCGATGCCCGGCGGTCCTCCGTTGAGGGTAGGGTTAGCCGGGAGGGGCCGCCTATTTAGGCCCGGACTTGTCCTCGAAGGCGCCCGTATCCGGAAACACCTGGCGGTAGACCAGCCGCTGGCTCTTGGGGTGTTCGAAGGGCATGGGTATGGAGTTGGCTCGCAGCTCCAGATAGGTCTCGCCGTGCAGGACCCCCTCGTCCTCCAGCTCGTAGATGGCAAGATACTTGGCGCCTTCCCCTTCGCACAATTCGTACCGCCGGGCGCTGTGAATACCGGGCACCGATACTCGCTCAGGAACGTGGGCCTCGTTGTACCACCGGTTGAACTCCCCCTCTATCTCCGCGCCGGGCTCCATGAACACCACCAGAAGGGCCCTGCCGATTTTCCCTTTCATGGTCACACCTCCGAATTATTGTCCAAGACCATAATAACGGCGAAACGCGGCGAACCCAAGAGCAGCCGGCATAGACGCAGACAGCCTTCCCCATGGTTTCGGCGGGGCAAGGATGAAATCCCAACGGGGTCTGGGCCTGGGAACATCGCCCCCGGCGCTCTCGGAGTGACCCATAGGACCAGCCCTGCTTTCCGAGGATGGATCAGAGAGCAGGCTACCTTCCTGACACCGGCTTCATCCTGGATGGCTGCCATCACCGCCACGGGATTCATCGGCAGCTGGGTCATCCGGGCTCCCGCCGCGTGGTGGACGGCGTTGGCCATTGCCGCCAGCACCGGCACAATCGGGGCCTTGTCGACACCCCTCACCCCAAACTGGAGGCGTCGCCGCCTTACTGATTGCCCGGGGCGGTAGATTACCGGCCGGGCGGTTGCTCATCCACACCACGCTTGGAACTTCGGATAACATACATGGTCGCCACCGCCGAGCGTAGAACGAGCTGATGGACTCCCTTGTGCTTGAACAAGATGGTCTCTGTGTCGAAGGCCAATACCTGGCCTTTGAGCTGGAAACCGTTGACCAGGTACAAGCTCAAGGCCTGGCCGGTGTCGAGGGCGTCCCTGAAGAACTGGTCGGCTAAGGTTGCGGCTTTCGCAGGCTTGCTCTCTGGCATTGGTGTGCTCCCAAAATCTCTTTACCACCCCGGTAATACCAGGAGTGCGCCCCCCAGCGCGGTGGCCAAGATTTCTATAATGCCCACAATACCAGAGCCAGGATCGTATAGCACGTTAGAAGCTGCGCTCCCTCCAGCCAGTTGCTAAGTCCGTCCAGCAGCACCGGGATCATCAGGAGCACGCCCACTCCCAGAGAGAGCAGCTCCACCGGAGCGAAGATCAGGCCCAGGGGCCGTCCCATCACCATGCTGGCAAGCACGATCACGGGTAATACCATGCAGGCCACCTGGGAAGCGGAGCCCACCGAAATAGTGATGCTCATATCTATCTTGTTCTTCAGGGCGACGCTGATGGCCACGATGTGGTCCACCACGTTCTCGAAGAGGGGGATGACAATTAGACCGATGAAGGCCTGGGAGATACCGGTCGCTTCCACGAACGGAAGAATACTGCTTACCAGTAACGCGGAGACCAGAACGATGCCACTCGTGGAGGCTACCAGCAACAACAAACCCTTGCTGAGCGGCCAATTTGCACCTTCCTGATTCTCCTCCATGGGTTGCCGGCGGAGGGTGAAAACCACCGTAATCCCGTAAATCAGCAGGAGTAGGATGCATAGCCCCGGTGTGAGAAAGGAGGCGCTGGCCGCGGCCTTCTCAGGCGCCAGGGCCAGCAGAACGGTTGGAAGACCGATGGCCAACGTCGCGATGACTATCAGAGTGAAGTTGGTCTGGACCAGGGCTCGGCTGAATATCAGCTCCCTGTATTTGAGCCCAGCCAAGAGAAGACTCGTACCCAAGACCAAGAGGAGTTGCCCCAGGACAGACCCGATGATGGTCATTCGCACAACAATCAACAAATCGTGGTTCACCGCCGCGATGGAGATAATCAACTCGGCCGCGTTTCCAAAAGTCGCGTTGAGAAGCCCACCGGTAACGCGGCCGAGTCGAGTACCGACCTCCTCCGTCGCCTGGCCGAGCCGGTAGCTCAGCGGAACGCAGGACAGGGCCGCACAGACAAATGTGAACACGGCCCCCAAGTCGAACAACCGGCCCATGACGGCAAGGGGAATGAACAGCAGCATCGCGGTCATTACGCCATCAGCGGCCACCTTGTTCCCAAGAGTCAGAGAACACGTTGCAGCCTCGAGCCAGTGTTTCGCCGCCCAAGGTCTCACCAAATCCACTCTGCTATTGTTCAACTGAGCGCCTCCAACTTCGGTGAACTGCCGCCGCGACGTGTCGGGGTCCCTGCATTTCTTGAAGAGGGCTTCTCAATTGAGCACACTAATCCGATAACCGATACCGCAGCCGGGATCAATCCGAGAGGAGTGGTTCAAAGGGCATGTTGGCGGAAAAGCAAGCCAAACCGGCCGCTTGGCGTCCCGCCGCCCGGGCCTTTCCCGCGGAACATGGCGGTCATGGGAATCAGGGGCGGAATGGGATTAACGAGAGGGACCTGAGTCAGTGGAAGGCTGAAGAAGGAACCGGTGCGGGTACGGCAATGCGCGGATACGCGGAAATGATTCAATACTTCCGTCCTTACGTCGGGGTTGGTCTGAGACCGGTCCCGACATTTGCGGGGCTTCAGGGCAATGGGCGGCCCTTGAGCCTACGCGTTATACGGATACTAGAAGTATCCTTTAAGGCGGCACAATCCCAGCACAATAGACTCAGGTTATTGTCAAGTATCTCGTCTAAACCTCTTTTTGGTCTTTTGGCCATTACATGAAGATCCTAGGGCGAGCGAGACGAGTCGCCAGGAGGAAGAAGGCCGGGGCTTCAGCAACCTGTCCGGCCGGTTGGCAACGATGGCCCGGGGGGAAAGCAGACCAGAAACACAGGCTGCCGGGGCTGGCGATAGAGGGCTATGCGCCCGGAGAGTCGACCGAGAAGTCAAATTGAAGGTGGTGGGCCTGGATGGACTCGAACCAACGACCTCGGTCTTATCAGGACCGCGCTCTAACCGCCTGAGCTACAGGCCCACTATTGCTGGCAGCATTTGAATTATAACCAGGGACCGGCCGGGTATCAAGGACCACCGGCCTCCCCGCCACTAGGCGATTCCGGTTTCCTGCCAGCATCCTCAGCGACGTGCATCTCCTGGGGCGGCCGAAACGGCCGCCGGCCCCGGCGGCGGCGGCCCCGGCTTTGAGGCCGTCCCGCCGGTTTTCCCCGGCCACCGGCCACCGAGGTTCCGGCCCCCCACTGCTTGGGAAGTTGGATGGTCCGCACCGGGTAGTTGATCACGATGCCGTTTTCATTCAATCGCTGATGAAGCCTCTGCATCAAGGCGGTCTGAACAGAGAAGCTTCCCAACCGGTCACTGGCCTGAACGAAAAGCCAGAAATTCACGTTGGAGTCACCGAAGTCCTCAAACCCAAACCAGCCCCCGTAGCCCTTGACGGCGCTGGGCTCAGCCTCCAGCACCTCGTCCATGACCTCCCGGCAGACCCGCTCCACCTCGTACAGGTCGCTGTCGTAGCTCACGCCGCACCTGAGATACACATTCACCGCTGGCACCGGACGCTGGTAGTTGGTGATGATAGTCTCGGCGAACCGGTTGTTGGGCACCATCACCAGGTTGTTCCGCCAGGTACAGATGCGGGTGCTGCGCCAGCCCACTTCCACCACGTATCCCGTGATGCCGCCTTCCAGTTCGATGAAATCACCCGGCGCCACAACCCCCTCGGTCATCACGTAGGTCCCGGCGAACAGGTTGGCCAGCGTGGGCTGGATGGCCAGGGCGATGGCCAAGCCTCCCAACCCCAGGCCGGCGATCAGAGGGCTGACGTTGATGTCGAGGAGGTCCAGCATTAAGATGGCGCCCAGGCCGTAGATCAAAGCCACGGTGAACCGCTGCAGGAGCGGGAACATCCGCAGGTCCACTACATGCCGAGTGCGCGACGCCAGGTTCTCCAGGTACCAATCGATGGCATTGGACGCCACGGCGGTCACGACTAGGATGCCCAGGAAGATGCCCAGCAAACCGGCAACGGTGTCCGCGGCACCCCTCTGTTCGGCGCTCAGGTCCAACGGTATGGCGATAGCCAGGTACACGCCCAGCACGACGATGCCCAGGGTGAGGGGCCAGCGGGTAGCCCGCACCATTCTGGAGTCCAGGTCGCTGGGGGTCCACTGAGTGACACGCATAACGAGCCGGAACAACAGCTTGTGGAAGACCACGGCCGTGATCAGGGTGGTCAGGACACCGGCAGCCACGGTGGCCGGGTCCAACCACGCCGGGTCTCCCAGTCCAAAACGCGCCAGAACAAAATACATTACCCGATACAACTCCAGCCGGGACCGCACCGGCGCGTCGGCGCCAAGGCGGATTGAGCTATACTTCTGCACCAGCAGCTTCGAAAGATTATACCACCGGGCGCCGGTATTCCGGCCCACGCTGCCCTATAGGTTGCTGGGCCGGGCGAGGCCTGAATCCGGGTCCCTCCCCTTGGCCCCTTTTGAACGAGGGGGATTCGACCCAACGGCGCAGCATTCGGTCCTGTCCAGCCGTTCCCGCGAGCGGCCACACTCCATCAACACCGAAGGAGGCATGAGACATGAAGGTAAATGTCATCCGGCCCGAAGACCGCCCGACCTACATCGGTCAGGGCCGCCTGACCAAGGTTCTCCTGGAACCCAGCGACGGCGTGGACAGCTTCTCTTGCGTCAGGGTGCTGTTCCCACCCGGTGAGAGGTCGGAACCCCACGCCAAGCCGGCGACAACCGAGGTGGTCATCACCCAGCGGGGGACTCTAACCTTGATCTCCGGGGGAGGGCAATACTCCCTGCCCGCCGGGGCGGTTGTCATCATCGAACCGGGCACCGAGCACGTCCACGCCAACTTGACCGGCGACCCGGTGGAGATCCTCGTCTTGCTCACGCCGCCGGGGCCGGAGCAGGTCTTCAAGGGGCGGCAGCCTCTGAGTGAAATACAACACGATTCGGCCAAGATCACATAGCGCGGTGGCCGCCGTTGCTGCCTATCGCCGCGGGGTGCGATCTCCGGACCGGCTGGATACCGGTTACGGCTTATCTGCCCCCCGGCCGCGGCGGAGGAGGTCCACCAACAGCGGCAAGAGATCACCCGAAGGTCCGTCCAGGGCTATGTCGCACGCTGAGGTGAGGGCGGTCTGATGCGGGTTGACCTCAATCAAGGCGGCGCCTCTTTCCTGCGCCAGCACGGGCAGCTGTGCCGCCGGATTGACCCAGCCGGAGGTCCCGACGAGCAACATGCAATCGCTCTTCTCCGCTTGCTCCCAACAAGCCTGGAGCACTTGTTGCGGGATCGGCTCTCCGAACATCACCGTGTCCATCTTGACCATTCCGAGGCAGTCCGGGCACCGGGGCGGCAGGTCCCCAATGGGGAAACCCTCCCGGGTGCGGCGCCTCCCGCAATCCATGCACCTCAGCCAGCTGCGGTTGCCGTGAATCTCCAGGAGGGACTCACTGCCCGCCCGGCGATGCAGGTTGTCCACGTTCTGGGTCACGGTGCACTTCAGCAGCCCCAACCGCTCCAGTTCGACCAGGGAATAGTGGCCGGGGTTGGGCGACGCCCCCTCCAGGGCCAGCTTCAGCTCGTGTACCGGGTTGTCCGGCTCCCCTTCATCGCGCAGCCTCGTTTCCCACCAGAGCCCGGGGTCGCGGAGGAACTCCCGATAGGCCTGCATGGGCGGCTCTCCGTACTTGGTCCAAAGGCCACCGGGGCCACGGAACGGCGGGATGCCGCTCTCCACCGAAAGCCCGGCGCCCGTCAAGGCCACCAGATGCTTGGCGGAAAGGATAGCCTCGGCAGCCCGCTCCAACTTGCCCTGGGTCTCATCGGCTAGCTCAACCATCATCTGTCAGCTCCAAAATCCCTCCACCTACCGGGTATTCTACCCCACCCGCCGGCACGTCAAGGTCTTCCGGGGGGACACCGCACCAAGCGGAGGCCGGTGCCCCGGGGGGCGAGCGTTTCAGCTTCGGGGGACCTGCCAGGATTACCGGCGCGGCACGGACTGTGACCGAACGTGGTGTTGATGACGTTTGCCGCCGCCCCGCACCCACGGACCCACGTGATTGAGGCTGTGGCCCGCCGGGGAGTGTGTCCGGAATAGGAAAGGGCGAACCTGTGGCCCCGGGGTCCGCGAGGCCCGGCTCAATGGGGCTCGGGGAAAGCCTCCCTCCCGATAAGGGGCACGAACCGGCACGGCCCCAGCATGCTGACCGACAACCCCTCGTCGGTGCGAAGGGCCTTCACCAGGTACTGCTGCTCCAGCGGCCCAACGGGGATGGCCAGCCTGCCGCCGGGCGCCAGCTGGGACACCAGCGATTCCGGAAGTCTTGGGGAGGCGGCGGCCACGACGATTGCATCGAAGGGAGCCCGGCTGGGACAGCCCATGGTTGGACCCGCCTCCCGCACCTCGACGTTGTTGTATCCCAACTCCGCCAAGATGCCCCTGGCGCGCACCGCCAGGACCGGGACCAGCTCCACGGAAACCACCCGTCCCCGGGGAACGAGCAGGGAGAGTATCGCCGCCTGGTAACCGCTGCCAGTGCCAACTTCAAGAACTCTTTCCCATCCACTGAGCCCGAGGGCAACAGCCATCAAGGCCACCATGTAGGGTTGAGAGATGGTCTGGCCTTCGCCGATGCTCAGGGGCTGATCCATGTAGGCCATGTGCCGGCTCTCCGCGGGCACGAACCGCTCCCTGGGCACCTGCTCCATAGCCCGGATGACCGATTCAGAACGCACGTTACGCCACAAGCTACGGAAAAGGCTATTCCGGGATTTCGCCAGGTTTTTATCCATGTCTCCCGGCACCTCAACACAATCACTATAGCACGATGCCGCTTTCTCCTCAACGCAACCGGCTGGGAGGCGCCCACCGAATTCGCTCGAGTTCTCCCATTGACGCTACCTGGCCTCTATGCTAGTCTCAAATGAACTGGTTAGACTGTAATCTATACAGCCCGCAGTAGAATACTAAAGGTTTTAGCAGATTTTCATGGACGCACTCCCGGCAAGCAATACAACGCGCTGGCTCCCCCTTGGCGACGCCTGCCGCCTCTTGGACGTGAGCCAGGCCACTCTCCGCCAGTGGGCCGACTGCGGCCACCTTCGGGTATACCGCACCCCGGGCGGCCACCGCCGGTTCCTGCAAGATGACGTGGAGACGCTCATCAACGGGGACTTCCTCGGTCCGGAGCCAGGCAGGGAAGCCGGACTGGAACAATCGGTGCTCCGCCGCATCCGCCGCCGGCTGCACCACCAGAGCATGGACCGCCAGGCCTGGTACCAGCGGGTCGAAGCGGAAAACCGGGTGCGTCTGCGCCTCTTTGGCCGCCGGCTGCTCTCCCTGCTGGCCCAGCAGGGGCCGGTAAGGCCGCGACGCCGGCAGGTCCTCACCGAGGCCTACCTGCTGGGCCGCGAGTACGCGGCCGAGATGGCCGGGCGAAGCGCCCCCCTCAAAGAAACCGTTGAGGCCTTCTTTTTCTTCCGGACCATGGTGCTTGACCTGGCCGAGCCTCGCTCCTGGAACCGCATCCTGGAGTTGGCCGACCAGGCGCTGATGGGTGTAATCGAGTCTTATCAGGAGCGCATGCCCCAACCGGAGCCCGCTGGAGTTGCGCGGTAACCTGGGTCCACCCGGGCCAATCTTGGAGGAGGTTTCGATTACGGCAATGGACCTGACCGACCGTAAGCTGCTGAACTTGGTCCAGGGGCCTTTTCCCCTGATTGACCGGCCTTTCCTGAAGCTGGGCGAAGAGCTGGGGATCGGCGAGCAGGAAGTGTTGGACCGGCTGACCGAGCTGAAACGGGAAAACGTGGTGCGGCAGATAAGCGCCATTTTCGACACCCGCCGTCTCGGATACAAGACGACCCTGGTGGCCATGGCCCACGACCCGGACAAGTTGCACAAGGGGGCCCTTCAGATCAACCGGCACCCCGGTGTCAGCCACAACTACGCCCGAGAAGGGTCCCGCTACAATCTGTGGTTCACCCTGGCCGTCCCCCCGGACCACGACCTGGAAGCCACCGTTGAACAAATGGCCCGGGACACCGAGGCTCTGGACGCCCGGATCTTGCCGACCATCCGGTTTTTCAAGATCGGGGTGGCCTTCGACATGGTGGCCCAGAATGGGCCGTCCTCCAGCTTCAACCCGGCCGCCTCCACCAGCGGCTCCTCCAAGGACTGGAACCAGCCGGTTCCCCTATCCGAAGCGGACAAGGCGGCGATCCGAGAGCTGCAGGATGACCTGCACCTGACGGCACGGCCTTTCGACGGCATGGCCCGCAGGCTGGGCATGAGCACCACGGAACTTATGGCCCTGGCCGCCGGTTTCCAGGAGCGGAAGATCATGCGGCGCTACAGCGCCGTGCTGCACCACCGGCGCTCTGGCTTCCGGGCCAACGCCATGATAGTCTGGAAGGTGCCGCCGGAGCGATCCGAGGAAGTGGGCACGGCCATGGCCCAACACTCCGCCGTCACCCACTGCTACGAGCGCCCAACGTTCCCCGGCTGGCCCTACACCCATTTCACCATGGTCCACGCAACCTCCCCGGAGGGCTGCGAAAAGGTTGGGCGCGAGATCAGCGAGGCCACGGGGATCACCGAAAGGGCGTTTCTTTACAGCACCAAGGAGTACAAGAAGACCCGGGTGCGCTACTTCGTGGAAGGCGCCGAGCGGTAGGCTTCAACCGGCGCCCAGAGGCAGGAAGTGCCTGCCCCAAGGACCGATAATCGCAGGGCGTGACCATGCCAACCTACTATCCAGTGTATCTCAATATCGAGGGCAAACTGTGCGTCATCATCGGCGGCGGCGACGTGGCCGAGGGCAAGATTGCCAAGCTGCTGGAGGCCGGAGCGAGAATCACCCTCATCAGCCCGGACGTGACCCCCGGCATCCGGGCCGCGGCCCAGAGGGGTGAGCTGGAGTGGCGCCCCCGGAAGTACCAGCCGGGGGACCTGTCAGGGGCGTTCATGGGCGTTGCCGCTACCAACGTCCATTCCGTAAGCACACGCATATTCGAGGAGGCGGAAGAGCGGGGCGTGCTGCTCAACGTGGTGGACGACACGCCCCGGTGCACCTTCATCACCCCCTCCATCGTGAAGCGGGGTGCGGTAACCCTGGCCATATCCACCGGCGGGGCCAGCCCGGCCCTGGCCCGGAAGGTGCGGGAGTCCCTAGCCAGCAGCCTGGCCCTGGAGTGGGCCGACCTGGCCGGAGTGCTATCCCGAGCCCGCCAAGAGGTGAAAACCCGGGGGCAGGCCGTCGATCCCCAACGCTGGCAGTGCTGCCTCACGCCGCATCTGCTGGAGCTGACCCAAACCGGGCGCGAAGAGGAGGCTCTGGCCGCCCTTCTGTCCAACCTGCTGGCCGACGTATTGGACGGAGGCAAGGCGGACCTGTGTCCCAACATGGACCAGTGCCAGCCTGAAGGGTGCCCCGCCAAGCCCGTAGGACCGGCGGGCTGAGCCTTTTCCCGGCCCATTGGACCGGTGCGCCGGCGACCCCATCATGGGGGAATGCTCGTCCCGAGGCAGTGGCCCGGTTTCGGAGCGGCAATGTACCAATCTTACGTTTTGGAGGCGCCTGAGGCGGAGTGGGCTCACGCAAGGTGATAAAGTTGGGAAGCCGGGGTAGCGCCCTGGCGTTGCGTCAGTCGGAAGAAGTGCTGGCGCAGCTTCGCGCGCTCTATCCAGCCTTGTGGTTCCAGGTAACCAAAGTGGGCACTCGCGGGGACATCAACGCCCAGGCCCCGTTGGCCAGTATGGGTCTGGGGGTCTTCGTCAAAGAGATAGAGCGGGAGCTGCTGGATGGCCGGGTGGACCTGGCGGTGCATAGCCTCAAGGACCTGCCGATCGGCATTCCGCCGGAATTGGCCATCGGCGCCCTGCCGCTCCGGCAGGACCCTCGGGACGCCCTGGTCAACCGCTGGCACTGCGCCCTCGACCAGTTGCCCCAGGGGGCCCGGATCGGCACCAGCAGTCCCCGGCGGCGAGCCCTGCTCCAGAGCCTGTGCCCCCAGGTCACCGTAGTGCCGATCCGGGGAAACGTGGAGACCCGGCTCCGCAAAGCTCGAGGGGAGGATTGCGATGGCGCGGTCCTGGCGGCGGCGGGCCTGGTCCGGCTGGGTCTGACCGGGCAGGTCGCCGCGTACCTCTCTCCCCGGCAGTTCGTGCCGCCGCCGGGTCAGGGTACCCTGGCGGTGGAGGTACGGGCCGGCGACGATTGGATGTTGGAGTTGCTCCGGCCCCTAGACCATGTCGAGACCCGGGACGCCGTAACCGCCGAGCGGGCCTTCCTGGAAATGCTGGGCGGCGGATGCCAGTTGCCCGCGGGCGCCTATGCCCGGAGGGAGGGCGATTCGTTGCTGATGACCGTGTTCCTCGGCTCTCCGGAGGGAGAAAGGGCGTTTCGGGCCGAAGCCGCGGGGGCGGTCCACGACTCGGCGAAGCTGGCTGGCGACGCCTATCGGTCCCTATTGCAACAGGGCGCGGGAGAGTTGCTCGAAGAGAACGGGACTTTCCGCGGCTAGTGCCCGGTCAACCTAGTCTTGGTAGGATGTCATTCTGAGGAGCGGAGCGACGAAGAATCTCATTGCAACGCCGAGATTCTTCGGTTCGCTGCTCTGAAAATCCCCCCCTTCTTCCTCGGGGAGAAGGGGGCAAGGGGATGAGGGACGCGGGAGACAGATATGCCCGGTAGAGTTTACCTGGTGGGCGCCGGCCCCGGTGACCCGGGGCTGCTCACGGTAAAGGGGCTTCGCTGCCTGGAACGAGCGGAGGTGGTGGTCTACGACCGCCTGCTGGACCCGTCGCTGCTGCAGGCGGCTTCGGCGTCGGCGGAGCGCGTGTTCGTGGGCAAGGAGCGGGGGCGGCAGGCCCTGACCCAGGACGAAATCAACCAGGTGTTGATCGACCGTGCCCGCGCCGGCCTGGAGGTGGTGCGCCTCAAGGGCGGCGACCCCTTCGTCTTCGGCCGGGGCGGCGAGGAAGCTCTGGCCCTGGCCCAGCACGGCATCCCCTTTGAAGTTGTCCCCGGCGTAACCTCGCCCGTGGCGGCGGCGGCCTACGCCGGCATTCCCCTCACCCACCGGGGCATCGCCGCGACGTTTACCGTGGTCAGCGGCAGCGAGGACCCGTCAAATCCGGAATCGACCGTTTCCTGGGAAGCCCTGGCCTGCGCCGGAGGGACCCTGGTGGTGCTGATGGGCTGGACCGGGCTGGAAACCATCCTCACCACACTCCTCCGCCACGGTTTGGCCCCGGACACGCCGGTGGCTCTGGTCCAGTGGGGCACCTGGCCGAGACAGGTTACCGTCACTGGACGCCTGGACAACACCATCGACCGGGGCCGGGAGGCCGGGCTTGAGCCGCCGGTTATCGCCGTCATCGGAAGAGTAGTGGGGTTGCGGGAGCAACTCCGTTGGTTCGACCGCCGTCCCCTGTTCGGCAAAAAGGTCTTGATCACCCGGTCGCAGACCCAGGCGTCAAAGCTGCGGGAAATGTTGGCGGCCCTAGGCGCCCAGCCGGTGGAGCTTCCCACTATTCAGACGGCCCCCCTGGAGGATTACGCCGCGCTGGACGCCGCGCTGGCCCGGCTCGGCGGCTTCCGCTGGGTTATTTTTACCAGCATCAACGCGGTGGAGGCGGTATTCGCCCGCCTGGAACGGGGAGAAACGCGCCGGGACGCCCGGGCCTTCGGGAACGCGCAGATTGGGGCCATCGGACCGGCTACGGCGGAGGCCTTGCAGCGCCGCGGGCTCATCGCCAACTTTGTGCCCGCCAGGTCGGTGTCGGAGGCGGTGCTGGAGGAGCTATCGGGCCGGGACTGGGCGAACGTGCCGGTTTTCCTGCCCGCGGCCGATATCGGCCGGGACGCCCTGGCCCAAGGACTGGCCCGTTTGGGCGCCAAAGTGGAGCGAGTGGCCGCCTACCGCACCGTCACCCCCCCGAACATCGACGACCAGGCCCGGGAGATCCTGGACCAGCGGGTAGACGTGGTGACCTTCACCAGCTCCTCCACGGTGCGCAACCTTCTGGAGGCGCTGGATGGCGACGGGTCGGGTCTGAAATCCAGTATAATAGCGTGCATCGGTCCAGCTACCGCGGCCACAGCCCGTGAACTGGGCTTGCACGTCGACCTGGTGGCCGAACGCCATACCGTCGAAGGGCTGGTCGAAGCCCTCGTCCAACACCTGGGCCATAGCTAGTGCTCTATCCAGCAAGTTGTTGAACTCGGGGTGACCCTCATCCTAGCCTTCCACCTTCGTAAGGGGGAGGGAACTAGTCCTCTCCCCCTTACGAAGGTGGAGAGTTAGAGAGGGGTCCCTGCGACCACGTGAAAACGGAGGGACCCATGGTTAGTTTTCCAGAACTGCGGCTCCGACGCCTGCGGGGACAGGAGCCCTTGAGGAGCATGATCCGGGAGACCTGCCTCTCCCCGGCCCAGTTCGTCTACCCCATGTTCGTGACCCACGGCAACGGAGTACGCGACCCCATCGAGCCCATGCCGGGCTGCTTTCATCTTTCCCTGGACCGGCTGACCGAGGAGATTGGCGAGGTGGCCGAGCTGAGTATTCCATCGGTGCTCCTCTTCGGGCTGCCCGCGGAGAAGGACCCGTTGGGCACCGAAGGGTATGACCCGGAGGGCATTGTTCAGGAGGCGATTCGGGCCATCAAGCGGGACGTGCCCGATATGCTGGTGATCACCGACGTATGCGTCTGCGAGTACACCGACCACGGACATTGCGGCGTTGTTGAAAACGGCCGGGTGGACAACGACAAGACCCTGGACCTGCTGGCCCGGTCCGCCGTCTCCCACGTCCAGGCGGGGGCCGACCTGGTCGCCCCTTCCGCCATGATGGACGGGCAGGTCTGGGCGATACGGCAGGCGTTGAACGACCACGGGTACACCGATGTACCCATCATGGGGTACGCCGCCAAGTACGCCTCCGCCTTTTACGGTCCCTTCCGGGTGGCCGCGGACTCCACCCCCCAGTTCGGCGACCGCCGCAGCTACCAGATGGACCCGGCCAACGTCCGCATGGCCATGCGGGAGATAGAGAGCGATATCGCCGAGGGGGCCGACATCGTCATGGTCAAGCCGGCGCTGTTCTACTTGGACATCATCCGCCAGGCGAGGGAACGCTTCGACCTTCCCCTGGCCGCCTACAACGTGAGCGGCGAGTACTCGATGGTCAAGGCGGCGGCCCGCCAGGGCTGGGTCGACGAAAAGCAGGTGACCATGGAACTCCTGACCTCCATCAAACGGGCCGGCGCCGACATCATCCTCAGCTACCACGCCAAGGACGCCGCCCGCTGGCTAAAAGAGAGAGAATAGCCGCCGGTGCTTGCACCTAGCTGAGCCTACTCCCAGCAAAACGGGATGGGGTGAAAACGACATTATTGCGAAGGTCGGTTTATGAATCTTTCCAGGTCTGAAAAGCTCTTTTCCAAAGCCCAGCAGCACATCCCCGGCGGGGTCAACAGCCCGGTACGGTCCTTCCGCGCCGTGGGCGGGATCCCTCCGTTCATCGCCCGGGGCCAGGGCGCCAGGGTCTGGGACGTGGACGGCAACGAGTACATCGACTACTTGGGCTCCTGGGGCCCCCTGGTGCTGGGCCATGCCCACCCGGCGGTGGTCGACGCCGTCAAGAAGGCCGCTGCGGGGGGCACCAGCTTCGGTGCGCCAGTGGAGCAGGAGGTTGAACTGGCCCGGCTCATCTGCGAGGCGTTGCCCTCGGTGGACATGGTCCGGCTGGTCAGCTCCGGCACCGAGGCATGCATGAGCGCCATCCGGATGGCCCGCGCCTTCACCGGCCGGGACAAGGTGGTCAAGTTCTCCGGCTGCTACCACGGCCACGCCGACGGCCTGCTGGTCAAGGCCGGCTCCGGGGCGTTGACCCACGGGGTGCCCACCAGCGCCGGGGTCCCCGCCTCCTACGCCAGCGAAACGCTGCTGGCCGACTACAACGGCCTGGCCTCGGTGGAGCGGCTGTTCACCGCCTATCCGGCGGACATAGCCGGGGTTATCGTGGAGCCGGTGGCGGGCAACATGGGGGTGGTGCCGCCGTCAAACGGTTTCTTGAAGGGATTGCGGGACCTGACGGCCCGGCACGGGGCTCTGTTCATCTTCGACGAGGTGATAACCGGGTTCCGCATTGCCTACGGCGGCGCCCAGGGCCTCTACGGCATCACACCTGACATCACCTGTCTGGGCAAGATCATCGGCGGAGGCCTGCCGGTGGGCGCCTACGGCGGGCGGCGGGACATCATGGAGGTGGTCGCCCCCCTGGGCCCCATGTACCAGGCGGGCACCCTGTCCGGCAATCCCCTGGCCGTGGCCGCGGGAACGGCGGCGTTGCAAGAACTGCACCGCCCCGGCGCCTACGAACGGCTGGAGTCCCTGTCCCGCAGGCTCGTCGAGGGGCTGTCCGAGGTGTTCAGCCGCCTGGAGGTCCCCTCCACCGTCAACCGGGTCGGCTCCATGCTCACCGGCTTCCTCAACCCTGGGCCGGTGCAAACGCTGGCCCAGGTAGAGCAGTCGGACGCGGCGCGGCACGGCCGGTTCTTTCACGCCCTCCTGGAAAGGGGCGTCTACACGGCGCCCTCCCAGTTCGAGGCAGGATTTGTCTCGCTGGCCCACACCGAGGATGATATAGACCGGACCATCGCGGTCGCCGAGGCGGCGCTCAAGGGTTCGGCTTGACCGGACGGCCTCCGCACCCGCAATGAACGACCGGCTCCACCGCCAAGGTAGGGGAGCTGGTGCTGATGTTGTGGGAAGCCTGAACATAGGGGCGATTGGCCGATCGCCCTCACACGATGGGCGCTCCTACGACCCGTACCGCACGGCGGCGTTGGGATCGCTGTAGACGACGTTCTTGGTCGCCCAGAAAACCACGCTGATCCGGTCGACGGCGGCAACCAACTCCTGGGCCGCCTCCGGGTCCACGTTCTGCTTGTTGCGCCCGGCCAGCTTCTCCGCGTCCCAGAAGGTGGTGTGCAGGTCGGGATGCGCTTCCACGTGCTCCGGGCGGAAGTAGTCGGCCCAGAGGACCCGCAGCTCATGCTTGCAGATTTCCGCGTGTTCCTCCTTGACGGTCACGTACCGGGATACCGTGTTCGCGTAGCCTTGGACGGCTCCGGCGTCGGCGCCGGGATCGGGCGCCGCCAGGGCCTGGATGCGTTGCACCATTTTCTGTACCGTCTGGGCCGCGATCTTGGCGGCTATGGGGTCATAGATCCCGCAAGGGATGTCACAGTGGGCCTCGGCGATTTCCGCCTTGATCAGACCGAAAGGGTTGAACACTGTCGTTCCTCCACGTTTATTATTATATTGGCACCGTTATAGAGTACCGAAAATCGAAGCGGCGCGCAAGCCCCGGCGCAAACTGCTCGCAGCGCCCGTTGTTGGCGAACCGCCCTCCGTGACAACTGTAAGGGCTCTTTTCACCCAACTCCCGACTGAAAGCATTTACCTTAGAGGAATTCGCGGGGATAATTGGGGCGGGTGGGACGGAGCCGCAAGCTGCCAAAGCCCACCAGGTTGTAACCGGCGGAGGCCGCCGCTTATAATGGGCCAAGCTCGCCAACCGGCTCAGAAGAGGAGACAGCCACCGTGACTATCACCAGCGAAATGCTCAGGTTGAAGCACCGCAGCAAGGAGATCACCGAGGGGCCGGACCGGGCGCCGGGCCGGGCGATGCTCCGGGCCATGGGCTTGACCCAGGACGACCTGGATCAGCCCTTCATCGCCGTCGCCAACCTGGCCAGCGACGTCACGCCGTGCAACGTCCACCTGGACCGGTTCGCCCAGGCGGCCAAGGTGGGAATCCGCCAGGCCGGCGGCACCCCTTTCGAGTTCGGCACCATTACGGTGAGCGACGGCATCTCCATGGGCACCGAGGGCATGAAGGCGTCCCTGGTCAGCCGGGAGGTCATCGCCGACTCCATCGAGGTGGTGGCCTTCGGCGAGCGGATGGACGGCCTGCTGACCGTCGCCGGCTGCGATAAGAACATGCCCGGCTGCCTGATGGCCATCGCCCGCCTCAACATCCCGGCCCTCTTCGTCTACGGGGGCACCATCATGCCCGGCCGGTTCGAGGGCCGCGACGTGAACATCCAGGATGTGTTCGAGGCGGTGGGCGCCCACGCCAAGGGCAACATGACCTCGGAGCAACTGCTGGACCTAGAGTGCCACGCCTGCCCCGGAGAAGGCTCCTGCGCCGGCCTGTTCACCGCCAACACCATGTCCACTGCCATCGAGGCCCTGGGCATGTCGCTGCCCGGCGACGCATCGATCCCCGCCCCCGACCCGCGCAAGGTGGAGGAAAGCCGCCGGGCCGGAAGCACGATGATGCGTCTTCTGCAAGAGGACCTGCGCCCCCGGGATATCCTGACGAAGCAGGCCTTCGAGAACGCCATCACCGTGGCAGTGGCCATGGGCGGCTCCACCAACGTGGTGCTGCACCTGCTGGCCATCGCCCGGGAGGCGGCGGTGGACCTGAGCCTGGACGACTTCGACCGCATCAGCCGCAGCACCCCTTACATCGCCGACATGAAGCCCGCCGGGCGCTACGTCATGGCCGACCTGGACCGGTACGGCGGCGTGGCGCTGGTGATGAAGCGGCTGCTGGGGGCCGGACTGCTCCACGGCGACGCCATGACCATCACCGGAAAGACCCTCCAGGAGAACCTGGAGGCGTCGGAGACCATCGAAAACCAGCCGGTCATCTATGCGGCCGATGCGCCGCGCGCTCCCACCGGCGGGCTGGCAATCCTCCACGGAAACCTGGCCCCGGAGGGAGCGGTCATCAAGGTCGCCGGGCACCAGGAGCGGGTCTACCAGGGCCCGGCCCGAGTCTTCGACCAGGAACAGGCCGCCTTCCGGGCCATCCAGCGCCGAGAGATCAAGTCCGGAGACGTGGTGGTCATCCGGTACGAGGGCCCCAAGGGCGGCCCCGGCATGCGGGAGATGCTGGCCGTCACCGGCGCCCTGGTGGGACAGGGGCTGGGCGATGAGGTGGCCCTGATCACCGATGGCCGCTTCTCCGGCGCCACCCACGGCCCCATGGTGGGCCACGTGGCGCCCGAGGCCCAGGTGGGCGGGCCCATCGGCCTGGTCCAAGAGGGCGACGTCATCACCTTGGACATCCCGGGCCGCCGCCTGGACGCGAAGCTAACCGGAGAGGAGCTTGCTGGCCGTCGGGCCAAGTGGCAACCCATCCCGCCCAACTACACCACCGGCGTACTGGCCAAGTACGCCAAGCTGGTTTCCTCCGCTTCGGAAGGCGCGGTGACGGGGTAGAGGCCCATTGCTTTGATACCATCCTGGTGTCATATCCACGGGCGCGAGCCGCAGCCAGGTCTTCCGCTGCGCAGTGGAGGAACACCTGCGGCGGGTAAAAGAGCGGGAGGACGTACAGCAATACATAAGAGGCTACCGAGAGCATCCGGAGACTCGAGTTGAACGGGCGGTGGCCGAGTCCACTTTACGCTACGCCTTTAATGACGAGTCATGGGAAGAAGCGTTTAGCAAATGAGGCGCGGTGAAATCTGGTGGGCCAACCTGCCTCCTCTGACTGGGCACCGGCCGGTGGTCCTGATTGCCCGGGACGAAGCTTATACTCATCGTGAATTGGTTACCGTGGCTCCCGTTACGAGGCGAATCAAGGGGATACCAGCGGAAGTGCCATTGGGACCGGAAGACGGCTTGCCCGCGAGTTGCGCGGCAAATCTCGACAGCATGACCACCGTTCCTAAAGATGCAATTCAACGGTACATCGCCAGCCTGCACCTCAAGAAAGTTCAAGCGGTAGATTCCACCATCCACTTCGCCCTGGGGCTGGAGAGCTAGCCGGGGTTGCACCACCGGAGTACTGGCCAATGACGCCAAGCTGGTTGGGCCGGCGTCGGAGGGTGCGGTGACCGGGGTGAGCGGGAGCGTTCAGCCGTCAGCTATCAGCAATAGCTGATAGCTGACGGCTGACAGCAAGAGGGTGTCCCAATGCCCCCACCAGGTAACCGTTGACATCCTGGGCCAAAGTGGGTGGCGGGGGATGGCATACATATTGGATGCATCTGGTACACTTAAACCGGTCTGCGGCGTCACCGACGGAGACTTCAGCGGCAGGATAGCCGGCGATTCCTGCAATGTCAAAGACGGGAAGCTGATCGCGAGGAGTTCGGTATTCTTGCACCCCGAACGGAGGAGCACGGCGAATGGCTGTCAGCCACGTGGAATTCAGCAAGAAGCACGGCCTTGCCGTGATTACCCTCAACCGTCCCGAGGCCCGCAACGCCCTGACCCCGGAAATGGTGGGGGACCTGGGCCGGGCGGTCCAATCGTGCTGCGGCTCAGACGTGCGCGCCGTCTTGATTACCGGGAGCGGAAGCTCTTTCTGCGCCGGCGCCGACGTCAAGGACTTCGTACAGCAACTGGATGATGGCGGGCCTGAAGCCCTCTCCCAGCACGTGAGGCGCCTGGCCGAAGCCTTGCACAAAGATGTGGTGCTGGGCCTGCGCCGCCTCGATAAACCGGTGGTGGCCGCTGTTAACGGTGTGGCCGCGGGGGGCGGCTTCAGCCTGATGCTCGCCTGCGACATCCGTATCGCCTCCAGCGACGCCAGGTTCCTCATGGCCTATGCCAACATTGGGGCCACCGCCGACGGCGGGTCCACCTATTTGCTTCCCCGGCTGGTGGGCAGTGCCAAGGCGATGGCGATCTACCTGGCCGGACAGCCCATCAGCGCCGCAAGCGCCCTGGAAATGGGCCTGGTAACCCGGGTGTGCCCCGCGGCAGAGCTGGAACAGCACGCCCACGAAGCCGCCATGAAGCTGGCCCAAGGCCCCACGGTAGCCTACGGCCGGGTAAAGGCCCTGTTCGAGCGCTCCTGGGAAGCCTCGCTGGAAAGCCAGCTCGACGCCGAGACCGAAGGGATCAGCAACTCCTGCTTGACCAATGACTTCCAGGAAGGCGTCCGGGCGTTCACCGAAAAACGCCAGCCCAGATTTCAGGGGACGTAAGGCTTTAGCATGAAATTACTAGCTCCGGCATTCGCGGCTTCAGCGTTGGTAGCGTTGGTAGCTTTGGTGGTTGCCTGTGCCAACCCGGTGGCAACCGCCACCTCCGTCCCGTCGCCCGTCCCGCTTCCCACGATCACTTTGCCCACTTCAACGATTCCTCTCCCGCCCACAGCCACGGCAGCCCCCATGGCAACTCCACTGCCCAGCGCCACCGCGACGCCCCGGCCGGCCTCTACACCCGTACCTACGGCGGTCCCCACTGCCACACCCACTCCTACTTCGACTCCTATTCCTACGCCTACGCCTATCCTGACGGCGACCCCCCTGCCGACTTCCACCCCGGCGCCGGCCGCTATGCCTACGCCTATCCCGACGGCGACCCCCCTGCCGACTTCCACCCCGGCGCCCACCTCTACCCCCGTGCCGGCCGCTACGGCTACCCCCACGACGGTTCCCACTCCCACGCCACCTCCCACTCCGGCCGGAAGCAGCGCGGAAGGCCAGTTCAAGCGTCCCGAGGGCATATCCTTCGATCAAGTGAATTCGGTGGTATATATGGGCGATACCGGAAACCACCGGATCCAGGAGTTCACCGAGGTCGGTGTCTTCGTATTAGCTTGGGGCAGCGAGGGTGCCGGGGATGCCCAATTCCTGGAGCCAGGGGGGATGGCATTTGACTCAACGAATCGTCACTTTTACGTGGCCGACACCGGCAACCACCGGGTGCAGAAGCTCACCGGCGGCGGAAGTTTCGTGGTAAAGTGGGGCAGCGAGGGCAGCGGCGATGGCCAGTTCAACTCGCCATCTGCAGTCCTCGTCGATGAAGTGAGGAAGTACGTCTACGTGATCGACTCCGGGAATCACCGGGTACAGAAATTCACCTCCCTCGGCATATACCTCGACCAGTGGGGCACTGAGGGCAGCGGCGATGGCCAGTTCCAGAACCCCGGCGGCATAGCGAGGGACGAAGACGGCTTCGTCTACGTCTTGGACACGGGAAACCACCGGGTTCAAAAGTTCACCTCTGCTGGTTTGTACCAAAAGCAATGGGGAACCCAGGGCGAGGGCGAGGGCCAGTTCCAGAGCCCCAGGGGCATCGCTTACGATGAGTCGGATGAACGGATATTTGTCGCCGATACCGGCAATAACAGGGTGCAGAAATTCATGCCTGCCGGGACCTTCGTGAAGGAGTGGGGCGCCGAGGGCAGCGGCGACGGTCAGTTCAAGGGCCTCACCGGG
Organism: uncultured Dehalococcoidia bacterium; assembly: GCA_964401855.1. Taxonomy (GTDB): domain Bacteria; phylum Chloroflexota; class Dehalococcoidia; order Lucifugimonadales; family UBA3495; genus CAJWBT01. The sequence continues at coordinate 28,945 of CAYOAF010000054.1, forward strand.
CTGGTGGTCGACGAATCAGCGTATCTCTTCGTTGCCGATACTGGGAACCACCGGGTCCAGAAGTTCGACCTGGACGGCGGGTTCAAAGCGAAGTGGGGCTCATCCGGCGGCGGTTGACGCCGGCCTGATACGTAGCAGGCAGTCCATCCCCGCCCGGAACGGGCTTGCTCACTTCAGATCCACCACGGTTACCCCGTCCCCGCCGGGGCCTTCCCCGGAAGCGGAGGCCGCCACCAGGGGGTGGCCGTGCAGGTAGCCCCGCACGGCCAGGCGCAACGCGCCGGTGCCTATGCCGTGGATGATGCGGATTGAGCGCAGACTCTCGAGGGCGGCGTCGTTCAGCGACCCCTCAACCCGGGCCAGCGCCTCGTCGGCCCGGAGGCCTCTGACATCGATTTCCGTGGCAGCCGCGCGGCCGGTGGGGCGTCTGAAGAAAACCTGGTGCTGGGCCGCGGCTTGATGGCCCTCCGCCTGGCCCTCCAACTGGTACACCGGTATCTTGGCCCGCATGGTGCCCACCAGTACCTCCGCAAAGCCCTGTTCGTCGGGCGGGGTGATCACCTCCACCGGACGCGCGATGCCCCGAACGTGCACCCGGTCACCGCTTCTGATCCGCTCCCACCATGGGGTACGCCGCACCTCTATCGGCTCCCAGCGAGGTGAACTGACCTGCCGGCGGGTTTCGGTGAGCCGGGCCCGCTCCCCTTGTAGCGCCTGGCGAGAGGCGGGACGGTCCAGCGCCCGTTCCGCCTCCTGGAGCCGGGCCAGCAGGTCGCTGATCCGGTCCTGCAACTCTTGCCGGGCCTCCTCGACCAGCTCCATCTTGGAGGTTTCCACGGAGGCCAACTGGGCTTCAACTTCCGCCTGCTGCCGCTTGGCCAGGAGCAGGGCGGATTCCGCATCCCGGCGCAAAACGTCGATTACCCGCCGCTCCTCTTGAATCTCGCCCAGCAGGTCCTCGGTGACCCGGGCCTCCGTCGATAGAGAGGCGCGGGCCTGATCGATGATATCCGGGGGCAGGCCGAGGCGGGCCGCGATGGTCAAGGTGTAGCTCCGCCCCGGCAGGCCCATGGTGACCTTGTAGGTTGGCTCCAGGGTTCCAGTGTACAGGTCCACGCTGGCGTTAATCATCCCCGCCTGCTCCTGGACGTGCCGGGCCACGCCCCGGTGGTGGGTGGTCGCCACCAGCAGCACCCCCCGGTCTCGAAAGTGGCTCAGGATAGCTCCGGCCAGGGCCGAGCCCTCCTCCGGGTCGGTACTGGTGCCCAGTTCGTCCAGCAGCACGAGGGAATCGGCCGTCGCCCGCTCCATGATGGAGAGGATGTTGTGGATGTGAGAGCTAAAGGTAGACAAGGACTGTTCGATGCTTTGCTGGTCGCCGATGTCGGCAAAAACGCCATCACACCGGGGGAAGTGGGCTTCATCTGCCGGGATGTGAAGCCCGGACTGGGCCATCAACGCCAACAGCCCCACCGTCTTCAGGGTGACGGTCTTTCCCCCGGCATTGGGCCCGGTGATGAGCATTACCCCCTGCTCGCCACCCAGCTCCAGGCTAACGGGCACCACAGCCGCCGAAAGCAGGGGATGGCGCGCTCTGATTAGCCGCAGGTGGCGCGCCTGGCCAGACTGGCCGGAAACCGATGGGGCCGAACCGCTCACGGCGGTGGAGTAGCGTCCCTTGGCCACGTCCAGGTCCAGGCGGGCCAGCAAGTCGAGAGTCAGGAGAAGGTCGTCGCCGGCCTGGCCCACCGTATCGGACAGGCTCCGCAAGACCCTCTCCTCCTCCCGCTCCGCGGCCAGCCGGTTTTCCCGCCACCGGTTGCCCGGGTCGAGGGCCGGCAGTGGTTCGACAAACACGGTGGCCCCGCTGTCGGACACGTCGTGGACAATGCCGGGCACCCGAGACCTCAGCTCGGCCTTGATCAACAGCACCAGCCGGCCGTTGCGCTGGGTAATGATGGACTCCTGGATCACCTCCTGGCGCTGCAAGCGGCGGAGGTTGCGCTCCATGACCTCGTTCAATCGCGCATGGGCCGACCGCGCCTCATGGCGGAGCTGGCCTAGGGCCGGGCTGGCGCTATCCAGGACCTCTCCGGCGGGGCTAATCGCGGAGCCGACGGCCTGCTCGAGGACCACTAGGTCCGGCAAATTGTCCCCTACTCCGGAGAGCAGGGGGATCTCCTCGTGGCGTGAGAGATTGGTCCGGTTGTAGCGGGCGGCCGCGGCCAGCCCCCGGATGGCGTACAGCTCCTCGCCGCGCAAGAGGCCGCCCAAGAGGGCCCGTTGGACGTACTCTCGGAAGTCCACATCCGGGCCGAACTCCAGGGCCCCGCCATTGTCCAGGAACTGGCGGGACTCCGAAGTCTCCTGCTGCCGCGTGGCGATCTCCAGCAGGTCGGCGGAGGGGGTCAGGGACAGCGCCGCCTCGTGGCCCATAACGGTGCGGGTGTAGCAGGCCAGCTTCTGCCGTATCTGGTCGAACTCCAGCAGGCGCACCGACTCGGAAAACCCGCCCACAACCCGGGCCGGCCCGGCAGCGTCCAACTGGGGTCTACCGGGGGTTATTTCGTCAGCGTCTTCGAACAAACCGGTCCCGCCCATCAGGTCTGTGTCACCACTCGATTACCCAGACTCGGCTTTCCCGGAGCATACCGGCCACCCTCTCCAGGGCCTCGTGTTTCGGCTCGCGCACGTTCAACCGGCGTCCCAGGATCCTGCCCCGCCATCGCTCCAGGTAGTCGCACGCCTTCATGAACCCATCCAGGGTAAACCTCTCGCCGCCCAGCAAGATATAGTCAAGCTGCCCGGCGAAGGGGTCGAACTGGCGCTGGGCGGCCCCGCAGGCCTTGTCGTAGAGCCGTTGCACCTGGCCCTCCCGGATGCGCTGAAACCGCTTTTGGGAGGTGCCGCCGGCGTGGTGGCGCCCTTTCACGTACCGGGTATCGGTCTTGGAGGACAGCAGCCGCCCGCCCTTGTAAACCGCCACCAGAAAACGGCCCAGCCGGAGCAAGACCACCCCGACGGTGTAGTCCGTCTCCAGCAATCCCAGCAGAGGAGCGGTATCCCAGGAAGGGACCAGATCGTTTCCGGCCAGCGGAAAGGGCGGCGCGATCACCAACGCCTCCGGCCCGGCCCGCAGGCCGGCGATACCGGTGTCCGAGTTCAAAACCGGGCGTCCTATCCGATCAAGGCGGTCGCGCCAGGCCCGGCCCTCGGAGCCGGATGCTTCCAGGAATTCCCCTGCTTCCCCAGGACGAACGTACACCGAGGACGCCGGACCGCCCGGCGGCTCATATCCGGCCAGCAGCCCTTCGAGCTTTGCCTTGCTCAGGAGCTGACCTGGTTGAATTGCGGCTGGGCCGGCGTGTTGAGTCATTAGCTATAACCTTGGTGAGATTTTATCACCCCCCTGGGCCGGCCGTGGGAACCGGGACTTGGAGCACAATGGGGCCTGGCAACTAGCTGACTGTTCAACGCTGGACACTACGAGGCCACGAGTATTTGCCCGCCGACACGGTTTTTGCTACACTAGGCCGGTGATTCGATTCCCCTAGCCACAGCCACCCATCGGCATGGGTCGCCATTGAAACCAATCGGAGAAGGAGTGGCCATGATCTACGAAGTCCGCACCTATACTCTCAAGCCCGGCTCGGTGCCTCAATTCGAGGAGAATTTTGCCAAGGCCCTACCCTTCCGGGAGAAGTTTTCCAAGCTGGGCGCCTTCTGGCACACGGAAATTGGACCCTTGAACCAGGTGATCCACGTGTGGCCGTACGAGAGCGTAGAGGAGCGCAACCGGATCCGCGCCGAGGCGGTGAAGGACCCCAACTGGCCCCCACATAACCCTCCCGACATGTACGTCGGCCAGGAGACGGAGATTTTCGTCCCCGCCCCGTTCATGCGGCCCCTTGGTGGCGACCAGGCCCTGGGCGACATCTACGAGATGCGTATCTACACCTACAGGACCGGGACCATGGCCCAGGTAGTCAAGCTGTGGGCGGAGTCGATTCCCCACCGGGAAAAGTTCTCGCCTCTGGCGGCCGGCATGTACAGTGAAATCGGCGGGTTGAACAAATGGATCCACATATGGCCCTACAAGGACCTGGCGGAGCGCAACCGGGTCCGCGCCGAGGCCGCCAAAACCCCCCATTGGCCGCCGGCCACCCGGGAGTTCCTGGTAAAGCAAGAGAACAAGATAATGGTGCCGGCCTCCTTCTCGCCGATGCACTGAGTATTCCGCCCGATTTCCTTTGACATCCGGCCCGCCGCAGCGGGTCACTTCGAGAGCGAAAAGGGGCACGTTGTGGTCCCCCACATATGGTGGGGGACCACAATCAGATTTCCAACCCGTTCGGAATCAGCAAGGCATTCGTTGAGCGCCATTGTCGGGGTGATGGTCTCAGCTATGTTCGTTATGCCGACGTACCTCGTTTCCCAGTCCCTTCTCGCAAGCCTGACGGTACCCTTTCGCGCTCCACCTGCCACCGCAGCGGGTACCGGCGGCGGCGCACTGTTTGGGCCCATGCCCGCGAAAGGACACCAACCATGAGTTCAGAATCTCCCGCCCTGACCAAGACAGAGAGAAACCTGTGGAACGCCATCGTAGCCGAGGCGCTGGCCCACCTGAAATATAACGCCTATGCCCATAAGGCGCTGGAGGAAGGGCTCCCCGAGGTAGCCCAGATATTTCAGGAGGTGGCGGGGGCCGAGACGATTCACGGTATTAACCACCTGCGGGTGTCCGGTGACATCGGGACCACGGCGGAGAACCTGCACACCGTCGCGGTCGGGGAGTCCAAGGAGGCCAGCACTCTGTACCCGCGGATGATTCAAGACGCCCTGGCAGAGGGCCGCACCGACGCCGCCGATTCATTTGGCATGGCCCTGGAACGGGAGCGCCACCACCTGGAGATGTTCACTCAGGCACTGGAGCAACTGCAAGCGCGGCAGCGCGGCTGTTCGGCGCCCGCCGATGTAGTTGAAGAGGTTTCAGCCCCTACGGATGCGGAATCCGGCCCGGCCATCGGGGACGCCCCGGCGCCGCCGCCGGCGGGGGCCATGACCGTTCCCGCTTCGGAGCTGGAAACCTACGTCACCGCGGCCATGGAGGTAGACCGGGAGCGCTGGCGAGTCGCCTCGATGGGTAGATTACGTGAGGTGGTTTTCGGGGCCCAGGACGGCATCCTGAGCACGCTGGCCCTGGTGACCTCGGTGGCCGTGGCGGTGGACCAAACCTCCACCGTGCTGGTGGCCGGGCTGGCCGGGGCCCTGGCCGGGATGATCTCGATGGCGACGGGGGCTTACCTGGGTTCCCGGGCCGAGCAGGATGTTTGGCGCGCCGAGATTGCCCGGGAAGCCGAGGAGCTGGAATCCAACCCCGCGGAGGAGTTGGCCGAGTTGACGGTGATCTTCCAGCGCGAAGGGAAGACCTACGAGGAGGCCCGCCGCCTGTCCGACCAGATCGCCGAGGACAAGGACCTCTGGCTGCGCACCCTGGTGGAGAAGGAGCTGGGAATCAGCCCCGAAACGACGGCCAGTCCCATCAAGGATGCATTCGCCATGGGGCTTTCCTTCACCCTGGCCGCCCTGGTGCCCATCGTTCCCTACATGGTGCTGGACGGAGGGGCCGCCATTGCCGTCTCCGTGGCGGCGGCCCTCGCGGGCCTGTTCGCGCTGGGGATGGGTAAAGGGCGCCTGGTCCGGAAATCGCCCATTCTACAGGGCTTGGAGATTCTCGGAATCGGCGTGGTCTCTGCCGCCGTCGGATTCGGTCTGGGTGACGTTATACCCCGGCTGGTGACCTAGAGGGGGATTAACGCACCCGGTCTAGTATCTTGTTGACAGCCGTCACGAAGTCCGCCGGGTTGTCCCCTTGGACCAGGTGCCCGGCCCCGGATATGGTTACCGTCTCACAGCCGGGGATGATCTCCTCCATTTGCTGCATCGTTTCTACTGGAAAAACATCGCTATTGCTGCCTCGGACCACCAGTGTGGGGCATTCAATCTTGCGCACGCAGTCCCACAGCTGATCCGCGGTATAGCCTGTTTCCCGGCGGCCCGGGGTGCGCCAAATCTTGTCGGCTTTCCAGATCCACTTGCCGTCGGAGCGCTGGCGGATACTGTACTTCAACGCGCCCAGCACCTGTTCCCGGCTGCGCCCGGTGTATTCGATAACCCGGTGGGCGAACTCCTCGAAGGTGTCCAATTCGTCGGGAAGCTCCCGGAACCGGGCCATCCGGTCCTGGCCGCGGCGTGCATTGACGGGCCCGGTATCCACGATTACCAGTGCCTTCAGTGCCCCCGGGTGGCGTGAGGCCCAAACGTAGCTGTTGCGGCCCCCCATGGAATGACCGAACAGGATGAACCGGTCCAGCCCCATGGCTTCAACGAACCCGTCGATGTCTCCTTGAAAGGCGTCGATCCTATAGTCAGCTCCGGCCGCCCAGTCACTATCCCCGTGGCCCCGCTGATCCATCGCCAGGATGTGATACTGGTCAGAAAGGGCCAGGCTCACGAAGTCCCAGCTATGGGCCTGCTGAGAATTGCCGTGGAGCATCAGGATCGTTGGGTTGGCGACGTCGCCCCACTCCAGGTAATGGAAGTTCATTCCGTTGACTTGAACATTCTTATCAGTGGGCTCGCTCTCCACGGCGAACTGCACGCCCATCTGGCGAGCTGCATCATGAAGCGATAGGCCTACACCGCCCTCGGTGGAAGACGCCATTTCTTAACCTCCCAGGCTAGTTTCAAAACCCATGATAACCCGGTTGTCAAGGTAGACCCCATCCCGGGGGCAGGGTTGAGGTTTCCTTTCTCCGAGGCTGGTGCTATCATTAAACGGCGAAAGTACGGGTCCAAGTGGGGCCGGTAACGTGCGAACCCAATCCAGTGAGGAGAATCGGTTCCTATGACCACTCAGGCGATTACATTGGAACTGGAGCCCAGGGAGTTGCTGGGCAAGAAAGTGAAACAGTTGCGGCGCACGGGGATCATCCCGGTCCACCTGTATGGACCGGGGGTGGAGTCCCGTTCCTTGCAATGCCAGGCCCAAAAGCTCATCCAGGTGCTGGTCCGGGCCGGCGGCAGCACACCGATCACGGTCACTGTGCGGGGTGGGCAGGGCAGCCATCTCGCGTTCGTCCGGGAGATCCAGTGGGACCCCAGGCGGGACGATCTCCTCCACGTTGATCTGCTGGTGGCGGAAGCCAACCGGATGGTGCGGGCCCAGGTGCCCATCACCCTCGTCGGTGAGTCGCCGGGCGCCAGGATCGCCGGCGGGACAATAATGCATCAGCTTCACGAGTTGGATGTGGAGGCGCTGCCTCTGGAGATGCCTAGCCAGGCAGAGGTAGACCTGGCCCTTCTGACCGAGCCGGATGGTGTCGTAAGGGCCGGTGATATCAACTTGCCCTCCAACGTGACGGTGCTGACCGACCTCGACGAGGTGGTGGTCCGGATCGAGCTCCCCAGGGTGGTGGCGGAAGAAGAAGCGGTCTCCGAGGAAGCCGCTGGGGGACAAGCCGACGCCGGGGAAACGCCGGCCGATGCGGAGAGTTCGGACACCGAGGAATAGACGGATTAGCCGAAGCGCGCCAGCCGGCGTAGCCAGGCCTTGAGCCGGTCCCCGTCTACGACCAGTACTAGGTACCGAAAAATGGCCGGCGTCACGGGCTGGTGCAGCGGGAGCGGTCGACCCGGTCCAGATCGAGGACCGATCTAGCCGCCTCCGGTTCTTTACATGGGTGAAACGGAGGAATACAATGCTGGAAAGGGAAGTGGCGGCCCTGTCCGCCATTTCCCATCTTGTTTTCTCCTATGTACCTGGCCTGCGTGTCTAGGGGGAAAGGGCCGTGCCGCAGCCCATCTATCTGTCCCGGAAAGGGTTGAAAAACTACGGGTGGAGCTTGAACATCTCCAGACCGTGGGGCGTCACAACGTGGCGGAGCGCATCCAGCAATTCCGGGAACGGGGCGGCACCGTGAGCAACGCCGAGTACGAGGAGGCCAAGAACGAGATGGCCTTCACCGAGGGACGCATCCTCTCGCTGGACAATATGATCAGCAACGCCGTTATCATCGAAAAAAGCCATGGAGCAAGGGATGCGGTTGAGATTGGCGCCAAGGTAACGGTACTGCGCCAGGACGGAAAGACGTACCGGTACGCCATCACCGGCAGCGCTGAAGCCGACCCCGCCAAGGGGATGATCTCCAACATTTCCCCCATCGGGAAAGGCCTGCTGGGGAAACAGGTTGGCGAGGTTACCGAGGTGAGCGTGCCAGCCGGCAAGGTCAAGCTCGAAGTCCTTGCCATCGAGTAGAGTGTTACAGCCGGCCGCTTTCGAAAGGCCGGAGACGGATTCCCCAGTTGGTGCTGGACCCTGGCAGCCGTCCCGTACCGGACCAGTCGCGGGCCGGCTTCGCCGCGCACCCGCGGCCACGCCCGGAGGTCCCGGCTTCCACAAAGGAGCCCTCCTGAGCAGCTTGCATTTCACCCACCACCGTCCTTCCCTTGCGGATGGCGGACAGCTATAACGTGCCGGACCGGAAAGACAGCCTGCTGGCCAGCCGCCATGCCAAGCTGGAGCGCATTCGCCAGCTAGGAATCGACCCTTACCCCCCTCGCTTCGAACGCACCTGTGATGCGGCCGCCGCCATCGCCCGCTTCGAGGCCGTGGAGAGCGGCGCGGAGCCGGAGCCGGACCCGGCGGACCGAGAGGTGGCCCTGGCCGGACGCATTACCTCCATCCGGGTCATGGGCAAGGCCGCCTTCCTGGACCTGCGGGACGCCTCCGGGACTGTCCAGGCCCTGCTGCGGCAAAACGTGCTGGGCGACGGCTTCGACCTAGTGAAGGACCTGGACCTGGGCGACCACCTGGGCGTCAACGGCCCCATGATCCGCACCCGCACCGGCCAGGTCACCATCGAGGCCCTCCGCCTCACGCTGACGGCCAAGGGGATGCGACCCCTGCCTGAGAAATGGCACGGCCTTCGGGATGTGGAGATACGCTACCGGCAGCGGTACCTGGACCTGATCTCCAATCCGGACGTGATGTCCGTCTTCGCCCAGCGCAGCCGGATAATCAGCGGAGTCCGGAGATTCATGGATGAGCGGGGGTTTCTGGAGGTGGATACCCCCGTCCTGGTGCCCGTGGCCGCCGGCGCCCACGCCCGGCCCTTCGTCACCCACCACAACGCCTTGGACCAGCAGCTATACCTTCGGATTGCGACAGAGCTGTACCTCAAGAAGCTGATAATAGGCGGCTTCGACAAGGTGTACGAGCTGGGGAGG
>CAYOAF010000055.1:0-3445 GCA_964401855.1 uncultured Dehalococcoidia bacterium
ACCGTTCTCCGAGTAGACGTTGAATCTCAGCGTCTTCTTACCGGCGCTGTTCACCTGGAAGGTCCAGGTGGCGCTGCGCGAATTGCCCTGAACGATGTTGCCCAGGGTGAGACGCTTGCTGGTGAAATCCATGCTAATGCCGTCTTCCCGTGTCGTGCTCACGCCCAGGAAACTCAAGCCTGAAAAAGCGTCCGCCTTCAGGGAAACTCCAGAGGCCACGTAAGACTGGTTGGTGACAGTGGTTGTAATGTCCACGGTGGTGCCCACGGCGACAGTGGTTGAGGTTGGGTGCACCGTCAGGTCCATTTCCGGGGTCGGGTCACCACGTATTACGGTGGCGACGATCGCTGCAGGGATACCCGATCTAGGCGCATCCCAGTTAATGATTTTCAAACGGTAGGTACCGGCGCCGGGGTTATTAATGATGATGTATTCGACATTGTCATCGTAGCTCTGGGAGTTCCACTCACCGCATTCGCCCTTGTTATTGGGAGCGCAGTCGGCTCCCCGGTCGATCCACAGGTCCAGGTCGTAATCTACGGCTTCACTGGCCCCGGAGCTGGCGGCGGGCTCGTCCCAGGTCATCACGACCACCAGGCGGTCTGTGCCGCTGGGCACCTCGATATCACGATAACCCCAATTGTGTTTGGTAATATTACGCGACGACCAATAGACATTCCACCCGTTGCTGTTGGACCTTGCCCAGTGGGACACGTAGCTTGAGACCCGGCCCAGCCCGTAGGTGTTGCGGCCTCCCGAATCGTTGTCGGAGGGTGTGGTATCGTCGTCGTGCAAAATCGACGTGGCCATGAGATGGGCGCGGAGCAGATATGGCCGGTCCCGGAATGCTGGATAGTGCTCCATCACCGTGGCTGCGATACCGGAAACATGGGGCGTTGCCATGCTGGTTCCACACATGTCGGTATAACCATTGGTGGTGCCGGCTTCAGCCGAAAGAATGTTGCAGCCCGTGGCTACGACGTTGGGCTTCATACGCCCGTCGCCGGTAGGCCCGCGGCTGCTGGTGCTGCGGATATCCCCGATGTCCTGGGCTGCGGTCATGTTTTTCCAGACATTGCCGATGGCAAGGGCGTTCTTGGCAACCGCGGGTGCCCCGACAGTCTGAGCGCCTGAACCATCATTGCCGGCGGCCACGATATACGCCTGCTTGTACTTCCAGACCTTGGTGTCAAGCTTGCGGGAGCGTGAGTCGGTGCCGATCCAGCCGACACCACTTGCGCCCCCGCTCATGTTAATCACCTTGGGACGGCCACTGTCACAGGCCGAGCTGTCATCCATGTAGTTCATGGCTTTGCGCATCGGTGAGCTGGATGGGCTGGTGCCGCCGCTGTCCCAGATCTTGGCGGCACGGATGCGGGTGTTGCCGCTGCTGCCCACACCTGTGGCCACACCACGATAGCGCGAGTCCCCGGTGCCGGTGCCAATGATGGTGCCCAGCACGTGGGTGCCGTGGCCGTGTTCATCGTTCCAGACACCGGCCGCGTCCGAGGTGAAATTCTTGCCGCAGCCATACTTGTCCAAGTCAACGTGCATGGTCGGGGCGCTTGTCCCCATCATGAACCCGGTGTCCATGATGCCCAGGATGGTCGATGCCCCGGTAAAATTCGCGCCCGGGCCCCCGGTGCGGATGTAGTCCACGCCCATTGCCGCCATGCTCTCGTCGTGGCTGGGGGACGAAGGCGTCTCCAGCTCAACGTATAGCACGTAGTCTTGTTCCGCCAGCCATTGGAATAACTTCACCGGCAGCACGGCAGGATAGGCTTCAAGGTCCCGGTCGTAGTGACCCAGCACTATGCCTCGCTCCAGTAAAAGCCTCGAGTGCTTCTCACTTGCTTCCCGGTCAAAAAAGTTGATGAGCACGGGAAAGGCGTCCAGGTCCCGGGCGTACTCCTTGGCGGCGCCCTGAAGCAAAGTGTCCAGTTTTTGCCCGGGCAGGCTGTAACCCAGCCAGGCCACGTAGGGTAATTCGGCCACCGATGTGAGCACCTGCCGGTCCAGGGGTACTCTCACCTTGTGGGCCGAAGCGTGGGGCGCCAGAATCTCCACGCCAAGCCCCGCCAGCTCCTTCTCCACCTCATCGCTCAGGTACTCGTTCAAGATTACGAAGGCGTAGGTGAAACTCCGGTCCCGAATGCTGCCGACTGCTCGGAGAAGACGCTCGTCCAGACCCGGCTCGGGCCGATAGACTTGCGTGCCAAAGCCCAGCTGGAACCAGTCCGGGGGCTTCTCAGGCTGGTCACCAAGCTCCGAGGCGGACTTGGGCTGGTCCCGGCTTACGCGTACCGGCCTCGATGCCACCGTGACGAACTTTTCATCCATCAACCCTTCATGGCTGGATGCCCCCTCCGGGGGCTCCAGGGCGCTCGGCCTGATCGGTTCCGGGGTGCCGGCGGGAAGGGACACTTCCGGCTTCACCTCTGCCGGTGAACTCAGCCGGGATTGGCGTTGAATCTCCTCGATGGCCATCCTGAGGCTTTCCAGACTTAATTCAACAGCCGGGGCCTCACCCCGGCCTTCAGGAATCTTTATTGTGGCAGTCGGCTCTGCTTTGGGAGTCTTCCTGACTTTAGGCACCTTTATTGTGGCAGTCGGCTCCGCTTTGAGAGTCTTCCTGTCTTTAGGCACCTTTATTGTGGCAGCCGGGTCCTTAGTTATTTTGGGGACTTTTACCGCTTCTCTGGACGCCCTGGTCGGTGTTGGTGTGGCGACACGTCGCCCTTTCCCCTCATCGGTAATAGTACCGCAACCACTGAGGGCCAACACAAGCCCCATAATCAGTCCGGCTAAAGCAATCAAACAGAGTTTCGAAATCCGCGAGGAGTGCGCCGACCTATTGATCATATCTTCTTCACCTCACTAAAATCCTGTCCGAATCTCCTGCTCCCCGTGCCACAGGCTCAGAACGAGCGGCCCGACCTTGAAAAGATTCGGATAAGTACCAGGCCAACGTAAGACTCTTGGTGCGCCGGGTCCACTCGCTGCTCCGGGTTAAACCCATTAACGGTCTCCTGGCGGCAGCCTGCTCATGAGCAATTGGGACCAGTTCCCCGAAGGGCCGTGTCTATGGAACAAAGCTTACCAGCCATTCCTCCCTTAGTCAAGGTAATTGATTTACTTCCCGTTTCGGAGGTTGCTGATAACACTCCACCTTTCAAGAAATGCTGTTCCAGGGGATTCCCCGGTGGCATAGAGACACATAAAGAGAAATTGGAGTCAGAAGGCCATATCGTATTCGCAAAAGGCAAAAGGTTGTTTGTTAAAAACCGGGAAGATCCAGATGGAACCTAACGGCTAGGAGTCCCTTGGTTGTTATAACAACTGATTCAATCTACAAAATTGGTGACATTTTGGTGACATACTCAGTGGAACTGTATGACATGAAAAAAGACGACTAGGCATAAACTAGTCGTCCTTTGCTGATTCT
>CAYOAF010000056.1:0-4517 GCA_964401855.1 uncultured Dehalococcoidia bacterium
AAAGTTGGTGCCGGAGGTGGGAGTCGAACCCACACACCCGTTAAGGTAGCGGATTTTAAGTCCGCCGCGTCTACCGTTCCGCCACCCCGGCTGATGGTCCTTGGTATTGCCTTGTGGACGCAGGAGGTAGGTCGGGGAGAATGCATCGCCTCGGTGGTGGAGGCCCAACCACGGACCGATATGAGGCCTCGTGTGCCCTCCGGGCCGCGGGGCCAGCTTGGAAGAGCGGTCCTGAGCGGCGCCGAGCCGAAAGCGGGCTGTCATGACGGTTGGAGGGGAAAGCCGTGCCGCTCCGAAACGGCGATATTGGTTGGAGGCGACGGGCGGATTCGAACCGCCGAATAGAGGTTTTGCAGACCTCCGCCTTAGTCCACTTGGCTACGTCGCCGCATTCTCGGTGACCCAATTTCGCCGAGTTGGTGCCGAGGGCGGGATTTGAACCCACACAGGCGAATGCCCACGGCCCCCTCAAGACCGCGTGTCTACCAATTCCACCACCTCGGCCTAGCCGCGCGTCGAATATTATATCATGTTCACTTGCCGGAGGCATCACAATTTCATCTTTGGCCGGTCCAGCGAAGCACCCAAATTATGCCCCGACCTTTCGGCGGCCCCAGGCCGGCGCTGCTCAGAGCCGTGACAAGCGAGTTTGATATAATCACTATGGCTGTCCAATAGCCTAAACAGGGGCCGGGCTAGTACTCAGTCAACTTGTACTTGACCGGATGTCATTCTGAGGGGTCCTTCCGCGGAAGGACGACGATGAATCTCAGCGCAATAATGAGATTCTTCGCGGAGTTTATCCTGAGCGAAGGCGTAGGGCTCAGAATGACAATCATCAGCATTAAATTGACTGAAGGCTAGGCTGAAACTTGGCACCGGATGAGTAGCATGACGGAACCGGAGAATCTGGTCAGGTTCAAAGACCAGGCCTACGCGGTCACCACCCAGGTCCCGGGGCTGGATGACAGCAGCCTGGCCGAGGCCAAGCGCCTGATCGGCGTGGACTACCGGGGCGCCAACGCCACCGTGGAAATCACCCGGGAAAACATCCGCACCTACTGCAACTACATGGGCAGCGATAATCCGCTGTTCCTGGACCCTGAGTACGCGGCCCGGACCCGGTGGGGCGGCATCATCGCCCCTCCGGTGATGGTCGGTCAGGCGATCATCGCGCCGGGACTGCGAGGCATCCAGTGGATTTACGCTGGCACCGAGTGGGAGTTTTTCGGGGTGATGGGTCCCGGCGATGTGATCACCCAGAGCGGCAAGTTGATCGATGCCCTGGAAAAGCGGGGGCGGACGGTGCCCCGGATGGTTCTGCAGCTTGGCCAGGTGGATTGCCGCCGCGCGGATGGCGTCCTGGTAGCGCAAACCCGAACCCACCTGATGCGGACGCCCCGCCGCCAGGCCCCCGGGGGCATGAACTACCACGTCGACCCCCACCGGTGGTCCCTGGAGGACCTGGATGCGGTGGAGCAGGAGATGCTGGCTGAGACGGTCCGAGGCAGCCGCCCCCGCTACTGGGAAGAGGTTTCTGAAGACGAAGCGATGCCGCCGGTAACCTACGGCCCCTTGAGGGTGGTGGACATCGCGTTTACCGGCAGCTACACCGATTCCGGGGCCACCAGCGGAGAGGGAGTGGCCCATACCGGCGGCCACATATACCAGATCCTCAACCGGCGCCGCCATCCCGCTGACACCTTCGTGGACCCGGAGACGGGCGTCCAGGACCATCCCCACCGGGGGCACTGGGAGGAGTTCATGGCCCGGGAAGTGGGCATGCCGGGTATCTACGACATCGGTCCCCACCGGTTATCCTGGCTCTGCCGCTACATCACCGACTGGATGGGAGACAACGCCTTCCTGGTCCGTTTCTCCGGCTTCCTGCGCCGCCCCAACATCGTCGGCGACGTCACCAGATTGCGGGGACGGGTCGTTCGCAAATGGGTGGAGGGCGACTACCACCTGGTGCAATGCGACATATCGGCGGTGAACCAGCGGGGCGAGAACATAATGCCGGGGAGCGCCGTGGTCTCGCTGCCGTCGGTGCATCGCCCGGCAGGCCAGCCCATCATCCCCCCTCCAGCGAACAAGGAGTAGCCTTCCCGTGCTCGGACCCACCAATCCCACCGAAGGACTCGACCCTGCGGCTTTAGAGGAGGCGCGGGCCTTGATCGGCGTGCCGCTGCGCCGCCCTCTGCACAACTGTCTGGCGAGCCATCCGGCCATCAATCGTTGGGCCAAGAGCATCGGCGACCGCAACCCCCTCTGGCTGGACCCCGGCTACACCGGGAGCGGCGGCCAGGGCCGCGTCGCGCCCCCATGCTGGCTGTACAGCGTGGACGATACCTGCGTCGCGCCCAAGCTCCCTAGCCTTCACGTAATCTATGGCGGCGCCCAATGGGAGTTCTACCGGTGGGTGCGCCTGGGGGACCGAGTGCTGGCCGAATCGCGCCTGGTCGATGTTCAAGAGAAGTATGGACGGTTCTGCGGGCGGATGGTCCTTCAGACCGGGGAAACGGTGTTCACCGATGATACGGGTGGGGCAGTGGCCAAAGCCACCTCCTTGGTCCTGCGCACCCCGCGAGCCCTGGCGGTCGACGCGGGGAAGTACCGGGATTGGCGCAAACAGCCCTTGACCGCGCCGGAGGCACTGGCCATCGAGGACGCCTACGACGCCGAGCAGATAAGGGGCGGCCAACCACGTTACTGGGAAAGTGTGAAGGAGCCGGAACCGCTGCCACCCATCGTCCGGGGGCCGCTGACCTCCGAGGAGATGATCCAGTTCATCAGCGCCACCCGTCCGAGCCTTGGCTTCAAGGCGTTCCTGCGCTACCGGCTGCGCCATCCCGGCTTCGCCTTCCTCGACTCGGACACAGGCTCATGGGAAAGCTGGGAGGCCTCCATGCTGCGGGATGACGTGGCCGGCATGTTCGGGTTTCCCTTCGCCCATGACTCGGGCATCGACCGGATATCCTGGGTGGGGAATCTGTTGACCAACTGGATGGGCGACTCGGGCTTCCTCAAGTCTTTGAGCGTCACCTTGACCCTGCCCAACGTGTATGGCGACGCCACCTGGTGCCAAGGACGGGTGACCCGAGTCTACCGGGAAGAGGGCCGGCGCCTGGCCGACGTGGCACTGTGGTGCGAAAACCAACGGGGCCAGCAGACGGCTCACGGTCAAGCCACAGTGATCCTGCCGTCCCAGGCGGCGGGCTGAGGGTCAGCGGTGTTCCAAAGGGATCGCCGGGAGAAACAGGTCCGCCTGACACTGTTCGATAACGAACCCATGGCCCGCCTGGCCGAGCAACGGCTGCAGCAAGCGGGCATCCGATGCGTCATCCGTTCCCTGCGCGGGGGTCCCGGCCTATGGGGCTCTGCCTACAACATTCCCCACGACCTGTGCGTTTTCGAGTCCGACCAGATGCGGGCCAGGGAGATACTGGACCTGGAACCCCAGGGCGAACGGGAGCGCCTCGGTGTGGCGCCGAGGCCCAGGCCGACTCTGTGGCTGCTGATCGCGGGCATCATCATCGCCGCGCTGGTACTGGGCATCTTGGTTCCCGCGATCGCCGGATCCGGGGGGATAGGCGGATAGCCGGCCCGTCCTGGCCCGGCAGTGGCGAACGGCCGGATAATGGGCTATCATCCAGGCAATTTCAATCAGTCAGCAGTCAGCGTTTCCCCTGACTTCCGACCGCTGACCGCTCGCGCGACGGAGGAGTCGTCATGAAGACAACCACCAGGCTCCGGCAAATGCTGGCCTCGGGCCAGATGACAACCGCCCCATTTGTTCTGAACGCCCTGCACGCCAAGATCGCGGAGGCGGTGGGCTTCGAGGCTGTATACATGACCGGCGCCGGCACGGCCGCCGAGCGGGGCTTTCCCGACGTGGGACTGCTGACCATGACCGAGATGGTGAGCAACGCCAAATACATCGCCAACGCGGTGAGCATTCCCGTGGTTTCCGACGCCGACACCGGCTACGGGAATCCGTTGAACGTCCGGCGCACGGTGCGGGAGTACGAGTCCGCCGGGGTCGCTGGCATCCACATCGAGGACCAGGTATTCCCCAAGAAGTGCGGTTTTTTCGAAGGCAAGCAAGTTATTCCAATGGAGGAAGCGGTCCAGAAGATTCGCGCCGCGCTGGACGCCCGCACCGACCCCGACTTCGTCATTATCGCCCGCTGCGACGCCTACGCCGTCACCGGCTGGGAGGACACGGTCCGGAGGTGCCGCGCCTACATCGACGTCGGCGCCGACATGGTTTTCATCGACGGCATCAAGACCTTGGATGACCTGCAAAACTACGCCACTGACCTGCGGGACCTGCCCCGGATGTACAACGGCGACCTGTTGCCCATCCAAGAAGTGGCCGCCCAGGGTTTCAAACTGATGATCTGCGGCAGCACCATCTGGCTGGTCTACAAGCAGGTGCGGGACGCATTTGAGGAGCTGAAGGAGACGGGGAAGGTGGACCCGAAGCGGGTTGCCACTCGCTGGGACGCCGCCGG
>CAYOAF010000057.1:0-13608 GCA_964401855.1 uncultured Dehalococcoidia bacterium
CCACGGGCAAGGGGGTCGCCATCGGCTCCGCCGCCCTGCCCTCGCTGGCCCTGCTGGCCGCGTCCGCGGTGGCCGCTGACCAGGACATGCAAATCACCCGGCTGGACCACAAGACCCTGGTCGGATTGCTCATCGGGGCCATGCTGCCCTTCCTGTTTTCGGCCTTCACCATGAGTGCCGTTGGCCGAGCCGCCTTCTCCATCGTAAACGAGGTGCGGCGCCAGTTCCGGGAGATTCCCGGACTGATGGAAGGCACCTCCCCGCCGGACTATAACCGGTGCGTGGACATCGCCACTCGCGGGGCCCTCCGGGAGATGATAATCCCCGGCCTGATGGCCGTGGTTGTGCCCGTAGCCGCCGGTTTCATCTTAGGCACTCAGGCGCTGGGCGGTCTGCTGATCGGAGCGGTTGGAGCTGGGTTCATGCTGGCCATCACGATGGCTACCGCCGGGGGAGCATGGGACAACGCCAAGAAATACGTGGAGTTGGGTAATTTCGGAGGGAAAGGGTCTGACGCCCACAAGGCGGCGGTAGAAGGCGACGTGGTGGGTGATCCTTTCAAGGACACCTCGGGTCCGTCGCTGAACATCCTGCTCAAGCTGATGGCCATCGTTTCCCTGGTGTTCGCACCGGTGTTCTTGGAGGTGACCCCTCTCCTCGACCGGTTCTAGCCCTGGTGACACCGCCAGACGGGCCTGCCTCAAGACTGTCATTCCGAGGAGTCCTTCCGCGGCGGGCCGGCGGGCAGTGGAGGGGGATTGAAGTCCTGTGAGGTGGCGGGCCGCCGGATGGTGGCTGACAGGGCCTCATGCACCTTTGCGAGCATCGCATCGATATCGAACGGCTTGGCCAGTACCGCGCAGGCGCCCGAGGACTTGGCCGCGGCTTGGGCCTCGTCGTAACCCAGGGCGGTGGTGATGATCAGGGGAGCTGGCAGGATGCCGGCGTGTCGCAGTTCCTCCGCCGTCTCGGCTCCGAAGATGCCAGGGAGCATCAGGTCCAAGATGACCAGGTCGGGCCGGAGCCGGGACGCCGCCTCTAAGCCGGCCTCCCCGGTGGAGGCCAGTGTTACTTCATGATCCAGCCAGCCCAGGACGATCTGGTACAGGGCGCGCAATGAGGCCCGGTCTTCAATAACCAGTATCTTGGCCATCGGCGGCTCGGCTAGCCCCGTGGTCTGTCTCTTGTGAGGTCCAGCAGGCGAACGATGGCCGCTCCCCCTTCGATCTCCAGCAGTCCGACGGTCCCCAGCGCTCCGGGGTGGTGGAGTCGGCCCGGATAGGTTGGGCTGCCCGGGTTCACCAGCAGCACTCCGTCGTAGTAGCAGACAAGCTGGTAGTGGGTGTCCCCGAAAACCACGATGTCTACCGGCTGGCCGAACTTCTTAGCCATTATCTCCCGCCCTCGCCCTTCGGGAAATTGCAGCCCGGTGCCGTCGTGGTTGGTGGTAATCCTGGGTCCCGGCCACTGGATGTCGTGGATCATGCCGATGGCTATTCCCTCGGCCTGGACCACCCGGGTAACCACTGCCAGCCGTTCACCCGGCTCGGTAGGGTCTTCGTAGCCCCGTACCGCCAGCACGGGCGCCACCGTTTCGAGGCAGTCCAGGACTCCCAGGCACTCCAAATCGCCGCAGTGAAGGATCAGGTCGACGCCCTCCAACGCGGTCAGCACCTCGCCGGGCAGGTCCCATCCGCGGCCGCCTAGGTGGGTGTCCGAGATCAGCCCGATCTTCATTGAGAGGGCTTGGTCCGGGAGGTCCCCTCTGGGGCGAGCGCTTCCAGGGTGCGCAGCATGGCCGGTAAGGAGGTACCGCGAGGGAAGGCGACCATCGGCACGTCGGACCCGCTGCGCCGGAACTGGTCCAGCTTGGCCCGGCAGGCAGCCGCGTCACCGATGATGACGATGTTGTCCAACATCTCGTCCGTTATCGAGGCAGCGGCCCCGGCCCTGTCGCCGGCAGCCCAGGCTTCCCGGAGGGCGTCCGCTTCAGCCCGGTAGCCGTAGCGGCTGAACAGGTCGTAGTAATAGCTTCCCATGCCGCCGATGTAGTAGGTCATGTGGGCGCGAATGCGCCGGGTGGCATCGGCCAAGTCCTCGGCCCCGTCCGCCACGTGGCACATTATTTGAGGGGAGACAGTGATCTCCGAAATGTTCCTGCCGGCGAGAGCGGCGCCCTTGGCGACCTGCTCTTTCAGCCCCGCGAGGTGTCCTTGATGGGACCAGATGGGAAGCCATCCGTCGGCCAGCTCCCCGGTCATCTGCAGATTTTTCGGCCCCAGGCTGGCCAGATAGATCGGGATGCGCTTTTGAACCGGGGAGACGCCCAGGCGGAAGCGGCGCACGCGGAAGAAACGGCCCTCGTGGTTCACCGGACCGCCGGACAGGGCCTGGCGGATGATCTTGATGTACTCGCGAGTGCGTTGCAGGGGATACCGAAACGGCAGGCCGTGCCAGTCCTCAATGACGGCCCGCCCGCTGGTTCCCAGGCCCAGCATGGCCCTCCCCTCTGAGACCAGGTCCAGGGAGGCGATGCACTGGGCGATCATGGAGGGGGTGCGGCTGAATACCGTGACGATGCCGGTGCCTAGGCGGATGGAGTGGGTGTGGCAGGCGACGGCGGTCAGCACGGAGAAGGCATCCATCCCCCATGACTCGCCGGTCCAAAGGGCATCGTATCCCAACTGGTCGGCATGCCGGGCGACGGAAATCATGTCTCCGAAGGATATTCCGTCCGGTCTGGGGTTGAAGAAGATTCCTGTGGCGCTCATCCGATAAGGCCCCCGTCGATGCAGGCTAGTCTAGTAAATGGCCTGATGCCCAGTCCGTCTTTCCGGCCCTTCCGCGGAAGGGCCGGAAAGACGATCGAGAAGCGGGAATGCTGCACAATTTCGCGGATGTAAAGCTACTTACGAGACTGGATACTAATTCCGGTGCTCCCACAGGGTGAAGGAATCTGGAGAATCTCCCTGAAGGGCTTCGGCCAACTGGGTTTGATGCAGCTTTTGAAGGATGGCTGTCTCCTCGGCGACCAGCCGGCTGAGCACATCTTCCCATTGGGTCGCCGCCGACTCCCCGCAGTGAGTTCTCACCAGCAATCTCAGGCCGTCCAGCACCCGCTCCGAGTGGGCTTCCAGGGCGCCGCCGCTGATGATGAACACGACGAGGGTGGGGGTGTCCTCCACGCCGTCGGCGCCGACGCCCAACTGGCCCTGGATAAAGGACATGGCGGTCTCCCGGATGGCCATCTCAACGCGCAAGGGCACGTTGATCAGGTGGGCGAAAGGAAACTTGGTTTCCTCTCGGACCGCCTCGGAAACCTGATCTTCCACAGCCCTGAAAAACTCTTCGACAAAGACATCCGCCGCATCCAAGAGCACGACCCGCGGCGGGTGCTCCCGTTGATCGATGACCAGAAACTCCTTCAGGTGCGGGAAGATGCAGAACTGAAGGTCCGGACGCTCTCCATCCGGTAGGTGTGCGCTGAACAGTCCGTCCATGTAAATCGGCTCTCCTCCCTAGTCAGGAAAGTCTACAGCAGCTTGGCTATGTCGCCCAGTTGGGTGACGATCCAGTGGGTGATATCCTCGCGGCAGACCGACGACACCAGCAGAGAGGCTCGGTGTTTGCGGTCCTCGGGGGACATGCTTATCGCCTGATACAGCGCTTCCATGGTGCCCTCGATGTCGGTGGGGGATACGGAGAGGGCCCCTTCTTTCAGCTGGTGGTGGACCCCGCTGGTTTCCGACAACACCAACACCCCGTCCCGGGTATTGACGATGGGCCCTTCTTTGGCCACCAGGTTCATCCCTTCGATGATGGTGTTGACCAGCAGCGTGTCGTACAGCTTCATTCCGGCAACGGCCTGGGTGTAGTTGTTTTCAATGTAGGTCAGAATCGGTTGCCACTGCTCGGTGCCATAGTTGCTGTTGATCTGGCCGACGGCTTGCTGGATCTCGTCCATGTACCTTTGATACTGGCGTATATGGGTCCGGGACGGCACCAGGAAAGCCAGAAAGTTTACCTTGCCACGCAGGTCCGGATGGCGGTTCAGCAACAGATCGTAGGCTTTAAAGCCCCGAATGATGTTCTTGTTGGGTTCAGCCCGGTCGATGCGCATTATGGTGAAGCCGTTGCACATCGGGGCGAGGCGTGACTCGTACTCCACGGCCCGAGGCGAGTTCGCTATCCTCTGTACCTCGGCGACGTTGATGGAAGTGGGGTACGCCCTGACCTGGGTCCGGCGGCCCCCTCGCTCGATTACGCCAGCCTTGTGGTCCACCTCCGCGTCAGGGAGAAACTCCTCGATGGCGTCCAGAAAGCTTCGCTGGTCGAAGGGGGTCTGGAAACCCACCAAATCGGCGGCGCAGAGGGCGCTGCAGATTCGTTTGGTGATGTAGCTGGGGATCATCTGCCAGTAACGGGGGGCGGGCCAGGGAATGTGGATGAAATGGAGGATGACGGCGTCGGGGACCTCCTGCCGCACGTACTCCGGCAACAGGTAAAGGTGGTAGTCATGACCGATGACGACGGGGGCCTGTTGGTGCTCTCGGGCCTCCTCGACGATCGCTCGTGCGAAGGCCTGGTTCACGGTTACATATCCGCTTTGCCAGGCGTCATGAACGGAAGCGTCGACGTTGGGGTTGTAGGGCGGGTTCCACATGTAATGCTGCAGGAACCAGAGCAAGGGGTTGCAGAGCACGTTGTAATATTTGTGATAGACACGGCGGGGCGTGACGACGTAGCGCAGGTTGATCTTGTGCCCGGGCAGCGGTGATTTGACATGGTGGCCCTGGCCGTTGTTGGCAACGGTCCGGTCCCCCTCGCCCATGGCGCTGGCCACCCAGGTAAACTCAGCGTTCTGGGCCAGGGAACTGAGGGCCGTAACGACCCCTCCGCTTGCCCTCCGGGCCTCGGGGCGCCCCTCCGGCGTCATCTGGTGTTCGACTGGACCGCGGTTGCTGGCCAGGATGAGAGGCCGCCGGGAAAGTATGGTGTCGCACAGCTTTCGCAGTTCGGCCGTGCTGTTTTCAGGACCGGCCTCTTCCATGGGCCTCTCACGCGAGGAAGGTCTCAATTCCCCACTGATGCCGCTCTCATGAACACCAAAACCTCCGGTGATTTACCGGAGGAAGAGCGGAGCAAAGCAAATTTCGCCTTGGAGCAGGGGCAACTCGACGGTAGCATTCCGCCCATGGCTTGTCAAGGCACAGTACCCGACCGCCGGATGGGCGGGACCCTGACCTCGTCCCTAGCTATTTTGGACCGGATCAGGCGCGCCTGGTCTGGCGTTCGGACCCTGGCCGGACAGCCTGGCAATCGCCGAGACCACTAGGCCCAAGTCGGGGACGGCGGCATCGGGCTCCGACTCGGGGTCCGACGGGTCTTCCCTCTCGTAGAACCCCGTTATCCACACGGTTTTCAAGCCGGCGCGCTTGGCTCCCACAACGTCGTTGGTCACGTGGTCGCCCACGTGCACCGCCTGGGCGGGGGAGACGCCCATGGCGCGTAGCGTCATCAGGAAGATCTCGGTGGATGGCTTGGCCAGCCTGACTTCGTCGGAGAAAGTCAGGGTGTCGAAATGCCCCAGGAGCCCGTGCTGTTCCAAGAAGGTCCGGAACGTGGACCCCGGAGTCGTCCCCGTGTTCGAGATCATTCCCAGGCGCATCCCCATCGCCCGCAGAGCGCGCAGCACGGGAAAGGCTTCGACATGGGGCGCCGGTGGATGCACCAGAAAGGAGTCGGCGTATATCCTCACGATGTCGTCGAAGGTGCTCTGGTCCAGGCGGCCCGCCAGGCCGGGGCTGATGTTGTTGATGAAGGTCTCCACTTGCTCCCTGAAACTGATGTCGCGCTCTTCATCCCGGATCTGGTGGCACCGGCGGTCGCAGGCCCGGTAGGCTTCCCGGATGTGCTCCAGGTTGTAGGCTTCGCCGAACCGGCCCAAGGCGTCCTGGGCGCCCTCAAGCCGCACCAAGGCCCGGGCCTGTCCCGTCTCCCGGGTGTCCAGGAGCAAGGTCTGCCAAAGGTCGAAGGTCACCGTGGTTATCTCAGCTAAATCCACTTGCTCCCTGTTGCCGGGAAACAGGCTCGCGCCGGTGCTGGAATTGTACACGAAAACAGGGGAACCGCGAGTCCAGGCCGATCTACTGGGACTTGTACGAATTCCTAAACGCCATGTTGGCGAACCTTGCGATGGGAAATCCCCCTCGGTCCCCCTTGATCAAGGGAGACCGAGGGGGATTTAGGTACCACCAGATTGAGTTTAACCGTCGATGCGACGCTTTGTGGGCCGTTCCCACCGGACCGGGTCAAGATGCCCTCTTTCCGGGCCCTGTGTCCTCCGTGTCTCTGTGGCGAAGCACAAATGGGCCAAATCAGATCGGCGGGCGGCGCTTGTGCCATTCGGTGGCCTGCTCGTAGGCGTGGGCGGCCCGGAGGACGGTCGGTTCATCGAAGGGGCGGCCCGCCAGTTGCAGGCTATAGGGCAGACCCGCATCGGAGAAGCCGCAAGGAACAGAGATGGCGGGAGAGCCGGTGATGTTGTAGGGGCGCGTGTACTGAGTCAGGGCCGCCACAGTCCCAACGGTTTGGTCCCCGGCCTGCACCTTGGTGGCCAGCAGCTTGGGCGCGGTTACCGGCTCGGAGGGGCCGGCCAGCAGGTCCACCTGCTCCAAGAGCTGGCGGGTCTGGCGGTCGAACAGGGACCGGGCCTGCTGGGCGCGCAGGTAATCGACGGCGCTGACGAATAGGCC
Source organism: uncultured Dehalococcoidia bacterium (assembly GCA_964401855.1). Lineage (GTDB taxonomy): Bacteria > Chloroflexota > Dehalococcoidia > Lucifugimonadales > UBA3495 > CAJWBT01. The sequence goes on from CAYOAF010000057.1 coordinate 6,756, forward strand.
CGCTTCAAACCGCAGACGCACCGGCGGGTACATGCTGCCGCCGTCGCTGGCCAGCAGGTCCCGGAAGGAAGCGGCGGCCTCGGCCATCAGGATGGTGCTGGAGATGGCCTGGGACTCGGAGAACATAGGGAAGGACACTTCGGTCACCACAGCGCCCATGGTTTCCAGCAAGGAGACGGCATCCCGGACCGCCTGGGAAATCTGAGGGTCCAGGGGAGAGTCCAGGTATTCCTTGGGCACGCCGACGCGCAGGCCGCGCACGTCGCCGGTCAGCGCGGTAGTGTAGTCGGGCACGTCCACTTTTGCCGATGCCACGTCCCTGGGGTCGTGACCGGCAATTGCGTTCATCATCAAGGCGGCGTCTTCCACCGTCCGCACGATGGGACCGGGGTGGTCCAGGGACCAGGACAGCGGGGTGAGCCCGTGGCGGCTGACCAGGCCGTAGGTGGGCTTGAGGCCCACGACGCCGCAAAGGGCGGCCGGGATGCGGACGGAGCCGCCGGTGTCGCTCCCGGTGGTGATGGTGCACTGGCCCGCCGCCACCGCCGATGCGGAGCCGCCGCTGGAACCGCCGGCGACAAGCTCCGGGTTCCAGGGATTGTGCATGTGGCCGTAGTCCGGGTTCTCTCCCGTGGGACCGAAGGCAAACTGGTGCATGTTGAGCTTGCCCAGCAGGATAGCCCCGGCTTGATGCAACCGGGCGGCCACAGTGCAGTCTTCTTTGGGAACAAAGGTGTCGAAGATACGGGAGCCCGAGGTGGTGCGCACCCCGGCGGTGTTGAACAGGTCTTTCAGCCCGAAGGGTATGCCGTGGAGGGGCCCCCGGTAGTTTCCCTCTCGAATCTCTGCTTCGGCCCGGCGGGCGGCGGCCCTGGCTTCCTCCGGCAGGAGGGTAATAAAGGAGTTCAGTACCGGCTCGGTGGCCTCAATGCGGGCCAGGAGGGCGTCCACAATCTCCACCGGTGATACTTCTTGGCTCCGCACCAGCCGGGAAAGCTGGCCGGCGCTCATGTAACAAAGCTCTAGAGCTTCCATGGTTCTCCTTTTACGGTTCTCCCTCAAGCTGGGCCCGGCCCCTCCTCGCCCATAGAGGCCGGTCGGCGGGAAAGCGGGGGATTGCAGGGACCGGTTCACCTGGCCTGGCCAATGCCGGCGCGACCCTCGGCCAGGTCAAGACGAAGGAGGAGGGGTCGCCCCCAATGGAATGAAGGCCATGTCCGGCTCGGCCCCGGCCACGTCGATGTCTTTAAGGGGAAGGAGACTGGCCAGTGTGGCCTGAACGAAGGGGTAGAGTTCCTCCATGTGGGCGGCCTTGACGTCCAATCCTGCCGCGGCGGCCAGCGAGAGAAACGTTTCGCGCGGCAAAGGGCTTTTTGAAGGCATGGGCTGTCGCTCCTTACCTTAATCTGGTCGCGGATATTATCACCCACAGGCGGCCGTCGTGCAACGCGCGCGTTCCGGCGGCAGGCGACAACCCCTCCGGATGGCAGCAACCTTAGCCGCGGCTCCTTCCCGGGAAACACGAACCCTCACCCAGCCCCGGCTGCGCCGGGGCAACCCTCTCCCATTGGAAGAGGGTTGGGAGAGGGAACGAGGGTGAGGGCGGACCGGACGGTTCCGAGTTGCCTTGGCGATAACCGGCAGTGTTTGGAATGCAAGCAAATGTTGGTATACTCATCGCTGCCACCACTTGCGCTGCCGGCGGTCAATTGACCGGGGTACGCGGGGCGCCTCCCACCTTGAAAGCCTGGAGGTTAACGGTTGTACTGCACCAACTGCGGCCGCCTTCGGGCCGAGGGCGCCTCCTGCTGTCAGCATTGCGGGCGCCTCCTGAGTTCGCCCGGCCGGCCAACTGCCGTGGCTGGAGAAGACCGGCAGGCCGAAGGGCAGGCCGTCCCCTGGCGCGGAGGGCAGGTGGCGCTGGCAATTCTGTCGATCGCGATCCTGGTCCTTCCGGCAACTCTGGCCGCGGTTGGAATTGGCGTTCTGTCCGGGAAATATGAAGAAGCGGTGACGACCTGGTTCAGCGTGCACCTGATGGGTCTCGTCATCATCGGGGCAGTCTGGTACTTCGGGGTACACCGCTGCCGGGCGCCGGTGTCGATGCTTGGCCTGGTCCCATGGGGTGTCCCCCGGCTTAAGACAGTGCTTCTAGCCGTTGGCGTCCTGGGTTTGAGCCTGGGCGCCACGGCGGTCTACGCGACACTGATCAGTGCCGCCGGCCCGGAGGTCCTGTCGCCGCCGGACATTCCACCCGACATTGCATTTCCCGGTCCGGCCGTGGTGTTCACCTTTCAGGCCCTGGCGCTGGCCACGCCTCTGACTGAGGAGATCTTTTTCCGTGGTTTCGTCTTTGCCGGACTGGTCCCTCGGTTGGGAGTGGGGCGGGCGATGGTGGCCAGTGCGGTGATCTTCAGCGTCTTCCATTTGTCATTGGGAGTGCTGGTGCCCATCTTCATCACCGGCATGGCCCTGGCCTGGCTCTACTGGCGGACCGGCTCCCTGTGGCCCGGCATCTTCGCCCACGCGGGGCAGAACGCCCTGGTGGTGGCGGTCCAAGCGTTCTGGGTCTAGACAAGCAATCGCCTGCCGGCGGCGATTCAAGCGCACTGGGCCTGGACCGGCAATCGGGTGTAATATAAGTTGGCGTGGTCATACGGAGGGGTCATTCAAGGCGACCGGGAATGAGCAGGGGCCGGATAGAAAAGACATTCGCCGCCATCGAGCGGGAAGGCCGGACGGGTCTCGTGGTCTTCCTGACCGCCGGATTTCCCGACAGGCAAGCCACCCTGGACCTGGTGCCCAAGCTGGTGGCGGCTGGAGCGGACCTCGTCGAGCTGGGGGTTCCCTTCAGCGACCCGCTGGCCGAGGGGCCGACCATTCAGGAGTCCAGCTTCCGCGCCCTGCAGGAACAGGTCTCCCTGGGCGACTGTGTGAAGATGGCGGAGGAGTTGCGAGGGCAGGTGCCGGACACTCCCTTGATCCTGATGGGTTACTACAACCCGATTTACCGCTACGGATTGGCCCCGTTCGCTCAGGACGCCCAGCGGGCCGGCGTTGATGGACTCATCGTGGTAGACCTCCCCCAGTTCGAGGCAGGACCTCTGGCGGACGAATGCGCTCCTCGGGACATTCCCATCATCCCGCTGCTGGCGCCCACCAGCACCGACGAGAGCATCCGGGCCGCTTGCGCCGACGCCTCCGGGTTCGTCTACTGCATCAGTGTCACCGGAGTGACCGGCGCTCGCGCACAGGTCTCGGAGAGGAGCTTTCAGCTTGTGGACCGGGTACGGCCCCACACCTCGTTGCCGCTGGCAGTCGGGTTTGGCATTTCCCGGCGGGAACACGTGGAGGCGGTCGGCCGGAAGGCCGAGGCGGCGGTGGTTGGTAGCGCCCTGATCAGGGTGATGCTAGAATCTCCCCAAGACCAGCTTGCCGAGCGCGCCAGTCGGCTTGTCGGGGAGTTGGCCGGCAAGCCGCAACCAGCGAAGGGAGAGTCTGACCGATGAGCGTTTGCCGTGGCATTCGAGGGGCAACGGTGGCTAAAGAGAACACCGCGGAGGCCATCCAGGGGGCCACCAGGGAGCTGCTGGCCCAACTGATCGATGCCAATCAGCTTGAGGAAAGAGACGTCGCCGCGGCATACTTCACCACGACCCCCGATCTGAATGCCGGGTTCCCCGCGGCAGCCGCCCGCCAGCTTGGGTGGACCTCCACGGCTCTGATGGGCGCCAGCGAGATCGCCGTGCCCGGCAGCCTGCTCCGGTGCGTCCGGATCCTCATACTTTACAACACTGATAAAGAGCCCAAGGAATTGGTGAACCTGTATCTCCACGGCACGAACGCCCTGAGAGGCGATGCCGTTGAGACCAGTTGATGCCGGCGCATCGCAGCCGGTAGGGCCGGGACGCGGGGGACTTGCTGAACGGGAGCGGGAGAGGGCTTCACGTCTTGTCCGCTCTCCGACTGGAGTCCTCCCGAGCAGGCGCCTAACCGAAATCCAGTACCAATAGCGAGAACAAATATGATTGTGATAATGACCAAAGACAGCCCCCCTGAAGACCTGGCCCTGGTCCAGCAACGGATCGAAAGCCGGGGTCTGAAAGCCCAGGTCTTCAGGGGCGTGGAACGCATCGTGGTGGGGGTCCTGGGCGCCATCCCCCCGGACCTGCGGGATGAGATTGAGCTTCTGCCCGGGGTCGCCGAGGTGGTCCCCATCTCCAAGCCCTACAAGCTAGCCAGTCGAGAGTTTCATCCGGAGGGTTCGACGGTGCGGGTGGGCAACGTTGTGATCGGCGGTCCCGACCCGGTGATCATGGCCGGGCCTTGCTCCGTGGAAGACGAAGAGCAGATGGTGGCCACGGCCAAAGCGGTGAAGACTGCCGGGGCCGGCCTGCTTCGAGGTGGGGCGTACAAGCCTCGCACCTCTCCCTACAGCTTCCGAGGCATGGGCCTGGATGGACTCAAGCTCCTGCAGCTAGCCAAAAAGGAAACAGGGTTGCCCATCATCACCGAGGTGATGGCGCCGGCGGACGTGGAGGTGGTGGCTCAATACGCTGATGTCCTCCAGATCGGCGCCCGCAATATGCAGAACTACTCCCTGCTGGACGAGGTGGGCTCCACGAACTTGCCGGTGATGGTAAAGCGAGGCCTGGCCGCCCCCTACGAGGAATGGCTGCTGGCGGCTGAGTACGTCCTGGCGGCTGGCAATGACAAGGTCATGCTCTGCGAACGGGGCATCAGGGGCTTCGAGCAATTCACCCGGTTCACTCTGGACGTGGCCGCCATCCCGGTGATCAAACGGCTAAGCCACCTGCCCATCATCGCGGACCCCAGCCACAGCACCGGTAAGTGGTATCTGGTTACCCCGGTAGCTCTGGCTGCCATCGCCGCCGGGGCCCACGGGCTGATCGTGGAAGTCCACCCCAACCCGGACCTCGCTAAGTGCGACGGCCCTCAGTCGCTCACCTTCGAGAACTTCCGCAGCATGATGGAGCAGGTTCGGGCCGTGGCGGCAGCTTGCCGGGAGCCGGTTCAGGCTAGCTGAGATACCGGCAGTCCGGCACCGGCCCACCGATGCCGGCGACAATCAAAGGGCGACGGTTTTGCCGTCGCCCTTTGATTGTCGCATGCGGCGTCCATGGTTTGCACTCCCTCAACTCAGGGTAGACCAGAGCGCCTTATTTCGCCGCACCCACGTGTTCCAGCACTGTGTCAATCGGAACCACGAGTTGCCATTCATAGCCCGTCGGTTCGGGCCGGGTCAGCGCCAACCCAAAGCGGGTAGGCACCTGAGAGGCTGAAGACCGTAACTCCATCTATTTCTTCGGCCCTGATTCGAGAGCTGCGCGCGAGCACGGACTTTGGGTTGCGGAGGAATTTTCCGACGGGTAGCCTAGCGAACGCAAACATCAGCAGACCATATGAGAATGCGATGCCTGGAAGGACGAAAGATAGGAAATTCCACTCAGATCCGGCCATGCCTTCCTCTCATACCCCTTGTTTGTTTGTTCAGTGGCACTCCATCCCGGTTGGCAGGTTCAAGAAGAGTGACTGTTTGCGCGGTTGTGCTGTCTATCACGATAGCCGGTCCACTTCTCCGGCACCAGGGGGTTAGCACCCCAGCCGGTTGATTTTGTGGTGGACCGCTGGTAAGATGATGACTATCAAAAAATGTGATAGTATTCCCGTACAGGGGTCCGCGGCCTAACGTTTCCGAGCCGAGGGGTGAGGATGTTTCCAGATGTAACCCTGTTGCCCACTACCCGTGAAGACGTTCAGCGAATGGCGGATTGGCTCGACGATCCGGAGGTCAATTCTTTCTGGTACGGCTTGGGCGAAGACGGGACGCCTCTGCACATAGGATACTCCCCCCACAAGATTCTCCAGGCTTCACAATCCGAATGGGATCACGTCTTCGAAAACGAAGACCGCCAGATATACTCCTTGCACACCGCGAATGGAGACCACATCGGTGAAGGTCAGTTGGTTGTGGAGTGGCCGCTGCAAGAGGCCCAGGTTTTCATCCTCATCGGGCGCAAAGAGTTGTGGCACCAACACTACGGCACGATGTCCTTGATTCACATGCTCGACCAGGCGTTTCAAGCCCACGGGCTGCACCGGGTTTGGGCGGACATTCCTGACTACAACGACCACGCCCTGCAAATGTTCCGCCACCTGGGCTTTGTTTTGGAGGGCCATCTGCGCAAGACCCATCGCAAGGACGGGGAATGGTATGATTCCCATGCAATAGGGTTGCTGGTCGATGAATACAACCGTCGCCGGTCCCGGCTGATGGGCAGCGCCACCGCATAGTATTAAGCCGCCGGGCTTCGGTCCTTGCCGGTCAGAGGCCCTGTCTAATCTGGGGCGCCGATTTGGTTGCGGCGCACCTTGCCTCCCGCGAGAAAACGATTCTAGCGCCAGAAATCCGCACCGCCAAGCCCATGGCCTCAATAGTAGGGTTGCTAGGAGAGAATGATGCCCGTAATTACTATCAACGGCCCGATTGGCAGCGGCCCGGTCCCCGTCGGACAGATGGTGGCCCAGGAGCTAGGGATCAACTTTGTCGACCGGCTGATTTTCAGGGAGGCCGCCAGATTGGTCGGCAAGCCGGTGGGAGCGCTGATCGACAAAGAGCAGCGAGTGGTCCGGTTTCGCGACCGGCTGGCTGGTTTCTTGCAGACCATGCTGGAGCGCTCGGCCATGTCCGGCGTCAGCGGCGAGCCGTATTTTGGGCGCGGGATCGAGACCCTTCCCCCTGAGGCCTTCTCGGACTTGACCGTGGAGCCCGCGGTGGCGACCGTGAAGGTGGCGGACAAGGATTTCATCGAGGCCACCACCACCGTGGTAA
>CAYOAF010000058.1:0-16507 GCA_964401855.1 uncultured Dehalococcoidia bacterium
CGCTTGCCTCCGAAAGTTGCTGGTCATTCTCAACTCCATGTTCAAGCACCGCCGTACTTGGACCCCAGTGGGTCAAACCTCTTGACATTTAAGACAGTTGCTGTCGAAGGACGGCGAACCTGGCCCCGAGGGATTTTGAAACGACCTCGAGGCAATTGGGCGGCGCGGCCGCCACTGGACCGGGCTCGGACCTGCTATCGACGAACGCAACTACGCCCGCTCATGCGAGGCTCTTTGAGCCATGAGCGGGCGTAGCATCAAACTCAATCGATGGTGGCGCTCCAAACAGGCCCAGCGTTTTGGAGCGGCCAAAGGGGCGGGGCCGCGCTAGTTTACTTGGTGCTCCCGGCGCAGCAACTCTTTGGCCGCATCGCCGATGTTGGCTTCGATGCAATCCCGTAACGTGGAATAAATCGCTTTGTTGATGGCGGCCATCAGCCAAGCCTCAAAGTTTGCATCCGTCTGATAGCCGTTTTTCACGGCTATCAATCTCTGGAGCAGGCTAAGGTAATGAAACTGGAGAGGGGTCAGCAACTGGTCAATCCCTTCAACCGCCGACTTACCCTTCTTCCCCACCAGTTCTTGGTCAGCCCGTTCTTTTGGTACGCTCATTTCCCCTCCAACAGCTTTGCCCCCAGTGTATTCAAATTTCAACACTAACGGAGATGCTGACTACGTGAGCCTATTATACCAGACGAATTCTACGAACAGAAACTGGAAAAACCCCCGTTTTTATACCTCCCGAAACTCGCCCTCCACAGTGCTGGCACCCGGCTCCTCCTCATCCGGCAGGGCATCGTCAACGGCCTCGGCCGGATCGCCAGCCTGGCTATACACAGCCTCGCCCACCTTCTGCAACGAGTCGTTCAGGTCTTTTATCGCCGCCTGCATCTCCGCGACATTGTTTTCGGCAACGGCGGACTTGAGTGTGGCGACCTTGCTCTCGACGTCTTCCTTCAGTTCCTGGGGCACCTTCTCCTTATTATCTTCGATCATCTTTTCGGCGCCATAGACCAGGGAGTCGGCCTGATTGCGCGTCTCCACCTCGCCCCGTTTCATCTTATCCTGTTCTTCATGAGCCTTGGACTCGTTGACCATCCGCTCGATCTCATCCTTGGCCAGGCCCGAGCCGGACTGGATCACGATCTTCTGTTCTTTGCCGGTACCTTTGTCGTGGGCCGACACGCTGAGGATACCGTTGGCGTCGATATCAAAGGTGACCTCAATTTGAGGCGTCCCTCTGGGAGAGGGTAGAACGCCGTCCAGCATGAAACGGCCGATGGACTTGTTGTCGGCCGCCATGGTCCGCTCACCCTGCAGCACGTGGATGTCGACGCTGGTCTGGCCATCGGCGGCGGTGGTGAACACCTCATTCATTTTGGTTGGGATCGTGGTGTTGCGGGGAATCAGGGTCGTCAGCACTCCTCCAAGGGTCTCCAAGCCCAGGGTTAGGGGCGTAACATCCAGGAGCACGATGTCGCCAACCTCTCCTGCCAGGACCCCGGCTTGAATGGCGGCGCCCAAGGCCACCGCCTCATCGGGGTTGACGTTCCGGTTGGGCTCGCGGCCGAACAGTTCTTTGACCTTTTGTTGCACTGCGGGCATTCGGGTCATCCCGCCTACCAGGATTACCTCTTCGATATCTTCGGCGCTCAACCCGGAATCGGCAATCGCCTGGAGGCATGGCTGTTGCGTACGGTCGACCAAGGCAGCGACCAACTGCTCCAACCTGGCCCGGCTCAGGGGCTTCACCAGGTGTTGAGGCCCGCTGGCATCGGCGGTAATGAAGGGGAGGTTGATCTCCGTCTCCAGGACACTGGACAGCTCCACCTTAGCCCGCTCGGCAGTATCCCGCAGCCGTTGCAGGGCCATGCGGTCTTTGCTCAGGTCGATGCCGGTCTCTTGCCTGAATTCCTGGATCAGCCAGTCCAAAATCGCCTGATCGAAGTCATCGCCGCCCAGGAAGGTGTCCCCGTTGGTGGACTTGACCTCAAATACTCCCTCTCCCATCTGGAGGATAGTGATATCGAAAGTCCCTCCACCCAGGTCGAACACGGCAATGGTGGCGTCGGCCTTACTCTTATCCAACCCATAGGCCAGGGAGCAGGCGGTGGGCTCGTTGATGATGCGCAGGACTTCCAAGCCGGCAATGGTTCCGGCGTCTTTCGTGGCCTGCCGCTGGGAATCGTTAAAATATGCCGGAACAGTAATAACCGCCTGGGAGATCTTCTCTCCCAGCTTGGCTTCCGCGTCCTGCTTGATCTTCTGGAGGACGAAAGAGGAAACCTGGGGTGGACCGTAGGCCTGGCCGGCCATCTCTACCTGGGCCTCCCCATCGGCACCCTTAACTATCTTGTAGGGCAGTTTGTTAGTGGCGCCCTTGACCTCGGCGTCATCGAACCGCCGGCCCATCAACCGTTTGACAGAGAACAAGGTGTTTTCCGGATTGGTAACAGCCTGGCGCTTGGCGACCTGGCCCACGTACCTTTCCCCGGAGCGAGCGTTGACTGCCACCACCGACGGGGTTAACCGCGAACCCTCGGCGTTTTCCACTACTACCGGCTCCCCGGCTTCGATCACCGCTGCCACGGAGTTCGTAGTTCCCAGATCAATGCCCAGGACTTTAACCATTTTCAGTCTCCTTTGATTCTCTGCTTTGGTCTGCTTGGCCGTTGGCTTGAGGTTCTCGCGACACCATCACTTGGGCTGGTTGAATTAACCGGTCATGCAGCCGATATCCGGGACGGACGGTCTGGACAACGTATCCGGCGGGGTATTCAGTCGTCTCGACCGTGCCCAACGCTTCGTGTTCCAGTGGATTGAAAAGAGTTCCCACGGAGTCCACCGCCGTGACCCCTTCGGACACCAGCAAATTGTGGAGCTTACGCTGGATCAACATGACTCCTTTCAACCAGGGAGCGCTTGGCGAGGAAGCGTTGGCCCCCCCTGGGCCGGCGTGGGCTACCGCCAGGTCCAGCTCCTCAATTACCGGCAGCAGCTTGATGAGAAGCCGGCCGTTGGCGTAACGCATCAGAGATACGCGCTCTTCCTCGTTCCTCCTGCGGAAGTTTGCCAGCTCGGCCTGGGCCCGTTGGGCCGCGTCCAGGTTCTTTCCTGCTTCCTGCCGGGCCTCGCCCAGGTCTTCATGGAGGGCCGAGATCTGATCGTCCAGCGAAAGCTGGCTCAACCTGCTCGCGCCTCTTTCGCCCTCGCCCTTTTCGGATGAAAGCTCGCCACCATGCTGCTGGGCGTCGTTAGATTCAGTGGTCATTGGCACATCCTGGGGTCCAATTCAATTTGCCGACCGGGAGTCAGTCATCCACCGGCAGGTTCAAGCTACGAAAGACGTTGGTTATCTCCTGTTCGATAACGGAACTAAGAGGATTGCCTTCCGTAAAAGTCAGGAGGCGTTGCTCCAAGCGGAGCAGGTTTTCTATCAAGGCAAGAGCAAATTCTACCCCGGCGAGGTTGAGGCCCATGTTTCCCAAATGGCGGATCAGCCTCACTCTGCGGATGTCCTCTCGCGAATACAGCCGTAGCATGCCGATGGTCCGGCCCGGGTTGATCAGCCCCATCCGTTCGTATTTGCGAAGGGTCTGAGGATGCATGTCCAGGATGCGAGCTGCCACACTGATGATGTAGACGCCTTCCATCCTCACGACCCAGTCTTCAGTATCGCCGCCGCCGGATGCTTGCCGGGGAGGCTGTTCAGCATCGGGCCTGGCCAGGGACGCGTGCTCAGGCCGCACCGGTGGCGGTTGAGACGAGATCCCCGTGCGGTCGTCCACCCTTGCCCTGGGCTTCTGGTACATCTGGTACCCCTCTATTTTGCCTAAAACCCGAGGCCATCCTTGTTGACCTTGCCTTGCCTATATGATACGGTTTGATACGAGCTGTGTCAATGTCCTTGTTGCGGGTCAGATAAATCAGCGAGAGTATTCCACGAAAAGAGATGATAGAGTTCAAAGTTTGTCCGCGATGCCGGGGAGACCTGTATCGCAATGAAGATATGTTTGGAAAGTACCTCAGCTGCTTTCAATGCGGGTACCTGCGAGACCTGCCGAATGAAAAGCTTTTGGCGGCGCCGGAACTCAATCCCCGAGGTGACGCAAAGCGTGAAGTGGCTTAGACCAGAGCCCGCGTAGTCCGGCGTTGGGCCTCCCACCCCATCCGTGGCGGCTCGGAACGATCAGACGCAACGGCCGACCATGGCTTTCCTTCAAACGGCTGTCCGTTTTTTTCGCGGGCGATTAGTCCTTTGGTCATGGTTAGGTCCAAGGGTGCTTTCGCCTAATTTCGTTGCATCCCGTTCAGGACCCGGGCCGGCGTGGCCGGCAGGTCGTAGATTCGAACGCCCACCGCATCGTAAATCCCGTTGGTGATGGCCGGCGTCAGCGGCACGGTGGCCACTTCAGAGATACCCTTGGCGCCGAAAGGTCCAATGGGATCGGGCTTTTCCACGATCAACGTGCAGACCGCCGGCGCCTCCAGGATCGTAGGCACCTTGAGGTCGTGGAAAGTCCGGGTTTTGGGCCAACCCTGCTCCGTCTGAAAATCTTCGTTGAGGGCGTATCCCTGGGCCATGAGACAGCTCCCCTCGATCTGGCCCTCGATCTTCTGCGGGTTGATGGCCCGACCTACGTCGTGGGCCGCAAAAACCCGGAGCACCCGGACCTTTCCGGTTTTGGGGTTCACCTCCAGCGCACAGGCCTGAGTGGTATAGGCATAGGCGGGAAAGTTGCGGTACTCCTCAGGGGGGACGCTCTTGCGGCCTTCCACGTCGGCCAGGGCGAAAGTCCTGGGCCCGATGAAGACGTAGCTGCTCCGCACCCTCTCGTCCCGGCGGCTCAACTCCTGCTCCAACTCGGCCAGGGTGAGTCCGTCGCCCGGTGCCGGGCCGGAAACCGCGCCGATGGTGAGCGCCAGCTCCTCGACTGGTATCTCCAGGATTGAGGAGGCCGCAGCCAGCAGTTCGTTCCTGAACAGTTTTGCCGCCTCTTGGACGGCCCGGCCGTTGATCAGTGTCTGCCGTTCCGCCACCGCTCCAGCATGTCTGTGGGTCAGCGCGGTGTCGCCGGAGATCACCTCCAGGCTGTGGTCTCCCAGAGGCACGATTTCCCGGGTTATCTGGGCCATGGTGGTGCGGATCCCCTGCCCGTAATCCACGGCCGACACCCTCAACTCCACTTTTCCTCCGGGCATAAGGGTGAAAGTGGCCCCTGCATCGTCCACCTTACCCTTGCCCGCACCCACATTCTTGAAAGCACTGGCCACGCCGATCCCCAACTTGCTGCCGGGAGTGACCATTTTCCTGATCTCGGATAGCTCCTTTTCCAGCGCCGACCGGGCTGCGGCAACGGTTTCCTGGAGGGCCACGCTTTCCTTCAAGACCTGGCCGGAGGCTGTCTTGCTTCCCGCTATCAAGCCGTTCTTGTGGCGCAGCTCGAAGGGGTTGATGTTCAGCTTCCGCGCCGCCTCGTCCAGCAAGGATTCAAGGGAAAAGGCGGCCTGGTTGATGCCAAACCCTCTGAAAGCCCCGCCTTTGACATTGTTGGTGTAGACGGCCCAACCCTCCACCCGCAGGTGAGGTACTTCGTAGGGGCCGCAGGCAAAAATGCAGGCCTGGTCGATCGTCCGGGGACTCAGGTCCGTGTAAGCACCCGCGTCAGAAAAGAGTTTGGCGTCCACGGCCAGGATTCTGCCCTCCTTGCTCAACCCAACTCGATAGTCCATCGCATAGGCGTGGCGCTTGGTGCTCCGCTTCAGCGACTCTTCTCGGGTCAAGGTCATCTTGACGGCCCTCCCGGTACAGTAGGCGGCCAGCGCCAGCAAAGGCTCGACCGTTCCGTCAAGCTTGCCGCCGAACGCGCCGCCGATGGGCGAGATGATGATACGCACCTTCTCCTCCGGGAGCGCCATGGCCATGGCCATCTGGGTCCGCAGCTCGAAGGGGCTCTGGGCTGGAACCCGCAGGGTCAGCACGTCCCCCTCCCAATAGGCAACCCCCGCCTCCGGCTCCAGATAGGCGTGCTCGATGAAGGGCGTCTCGAAATGCCCTTCTACCACCAGGTCCGCCTCGGCCAGCCCCCGGTCAACGTCGCCCGCGCTGTGGACCAGATGGGTGCAGACGTTCCCATCAGGAAATAGCTGTGGAGCATCCTCTCGCAGGCTTTCCGTCGGCGAGAAAACCCCCTGCAATGGCTCATAGTCCACCCGGATCATGTCCCGCGCCTTCTCCGCGGCGTCCTCGCTTTCGGCCACCACCACGGCTACCGCATCGCCGACAAACCGGACCCTGTCCCGGCACAGCACAGGTTGGTCCGGTTTGACCGAGCCGAATCCGTTGTGACCCGGCACATCGGCCGCCGTCAGGACCCGGTGCACGCCGGGCACTTGCTCCGCCGCCCTGGTGTCGACACCCTTAATAATTGCATGGGGGTGGGCGCTCCAGAGCGCCTTGAGGTAGAGCATGTCCTCCAACAAGACGTCGTCGCCGTAGACCAGGGTCCCCTGTACTTTCGCGACGCCGTCGATATCCATTACCGAGCTATTGAGACCCCCGCCGGCCAGCACCGCCATCTCCTCAGGGTGCTTCATCCAGCGGGCGCTCAATTTCACACCATCTATGATCTGCCCGTAGGCGGCACAACGGCAGGTTCCGTCGCGCAAGGCCCGCCGGATTTGACCGTCGGTGGGGTCGGGGTTGGAATCCAACAGCGCCTTGGTGGCCATGATCATCCCCGGCATGCAGAACCCGCATTGGACGCCCCCCGCGGCCAGAAATGCCACCTGAATAGGATGCAGAGCCCCCGTTCCAGACAATCCTTCGATGGTGACGACTTCTGCGTTCTCCAGGGTCCGCACCTGTAACAGGCAGGACTTTTTCTTTTTCCCGTTGACTAGGACCATGCAGCTGCCGCAATGGTTCGTCCCACAACCGTTCTTGGTGCCCGTCAGACGCAAGTCCTCGCGCAAGAACCGCATGAGGCTGAGCCTGTTGGTCACCGTGGCGGTCACCTTTTTCTGCCCGAGGAACCGGAGTAAACTTGCCTTGGTAGGCACGGTCGAAGTGACCGGTTTCCCGTTGACCGTCAGGTTTACGGTGATGCAGTCTTCCACTCTGAGAGGCCTCCTCGCCGTTTAAATAGCATTGGCCAGCCGGCTGGAATTGGGCCGGTGTGCCGTTTAATACCGAATGCTACCGCACCCGTACACCATCGCACAACCAAAACGATGCGGCCTAATGCCGGGGCGGCGGCACCGGAAAGGCCGCTTCCCTTCTTTTCGCTGAGACAAGTGAGGGTTTTAACGGCGCACCCAGGTACAATGGAATGGGTGAGCCGGCGCGGACGAATTGGCCATAGCATACCTAGCCGGCCAATTGTCCCGCCGTTCAGCAATCGTGAGGAATGAGACCTCTGCCGGACCGCCGCCGACGTGCCTCCACGAATACTTTCAGGGACGGCGGCCACGGGCGATCTGGAGACAAACAGGCACTCAGGAGGTGCATCACATGCCGATGGGAAAGGTTGCGGCCTTCGTTGGCCCACACCATTTCGACATGGTCGAGCTGCCGCCGCCGCCCGTCGAACCGTACGGGATGCTGGTCGAAATTACCGCCGCGGGCATATGCGGCTCCGACCTCCATTACTGGCACGGAGAGATGAAGCCTGAGATCAACGGGCTGCCCGGACCGGTAATCTTGGGCCACGAAATGACCGGCGTGGTGCACACCCTGGGGCGTAACATCAATACCGACTCGATGGGCTGGCCTTTGAGAAAGGGAACGGGTCGCCTACGCTTATTTTTTCCCTTGCCGGCGTTGCTATGTATGCCTGAGGGGCGAGCTGAACAATTGCCCCGGCAGATTCCGATTCCGAGCCTCCATCGAGGGGTACCCCTACTGCTGCGGAGGGTTTGCCGAGTACTTCTACCTCAACCTAGGCCACTTCGTGTTCAAGGTCCCCGATGGGCTATCGGACGAGACGGTAACGGCAGCCAATGGCGCGGTGCCCCAAGCAATACATGGACTCAATCAGGCCGGCGTTCACCTGAGTGACACGGTGGGTATCTATGGCGCCGCGGTCGCCAAGGAGACGGGCGCCGCCAAAATCATTCCCACGGCCCACTACGACCCCTACATCCTTCCCGTTGCGCCGGAGTTCCTCAACCGCACCAAAGACAAGTATGCGCTCACAAAGGTCATGTCCCACATGTTCCGGTTCGAGCAGGTACACCAGGCCTTCGAGCAAGCGGAGTGGGCAGGAGGGGGCGAGGAGCCCTCCATCAACAGGGCCTTCTTGATGCCTTGAAGGCAGCCTCTGGAACGCCCGCGGGATCTAGAAGTTGTTTCAAAATGCGGTTCGACAAGCCCGCCACGAACGGTGGAAGGCCTCTTTCTCGTTCGTCCTGAGCTGTCGAAGGGCGGCGAACCTGGCCCCGGGGGATCTTGAAATGACCTCAAAGGGATCGCCAAATCTACTGAAAGACCAGCGCTCTCCGGCGGGCTCCTGCCCGACAGCTAGAACGAGAGCCCCAATAGCTTGGGTGATGTCTCGTAGAGAATCTTGTTCTTGGTCTCAGGTTTCAGGGGGACCTCGGAGAACTCCTCGATGTTTTGCTTCGGAGTGCTGAACGGGTGGCCAAGTCCATAGACCGTGCGGTCTTGGAACATGGAGTCGATGTAACGGATCCATTCCGGATGAATGTACTTGTGCCGGAAGCTGGAGATCTCCATGTACATGTTGGAGTGGCGCATCATGACGGCCGCAATCTCCCATATCCAAGGGAAAAGCGCATGGCGCAGGACGATTTTCAAATCGGGAAAATCGACGGCTACCCGGTCCACCCGGTAAGGGCTCTGCACATCCAAGGGAACACGATTATTGTAGTGAACGGAACAGGCTACGAAGACGGGAATATCCAGGTCGCAGGCCCTGGTGTAAAGGGGATAGTGCCTCCGGTCGTCGATGGGCACACCGGATTCCATGGGTTGAACGTATAGGGCCCGGAAGCCGTACTCCTTCACGTCCCGCTCCAGGTCTTTGACCGCATCATACCCTTTGTTGGGGTCAGCCCCTGAGAACCCGATGAACACGTCGGGGTACTCTTCCACCAGGTCGCGAACCCAGGCAGCGGGAGTGGATGTCCCGTACAGGACATCGTTGTCCAGGGCGGGGACCGCGACCAGCATGTTGGCCTCGCGCAGCTCCCGGACGGTGTTCTCCAGCGGGCGCGGCTTGAAATCAACCTTGAAGATCTTCTGATAGCTCAGCCCCACCGGGTTGAGCTTGGGGTAACCATAGAAGCCATTGAGGGTCTCCGGGGTAAAGATCTGCATCATCCAGCAAATAATCTTCGGCATCGTCCCTCATGTCCTCCTCTCAAGCTACTGACTGGCGCACAACTTCTCGAGCCGTACATTGGCAAGGCTTACGACCAGAAAATCCCCTCCCAGCCCCATTTTGCTAAGGGAGAGGGTACAGGGGGATTTGTTCACCATCGATGCCGCAACTTGAGTTCACCTGTCAATGCATCGGTCAGGGGCTGCCTGGCATGGCGCTTCCGACCCCGGCAAGCCTTTCGCGCAACAGTTTGGCCGTAGTCCGCTCGGCGTTCTTCTTCCGCTTCATGCTCCAGCCGTGGGGGCAGACGTGGACGCAGATGCCGCAGACGCTCGCACCATGCGTCTTCTCCCGCCCACGCAGATACTGCTGGCACTTTGCCGTGTCGAAGCGGACTTCCACCGGGTCTTCGGGGTTGAACTTGATACCGGTGAACGCCTGTACCGGGCAGAGGTCTGCGCACAGGCTGCAATTCTTGCAATGGTCCACGACGGCCGGCATTCCTCCAATGCCTTTGAGCGAGGCATCGGTGAGTACGGTGACCCAGCGGACCCGGGGCCCGTGGGTCTTCGTAATGAGCAGGCAGTTCTTGCCAATCCATCCGTGTCCCGCCAAGTTGGCGGCCAGCTTGTGGGAAATGAGGCCCCTCCGCCGTACATCGTCGTAGTATCCACTTGAAGGCACGGGAAGAGCCCGGTGACCGTTCCTCTCGAGGGTGAAAGCCAGCCCTTCGGCCATGCGGTCCAGGTGCCCGCCTACGGCAGAGTAGATGTGGTGCTGGTAGGTGCGAGCGATGATGTTGTTGTGGTGTTGGTATAGCTGGTCCACTACGCCGTCAACCAACGCGACACCCACGGAAATCGCAACAGGGTAGTCGGCGAGGAAATCGCCGCCCTCGGCAGTTACGAACGACTTTACAGGGGTCAGGTCAGCGACGCCAAAGTAGCTTGCCCCGAGCGACATTGCCTTCTCTCGCAGTTGTGCCGGCAGGTTTTCATCTGTAGTGGTCACGTTTGTAATAGTCACGGTGCCCTCCGTTTCCAGCAATATCACCACATGATCGTACCACAGGTCTGCTGGCAGCAGGGGATTACGTGACGAGGCCGCTTTCTCATGTTCGCCTTTCCAAGTTGCGAGTCACTCATATTCCTTGAAATGACGGGCACCCAGAATGTCTCGTGATTGTCGCCGGGTGTTGCGTAGTAGACCTTTTGGGACGGGCAAACCCGTGCCAAGTTCCAAAGCTCTATTACTGACGGGCCCAGTGTTGCACCGCAGTCTTGACTTCCGGCGCCGATGTCTGGATATAATTGTTGTGTTGACGTTGGATAACGATGCTGCGGTGGTGGATGTGCTGTGGAGCAACTTGACCAGCAAAGCTGTGATTCTCCGCCAATCTAGTCCGGCCCTACGAGAGGTTTATTGTTGACCCCGCAGCACGTAAAAGAACGG
Organism: uncultured Dehalococcoidia bacterium; assembly: GCA_964401855.1. Classification (GTDB taxonomy): domain Bacteria; phylum Chloroflexota; class Dehalococcoidia; order Lucifugimonadales; family UBA3495; genus CAJWBT01. The sequence continues at coordinate 10,797 of CAYOAF010000058.1, forward strand.
ACCATGGCGGACCTCCGGCAGGTGAATATCGACCGGGATCCGGTGGTCGTATTTTGGGAGATCACCTTGGCCTGCGCTCTGGCGTGCCGCCATTGCCGGGCCCAAGCCCAGCCCCGGCGAAGCCCTCTCGAGTTGTCCTCGCGAGAGTGTTTCCGGGTACTGGAGGAGTTGACCTCGTTCGACCACTCGCCAATCGTGGTCCTTTCAGGCGGCGACCCGTTCATGCGCCGGGATCTTTTTGACCTGGTGGAGCATGGGACGAGTCTGGGGCTCCCCATGTCCGTCGCCCCCAGCGCGACGGCGCTGGCCACCCGTCAACGGCTCCAACAGCTCAAGGACTTGGGGGTGTCTCGCATCTCGCTGAGCCTGGATGGCTCCATCGCCGCCGTCCACGACAGCTTCCGGGGCGTGGACGGCTCCTTCAACCTGACCATGGAGGCCATGTCCCACGCCAGGGCTGCGGGGTTGGACTTCCAGATCAACACCACCGTGACTCGTCACACGGTGGAAGACCTTCCGGCCATCGCGGAGTTGGTGGCGTCGTCTGGGGCGGTGCTTTGGGACCTGTTCTTTCTCGTTCCCACGGGCCGCGGCGCTGCAGAGGACACCATCTCACCGGAGGACCACGAGCGAGTATTTGGCTGGATCTGCGACCTCTCGGGGCGGGTGCCGTTCCCGGTCAAGACCACCCTGGGCCAGCACTTCAGGCGAGTACAGGTGTTAAGACGCCTGGCGAGCGAAGGTCAAGGCCTGGAAGGATTGACCCAGCACCGCGTAAGGGAGTTGTACCGAGGTGTGCCCAGCAACGACGGTAAAGGCATTCTATTCATCTCTCACCGGGGCGAGGTATGTCCCAGCGGCTTTCTGCCTATCGCGGCAGGCAACGTGCGGAGCGGCTCGGTGGTGAGCCTATACCGCGACTCCGCGCTCTTTCGCTCCCTACGAGACCCTTCCTCCTTAAAAGGCAAATGCGGCCACTGCCCGTTTAACTCGATCTGCGGGGGGTGCCGGGCGCGGGCTTATGCCGCGACTGGCGATCCTCTGGCGTCCGAACCCTACTGCATCTTCCGGCCCGACGAGGCACCTCAGGTCTCTGGCTCAAAGGCGGAGCGCTGAGCCGCCCGATACCGGCGTGGCGGTTTTTTTCCCGGCCCGGCCGGTTGACCCCACGAAGTCCTCACCTTCAGCGGTCTTCCATGGCGAATGCCCAGTCCGTCCGCCGGAAAGTGCGGATGGTGGACGATCGCCAGCCACTGGAGTTAATAGCGTCACATTCAGGGCAGGAAGAACCCCGAGACGCATCTCAGGCAATGGCAGGGCGATGATGCAACCCTGTTTCACGAGGAAATGTCGCCTTGGAGATCGGCTAGACTGAGGGCAGGTAGCCAGTCGTATAGGGGGCGGGCCAGGACGCGGAGGGGGTGTGGGCGCTGACAACGTTCAAGCGCCAGCTTGGTTACCTTCGTGCCCCTTTGAGTTGTTTCTTCAATCCGTTAGTCCGGCCCGCTTGCTTATTGATGCGCTTCACGAATTCTTCGGCCGTTTCTTCTCGTTTTTCCCGCTTGGGCTTGATCCCGGCCATGATCGCTTGCTCCCTTGATTGGATGTACGGTGTGAATGTGCCCACCGCTCGATAACGCCGCTCACTTTTCCTGATTCTTTTCGAGCGCACGGCGAGACAATCATTGCCTATCATACACCAAACAACACTTCCAAACCTACCGGGTGTTGTTGTGGTGTTGGAGAGCAAAGTGACTACCGTGCGTTGAGACCCACCGCAGAGGGGGTCAGGTTGCCGGTTCTTCAAGCCGTCAAGAGTTTGGACGGCCAAACTTAATAACGTTGCAAGGTTGGGTCCCGAGGGAGAATTGTGGTGGGGCACGAGTGGAAGCCTAGCTGCCCCACTCCGCCAATTTTTCGTCCAGCTGGGCCTTGGTGATGTCGTACTCCTGGCCGGCCCGGGCAATCGTCTCCAGGTCGCATCGCTCCGAAGCCTCCTCCAATTGGGATAGGATTTCCATCAGACGGATTTCCAAGCCGTCGATGATCCGCATCAAGTGCTCCTCAAGCGCCGGGGAGGGCGGTTTCTTGACGCGGAGCGGCCGCCCGGGGCGTCCCGGTTTCCGGGGGGCCGATGATTTTTCCTCGGTTTCTTTGACGGTTTGCAGCCACGATTCAAAGGCGCCGGCGAAATGGTGGAGCGCCCCCTGCTCCACCACCCACAGCTCCTCAGCCAGCAACGAGGCAAATTGCCGATCGTGGGAGACAAACAGCAGGGTGCCGTGGTAGGTCATAAGCACTTGCTCAAGCGCCTCCCGGCTTGGGATGTCAAGGTGGGTGGTCGGTTCGTCCAGGATGAGAAGATTGGGCTGTGTGACCAACAGCCGGGCCAGGGCCAGCCGGCTGCGTTCCCCGCCGCTACAGGCGCCGACCCGCCGGAAAACATCCTCGCCCTGAAACAGGAAGCGCGCCAGATAAGAGCGAGCGTCTTCGTAGGGCATCTCCTTTGCTTCGAGGAGGGATTCGAGAACGGTGGAATCCTGGACGAGGTCATCGAGCCCCTGCCGGTGATATCCCACCGCCACGTTGCGGCTCCACGCTACGTTGCCGCGGACCGGCGGCGTCGAGCCGAGGAGGGTCCGGATAAGGGTTGATTTGCCCGTTCCGTTGGCTCCGATGATGGCGGTGCGGGAGCCGCGCTCCAACTTCAAATCCGGGACCGATAACAGCTCGGCGGGCCCCTGGCCCCCGAGAAATCCCACCGCCAACCCATGGGTGCTAAGGACCACCTGGCCCGACCGGGTGTCCGCCACTTCGGATAGGGTGATGGCCTGGTCACTCTCCGGCTTCTCCACCCGGTTCAGGCGGCGCAGCCGCGTCTCCCGCCCTCGGGCCTCCCGGGCCCTTTGCCCCGCCCGATAACGTTGGATAAACGCCTCTTCATTGGATATGTACTCCTGCTGCTTTTCATACTCCCGCAAGCGAGTCAATTTCCGTTCCGCTTTCAAGGCCCGGTACTTGGTATAGTTGCCGGCGAAGGTTTGAATCTTTCCGTGATCCAACTCCCACACCCGGTTGACGGTCCGGTCGAGAAAATACCGGTCGTGGGAGACCACCACGAAAGCGGACCTGAAGTGCGCCAGATAGCGTTCAAGCCAGATCAACCCTTTCATATCCAGATGGTTAGTTGGCTCATCCAAAACCAGGAGGTTCGGTTCACCGAGTAGGGCTTGGGCCAAGGCGGCTCGGGCTCGCTCCCCTCCGCTGGCTTGGGAGGCCGGTGTCTGAAGGGTCCGCTCGGAAAGACCCAGTCCCTCTATCATCCGGTCCATCTTGCTCTCGTATGAGTACCCGCCGAGGGACTCGTACTCGTCCAGCAACGCGGTATAGTGGTTCCCCGCTTGGTCCTCCTGGCCAGTACCCGTTTGGCCCAGTTGCTCCCCGCCGGTTTCCAGCGCGTGCTCCAGTTGCCGCAACCGGTCGAATGCGGTCATGATCATGTCTTTTAGCGTGCCGCCGGCCGTGAATGCCGGAGACTGGGGAACATACCCGACCCGGATTCCCCGAGTCAATTGCACCCTGCCGGCGCTGGGCTCTAGCTCCCCCACAAGAATCTTGAGCAGGGAAGTCTTGCCGCTGCCGTTGGGGCCGACGATGCCGATGCGCGACCGTTCGTGGATTTCTACGCTCAGATTCTCGAAAATCACGTCCGCGCCAAAAGTGATACCCACGTCCGAGGTCGAAACGAAGGGCATGCGCCGGTCAACTCTCCTTGCGCCGGTAATAAGCAACCGTGTTCTGCCGGCAAGCTCTCCGCGGATTACCGGCAGCTAAGATTCATCGTCGCCGGGCCCAGAGCGGCCCGGCGGTGGCTGCTAGCCGGCCGCCCTTTCAACGAACTCGAACATGATGCCGCCCAATTCAGAGGGGTCCATGTAGGCATGCCGAGACCCTTCCCGGAAAGCGCTCTGCGCGACGCCGACCCCATGCTGCTGCAATGTAGTCACGACCTTGTCCAAGTCCGGCATGCGAAAGCCGATGTGATGAAGCCCTTCACCCTTGGTTTTCAGGAAATCGGCATGGATGGTGCTCCCTCCAAGGACTTCGATAAGCTCCAGATCAACCGGCCCCAGGTCGGCGAAAGCGGTGCGAATGGCATAGGACCCCGTGCCCACAACCACCTGCTCCGCCGGGTAGTTCCGCTCATTGATGTCCCAGGGGCCGATGCCGAAGGTTGACGACAAGAGGCCGATTGTCCTGTCCATATCCTTCACCACGACGCCAATGTGAATCTTCTGGGGTAACGCTATCGGGCCGGCACTGGATTCCATGGTTCCACCTCCAATGTGACTTCATCCACCTGGGGATGACCTTCTTTTGTGGGTTTCATTATCCCACTAAATTCGCCATCCCGCTGAACCAGCTTTCCGGGTCAAGACCCGTATCAGAACGTTTGTACTGCTTGTAAACACTTCTCAGCCGGAATCGGGATAAAGTGCGGTACGCTGAGGCAGGGACTTTTAATTCCTCCACTTCAGCTTGGGGATAGCCCGCCATCACAATCATCCGCCCGAAGTTCGCACTCTCATGGCGATGGGGACCGTCACGGTTGTGGAATCCATGCCATGGCTGTGTTACAGTATCGATGGCGGGGCCTTGAACGCATAAACTCCGGCACCGACGGCGCTCTCTAGGTGAAGGGCGGCCTTCAAACCTGACCCCACCCTGGAGCCACTTTATCACTCCGCTCTTGACACATTCCTGCATGGAAGCGAACCGAAGATGGAAAACTTGATAGCAATTGGATGGAAGGCGGGTCAAGACCGGTGACGAGGTCGCCCATTGTGCCTAGGTGTATGCATGAAATGGACACTTCCGAAGATTGATTATATTTGCTAATATAACATCAGCTAGTATAATGCGGTGAGCAACAGCTTCTACAGCGCCCTTGGTAGACGGTTGTCCCCCACGGGCTTGCCCGTGTCCAAGGGTCGCTGGATAGGTGGCAGGTGATGTTACGTCTCGTTGGGGTTTTGGCTGTTTTACTGTTTTTGACGGGCATGGTGGCATTCCCTTGGCACTCAGCGCCCATCACGTCGGTATATGCCCAGAACGGCGGTGATCACGGCGGTGATCACGGCGGCGATGACGGCGGTGGTGATCCCGGTGGTGATCCCGGTGGTGATCCCGGTGGTGATCCCGGTGGTGATCCCGGCGGTGATCCCGGCGACGGCGGTATGGGCGACGGCGGTATGGGCGACGGCGGTATGGGCGACGGCGGTATGGGCGACGGCGGTATGGGCGACGGCGAGCACTTCGACGCCGTTGAGTACATCGACCCCGAAGCGGGCTTCGATCCAGGCACGGGTGAGGCCATCGATTTCGATTCGGTCCAGTTCTTCGACCCTGACACCGGCGACATAATAGATTTCCATGGCGGTGAAGTCCCTGAGGGCGGCTTCACCTATGAAGAGCGATCGGGCGATGCGATGGACGCCTTTGATGCTGCCTCGGATCTCCACCCGGACGAGTTCATGGACCTCGGAAGTGATGCCGCCTTCGGCCTTGCTGAGGACCTGGACCAACGGGGCTTCCACGACCTGGGCGGGGACGCCGTCTTCGATATGTACCAAGCCATGGACCACGACCATTTCACCGACCTGGACGGCGGCCAAATGGCCGGCATGTTCGACGTTATGGACGTGGCCAAC
>CAYOAF010000059.1:0-2795 GCA_964401855.1 uncultured Dehalococcoidia bacterium
ACTGTTCGGGCTCTCCCGGGGAGGAGACGTGACGACCTCGCTGTCGAACGGTCTACCTGAAACTGGAACCGAAGCTCACACGGTCTGTCACGTCTATATTGTAAGATACAAGGCTCAGGACGAACGGGAAAGAGGCCTTCCCCCCGTTCGTGGTGAGCTTGTCGAACCACATTTTGAAACAGCTTCTAGGGCCTTCCCGAATCGATGGTCAAACACCGGCAATACGATGCCGGTCTCGACCGGACAGCGTTGATGGGGCGGCCCGGCCGCGAAACTCGGACTGGACTCAGACGGAAGAAGCCATTACCATGTTGGGAGTACAATTCGAATTGTGGGATGCCCTCGTGGTATCGTGGGTTTGAACCCCACTCCTCCCGCCAACCTGGTCGAAAAGCAAGGCACCAGTCCACTTACCAGGGATTGGCCGGGATTGCTCTAACCTGAAACGCCGGGGTGTGGCCCAGTGGTAGGGCGCCACGTTCGGGACGTGGAAGCCGGGAGTTCGAATCTCCCCACCCCGACCATATTTCTAGGCTAGTCTCGAGACCCCATAGGACGCCGAGTTTGCCAAGAACCCGAACCTGACTTGTTTCTCCTCCGCGGATTCCGCGTGCCCGCCGGTGAATGTTCAGATTGACGCTTGTTGGCCAAGGGTGGCATTGCGGAGATAGGAAGACAGACATTCCCCGCAAACAGACCAAACGGATTTTCTACGGTTGGGTCATTGTCGCCACCATGTGGGTGGTCAACTTTTCCACAATGGCGACCGGCAACCTGAATTTCGGTCTTTTCGTCCTCCCCATGGGCGGTGCGTTGGGCATGTCACGCAGTCAGTTCGGCTGGGCCGTGACCACCCGCCGCCTCTCCGCCGGCCTTTCCAGCTACATTATCGGAAGGTTGCTGGACCGGTACGGGCCCCGGGTCTTCACCGTCATCTCTGCCGTCGTCATTGGCGTGGCGTTGCTGGCCGTGGGCCGGGCCACCGCCCCCTGGCAGGTGATAATACTTTTCGGCATCGTGGGCGTGTCCGGGTTGGCTACCCCCCAGGGCATCGTCACCTCGGTCCCGGTAGCCAAGTGGTTTCGGCGCAAACGGGGCCTGGCACTGGCACTGGCCACCACCGGCCTGGGCATCGGCGGCGTTGTCATACTACCCGTCACTCAGCTGCTGCTCGACCACCTGGGATGGCGCTCCACCTGGACTGTGCTGGCCATCATCTTCATGGTGCTGTCCATTCCCGTGGCGGCCCTTTTCCTGCGCCGCCAACCCGAGGACTTGGGCCTGACGGTGGACGGCGAACCGTTGGCTCCGGCCTCCGGACCACCCTCATCGCAGGAGGAGGTCTCCGATGCACCGGAGGCGGCCTGGACGGTACGCGAGGCCCTGCGTACGAGTACCCTGTGGAAGCTGATTCTGGTCTTCGGACTGGCCGGGTTGGCCCAAGGCGGGGCCAGCGTCCACCGGATTCCCTACTGGGTCGAGCTGGGATTCAGCCCCCAGGTGGTGTCCCTTTCCTTCTCGGCCGATGCTGCCGGAGCCGCGTTGATGGCCCTGATTGCCGGGTGGATGGCTGACCGCTTGCCCATTCGCTCTATCGCCATGGTCTCCTATCTGGGATTTGCCGTGGCGATTGGGCTGATGATAGAGGGCCGGAACGAGTTCTTCCTCTTCGGCTCCACAATCACTTTCGGGCTGTCGGTGGGTGCGGGCATGATCGTCCACTCCTACATCTTCGCCGCCTATTTTGGGCGGGCGTTCTTAGGGTCCATCCGGGGGCTTGTCCTGCCCATTGTTCTGGTCAGCAATGGTATCGGGGCCCCCTTGGTCGGGTACCTGAGAGACAGCACCGGCAGCTACATGTCTTCCTGGTGGCTCATTCTTTCCCTCTATCTGGTGGCGGCTGTTATCATCGCCACCGTAACTCCACCCAGGCCACGTGGAAGTTGGTAGCTAGTTTACCTGGGCCTTCGACCTGGACGACTCGTTATTGATAACATCTGTTGACGGCTGTTCACCGCTCTGCCGACCCATCCTACGAGCCGATAGCCTCACCGGCGGTTTCGAGCCCCCCTTCCGGAAGCGCAGGCCCTCGTCTTCCGCGTAACGTTTTTCATAGACTGCGTTCACCAGGATGGCTCCAACGTAGGCGTCGGTGCTGTTGGCCCCGGTGCGGAACGAATCCGGAAGGCCCAGTTGCAGCCCCAGGTAGATGGCCAAGAATATCGGCAACGTAGCTTCAGGGATGTTCAGCAGGGTGGCCATCGGGCCCGCGAATAGCACCAACTCTCCAGGTATGCCAAGGACCCCATAGCTGATTAGGAAGACAACCGGCACGATGAACAACAACTCGATGGCCGAGACGTTCATCCCAAGAATAGAGAGAACGATGGTGCCCAGGACGAACACGTTGATAATGGTCTCGTTGATGTCCATCTAGCTGCCCACGCCGATAGTGAAGCGCCGTATCTCGCTACGGGTCCAGGGGGCGTACTTCTTCGTTGGGAAGAGGTTCAGGGGCGTCGCCAGAGCTTCGGAGCTGGTGGCCCAGGGCAGGGGGTAAACCTTCACCCAGTATCTCTTGAAGTATCCGACGATGGAGAACCTGGGTTCCACAGCGCGGGCGATGAATAGAAACACGAACTGCCACATGAAGCAGGCGATCGCGGTCAGCACCGCTCCCAGAACGTAGATCCCGATCATCCCGGCGGATGTCCGAGGACTGATACCCCATCCCCAGATGTCCACGTTCAGAAGGGTGCTGGTACCATCTGAGTCAAGGCCTACCTGCTCCCGGA
>CAYOAF010000060.1:0-5034 GCA_964401855.1 uncultured Dehalococcoidia bacterium
CGGCAGGCAGATCTTCCCTTCCGGGTCAACGATCTCGCCGATCCGGCCGCCGCCGGGCGGGACCCCAGGGTGTTGGACGTGGTGGACACTCACAACCTCAACCCGGAGGACATCACCGTGGGGCAGGTCAGCCCCGCCTGCGGCTGGGCGGCCATGGAATGGGTCACCAGGGCCGGGGAAATGGCCCTGGCCGGCGTGGTGGAGGCCATGGCCACCGCCCCGCTGAACAAGGAAGCGGCCAGCCTGGCCGGGTACAAGTCCATCGGCCACACGGAGATGTTGCACCAGCTCACCGGTTCGAAAGAAGTGGGAACCATGTTGATGGCCAAGAACCTGCGCGTGGTGCACCTGACCACCCACCGCTCTTTGAGGCTGGCTTGTGGCTATGTGAAGAAGGACCGGATTCTGGAGTTTCTCCAGCTGACCCACGACAGCTTCGTCAAGTGGGGGGTTCCCCACCCAAGGATCGCGGCGGCAGCCCTGAACCCTCACGGCAGCGACGGCGGCCTGATGGGAAACGAGGAGGCGGAGGAGATAGCCCCCGCCGTGGCCGCGGCTCAGGGCCGGGGCATCGACGCGGTCGGCCCCATTCCGGCCGACATCGTCTTTCACCAGGCGATTCAAAACCGGTACGATGTGGTGCTGGCCATGTTCCACGACCAGGGGCACATTCCGGTGAAAGTGTACGGCTTCGAGGAAAGCATCACCGCGAATCTGGGGTTACCCTTCGTGCGGACCTCGGTGGACCATGGCACCGCCTTCGATATCGCCGGACAGGGGACTGCCAGTCACACCAGCATGCTGGAGGCAATCCGCTTGGCAGTGGCCCTGGCCAAAGGCAACGGTCTCGCTGACTTCTGATTCGGGAGCGCCGAGGGGCCTCCCCTGGGCGCCCTGAAGCCCCCCCCCACTGCCGGGCCGCGTGGGGTATAATGTGTGAGCAAATCCAGGGAGAGAGTCTCCCTGACGAGGGACGGATTTAACCCATGAAGCTAGCGTTCATCGGGGGCGGCACCATGGCGGAAGCGATCCTCCAGGGTGTGCTCGCCGCCAAACTGGCCGGCCCCGGCGAGATTTGGGTTGGCGAACGCCAGGCTGGCCGGTGCGAGTATCTGTCCCAGCAGTACGGCGTCCACGCGGGTCCGGACAACGACGAAGCCATCCATGACGCGGACCTGGTGCTCCTGGCCGTTAAGCCTCAGGACCTTGCCGCCGTGTTCAAGCAGCTAAAAGGCCGGTTGGGCGCGGGGCAGACCGCCCTTTCCATCGTGGCCGGCGTCAAGATGTCCACCTTGGCCGCCGGCCTGGGCCACGCGGCCATTATCCGGGTCATGCCCAACACCCCGGCCCAGATTGGGTGCGGCATGACACTCTGGACCTGCGCCAGCGAGGTGGAAGCACCCGTGCGCGATATGACCCAGTCGGTGCTGGACACCGTGGGCCGGGAACTCTACGTCGACGACGAGAAGGACTTGGACATGGCCACGGCCTTGAGCGCCAGCGGGCCGGCTTACGTCTTCCTGGTTATCGAGGCGCTGATCGACGCCGGTGTCTACGTGGGTCTTCCCAGGGATATGGCCCGGACCCTGGCTCTCCAGACCGTATACGGGAGCACCAAGCTGGTCATGGAGACCGGCAAGCATCCCGGTGTACTGAAGGACATGGTGGTCTCTCCCGGCGGGACCACCGCCGAGGGCCTCCAGGCACTGGAGCGGGCCGGGGTTCCCGGCGCTTTCGTAGAGGCGGTCAACGCCGCCTATCAGAAATCCATCAAACTGGGTCAGCAATAGCGGAGGATACCCTTGGCTGGAATCATCAACAAAATAATCTTCCTGTTCACTCTGGCGATTTTCGCCAGGGTGATTCTCTCTTTCGTCCTGCCTCTGTCCGGGGCTCGGCCCAACCCGATGTTACTCATCGCATACCAGTTGGTCAATCAGATTACCGAACCGGTGCTGGGCCCGATTCGCCGGGTCCTTCCGAACTTTGGAGCGTTCGACTTCAGCCCCATGGTGGCGTTCTTAGTCCTCTTGCTGATACGCGAGGTGGTGGTCATCCGGTTGTAGGCCGCCGGCTACCGGCCAGGAGCAAGCCGCCCTGGGACCGCCGTGCTTCTCAGAGTTGGTCCCCGCCTGACCCGGTTCGGCCTGCTTACGCTTAGAAACGGAATACCGGTGATAGTCACAGCGGCGTCTCTTCCTGCCGGTTCGAGCGCGGTGGCCGTGCTGCTCACGATAGCGGCGCTGGTGGTCTTCCTCCTCAACTCCGCAATGTTGGAGTAGCGGCTCAGCCACCGTCACTTCCGTCGCCTGGTGGGCGAGACTGTCGGCGAGGTAGTATCCCTTTGGTTCGAGGACCCGACGTAGCCGTGGTAGTGGACAGCAGCAGCTGTCTGCCGCCGGACCTGCTGGCAAAGTGGCACATAACCTCCATCCCCCACCAGCTGATTATCGGCCAACAGACCCTTCTCGATGGGGTGGATATCCAGCCGGACCGGTTTTACCGGTTGCTCGACGAGCAGCATCAACCGGCTTTCACCACCGCGGCTCCCCAGCCCCAGCATTTTCTTGACGCCTTTCTGGAGGCCGGCCAGCGGGCTCCGAACGTCCTCTGCCTCACCCTCTCGGCCAACTTTAGCGCGACCTACCGTTCGGCCTGCGCCGCGCTGGAACTGGCCGAGGATAGATTGACCGGCATCAAGGTTGAGGTTATCGACAGCCAGACTGCCGCCGGAGGCTTGGGTCTCATCGCTTTGGCTGCGGCGCGGTGGTCCTCCATGGGCCACGGATTCGACCAGGTGATCGCCGAAGTCCACCGTCTGGCGACGAGGGTGAACTTGCTAGCCTTCCTGGACACCCTGCGTTACCTGAACCGTGGCGGCCGGGCCCACAAGCTCGGGGCCTGGGCGGGCACCCTGCTGGGGATCAAGCCCCTGACCGAGTTGCAGATGGGCGAGGCCCGGATGGTGGGCCGGCCCCGGAACCGGGCCAAAGCCACGGACGGGCTCCTGGATTTGATGCGGCAGCGGGTGGGCCAAGAGCCGGTGATGATCAACGTGATGGAAGCCGGCGCGCCCGGCGACGCTGCGGCGTTGGCCCGCCGCATCGAGACCGAGTTCAGCTGCCGGGAGATTTACATCAGCCAGTTCACCCCGGTGATGGGGCTCCACACCGGGCCCGGACTGCTGGGTATGGCCTTCTACGTGGACGACGGGGACGGGCGGCCATCCCATGAAGCTTGACCGGGCCCGGCCACTGGTGTAGCGTCGGCATCGGTCCAGATGCTGAAACCAACCAGGGGGCCGCGGGATGTCCGCTCAGAGAAAACCAGCCAGGCGCAGGCAGGCGCCGTATCCAAGGGAAGAGCAGGCCCTGCGGGACGTTGAGTTCCTAAAGCAAGTCCTGAAGCCCACCGGGGAGTCGGGCCTGGCTCAGGCAACGGACGGTCCCCTTCTGGTGGTGCTCAGCGGCCTCCCCGGCACCGGCAAATCCTATTTTGCCGGTGAACTGGCCCGGTTGGTCCCCATCCAGGTCTTGGGAAGCGACCGAATCCGCAAGCTTCTGGCGCCGAAACCCAGGTACATTCCAGGTGAGCACGCCCGCGTGTTCGCGGCCTGCCACTTGCTTATTGAGTATTACCTGACTCAAGGTTACCGGGTGCTGTACGACGCCACCAACCTGACGGAATCCTCCCGGCGGCCCCTGTACCGGATCTGTGAGCGGCTGGATGTCCCCCTAGTCCTGGTTAGGCTCACCGCGCCTCGAGAGACGGTCCGGCGGCGGCTGACGGAACGGGCCGCGAAGCCCCACCCTAACGACTACTCGGACGCCGATTGGCTGATCTACAACAGCCTGTCCCTCCGTGAAGAGCCGATCGGACGGCAGCACTTTACCGCCGACTCATCGGGCGGCCGCTCCCCGGTGCTGGCCGATATCGCCCGCCTGGCCCGGTGCCAACCGGTAGGACCGGGGTACCCTCACCCAACCCAGGCTGCGCCAGGGCACCCCTCTCCCAATGGGAGAAGGGTTGAAGGCGATGGTGTCGGTGGAGGCCGCCGGCTTCGTTGCCGGTGAAAGGGTGCTCTCTGGCCGTTCTGGAAGCCTCTGAAATGCGCGAGTTGGGCATGGGCGCGCTGCCGGGCGTGACCCAGAGCAGCCCTGCGGCTGGCGGAAAGGGAACACTGAGCGCCTTTGCCGAGCTTGGTGCCGCAGTCCGGCCTCGGGTTGACAACGCCACTACCGGCCCTTAAGATACTCAATATGGTTAAGTATACCCTGATGGTCCGATGATCCCTCTCTCTTGGTGGCAGCCGGCGCCGGGGCCCAGCCGGGGGGCCGGCGAGTGAGCAACGCGAAAGCCCAGCGGTACGCCGACCTTCCGAGGAGCTACCACGTCTGGAAGTGGCGGGTCCTGCTGGTCTTCTGTGTTTTCTACCTTTTCCTGTACCTGGGCCGCTTCAACTTCTGGCCCGTGTCGCCGTTGGTCAAAACGGACCTATCCCTGAGCAACGTCGAGCTTGGCGTGATCAACGCGATGCTGCTCTGGGGTTTTGGGTTGGGGGACCTGGTCCACGGCCGGCTGGCCGAGGCCTATGGCCTTCGGCTGTGGGTGCTGATTGGGGCTGTCCTGACCACGGTCCTCAACTGGGTCACCAGCTTCGCCACCTCCCCGGTCACCATGGCCATCCCTTGGGGCCTGGCCGGGTTCGTCAACGCCGCTTGCTGGAGCCCCGGCATCAGTATGATCTCCCAATGGTGGCCCCGGCGCGACCGCGGCATGGCAATGGGCATCGTGGGGACTTCCGCCGGCGGGGCCATGCTGATGATGTGGTGGATCAGCGGCTCGGTGGGCGCCGAGTTCGGTTGGCGGGCCGCCTTCCGGTACCCACCTTTGATCATCGCGGTTCTTGGCATAGCGGTCTACTTCTTGGCCCGTGACCGTCCCAACGATGTCGGCCTGCCCGAGTACCTGGAGGAGGACGCGGTGTCCGCCACGCCGGAGGCGGTGGCGCCGGAGCGGCTTCGGGGCTTGGGA
>CAYOAF010000061.1:0-10532 GCA_964401855.1 uncultured Dehalococcoidia bacterium
CACACAAAAGGCTTGGGGTCGTCGTTGGACGCCGCCAGGTATTCATCAATCGCCGCGATCAACTCCGACACGCTCTCGAAGCTCCCCCGCCGCACCCGCTTCTCCGTCAACTCCCGGAACCACCGCTCCACCAGATTCAGCCACGACGAACTGGTGGGCGTGAAATGCAACTGGAACCGCGAATGCTTCGCCAGCCACGCTTTCACCTTGACCTGGGTATGGGTCCCATAGTTGTCCACTATCAGATGCAACGGGGCCTCCCCAGGGAACTCCCGGTCCAGCCGCCGCAGGAAGCGCAGGAACTCCTGGTGCCGGTGCTTCGCCATGCATTCGCCGATCACCCTCCCGTCCAGGACGTTGAGGGCAGCGAACAGGGTCGTGGTCCCATGCCGTTTGTCGTCATGGGCCATGGTCCCGCAGCGTCCTTTCTTCATGGGCAGCCCGGGCTGGGTGCGCTGGAGGGCCTGAATCTGGCTCTTCTCGTCCACACACAAGACGATGGCTTTATCCGGAGGATTGAGGTAGACCCCCACCACGTCGGTGAGCTTCTCGGTAAACCGGGGGTCCGTGGAGAGCTTGAACCGCGTGGTCCGGTGGGGCTGGAGGCCATGGGCGTACCAGATTCGCTGGATGGTCGCCTTGCTGACTCCCTGGGCCTTGGCCATGGTGCGCGTGCTCCAGTGGGTCGCCGCCCGGGGCTTGGTTTGGGTCGTTGCATCCACAATGGCCTTGACCCGCTCGGCGGTATCGGTTACAGGCCGGCCCCGGCCCGGCGCAGTTTCAGTGAGCGCCTTGGGGCCACCCGCCTCGAAACGCTGGCGCCAGAGGATCACGGTCCAGCGGGTCGTGCCAAGTCCCTGGGCAATGCGGTTGTTGGCGGCGCCAGCGGCGGCGGCGAGGATAATCTTGGCCCGCAGGGCGATGCCCTGCGGCGTATTCCTCCCTCGCACCCACGCTCCGAGGGTCCGCCGTTGGTCAGCGGTCATCGAGAGGGGACGAGCTTTCTTCCACATGCGAACAGTATGCACCATAACCCAGAACTTGTCCAGCTATTAGTGAGACACTAGACTAGCACCGCGTCGTCGAACTTCACCGGCATCACCTCGCTTCAGCCACCCGATGATGGGCTCCTAGGTGTGGCTCACCTGTTTCTTGTCGGCAGCGGCAATTATAGCCTAAATCATTTCAGAAGGCCCCAGGCATTTCTGGGGGCCTTCCATGTTGGTCTGTTTGGCAGGGTCGTTACTTCCCCCCTACACCCCCTCCCATCAGCCGTCTCGTGGCTCCACCAGACATTTCATGCCCCGGCTGTGACACTTGAACGCGGCCTGGTGCGCCGGGCCGCACCGGCCGTTCAGCTAATCTCGCAGCGAAGGCCGTGGCCGAGAACGAGGTCGCGAAGACGCTCCAGGTGTTCATGTGGCGGGGGCTCCAACTCGGCCAGAAGGTAGCCCCGGCCTAGTTGCTGGTACTTGGGCATGCCGTAGGCGTGGTACGGCAAAAGCTCGATCGGAGGTCTCCCGGCCAGTCCTTTCACGAACTCGGCCAGCTGGTGAAGGTTCTCTTCCGAGTCGTTGTGGCCCGGAATCACCGTCTGGCGGATGGTCATGGCCACGCCGCTTTCGGCCAGCCGCCTGGCATTGTCCAGGATGAGGCGGTTGGGCACCCCGGTCAGCTGGGCGTGCCTGGCGGAATCCATGTGCTTGATGTCGTACATCAGCTGGTCGAGGTGGGGCACGATAACCTGGAAGGCCGTCCAGCGGGCGTGGCCGCAGGTTTCCAGCGCGGTGTGGATGCCCTGTTCCTGGCAGGCCTCCAGCAGCCGTGCCGCGAAAGGGGCCTGCGCCATGGTCTCTCCTCCGCTGAGGGTGACGCCACCCCCAGAGGAAAGGTAGAAGGGGAGGTCTTTGATCACCTCGGCCAGCACCTCAGCCACCGCCATGCGCCGGCCCCATAGCCGGAGTGCATCGGCCGGACAGACCACCACGCAATGGCCGTCACCGGCACACCGGTCTCGATCGTGCTCCAGCCCGGTCTCCGACCGCCGGAAGGCCCTCTGAGGGCAGACCTCGATACACTTGTCGCAGGAGATGCACCTGTTCCAGAAGACGGCCAGGTGGTTCCGGACCTCCTGGCTCTCGGGGTTGGAGCACCAGAGGCAGCGCAGGGGGCACCCTTTGAAGTAGACGATGGTTCGAATGCCATCCCCGTCATGCAGGGCGTGGCGTTCGATACTGAAGATGTTCCCGGTTGGCGGCGCGGCTACGGCCCTCATGCCCGGTCTCAGTGGACCTGATGACTGGTCCGCTGGATGATCTGGTCTTGCAGCTTTTTGTCCAGGGAGCTGAACAGGGCACTGTAACCGGCGACCTTGACCACCAGGTTCCTGTATTTTTCGGGATGAAGCTGGGCATCTACGAGCAGGTCGGCTGAGACGATGTTGAACTGAACCTGAGATCCCTTCAGTTGAAAGAAGGTGCGAATAAGGGCGCTGAATTTTCTCAGCCGGTCCATCCCCTCGAGGGCAGTGGGGTGCATCAGCATGTTGAGGATGGAGCCGTTGGTCAGTTGGGTGTGGTCGATCTTTGCCACCGATATGGCGGTGGCGGTAGGCCCGTGGACATCGCTGCCGGCCGTGGGCGAGTTGTTGTCGGACAGTGGCTCGCCGGCCCTCCGCCCGTCGGGGGTCGCCCCGGTGGCCAGGCCTTCAGGGATGTTGGAGGTTAGAGACTGGGTGCTGGGTCCGTAGACCCCCCGGGCGTTGGTGAGCCCGTGGAGCGCCGTGGCGTAGCAGTCGGTCACCTTCTTGGCCAGCAGGTCCACGTAGTCGTCATCGTTGCCGAATTTCGGGGCCTTGTTCAGCAGCAGTTGCCTCACCTCTTCGCCGTGGGGGCCCTCGAAATTGGTGGCCATGGCCTCCTTCAGCTCCGCGCCGCCGATCCTTTTCTCTTCAAAGACCAGCTTCTTGATTGCCGCCAAGCTGTTGCTGGTGCTGGCCACGCCATGCCCCTGGCTGACCATAATGTGGTAGTTGGGTCCCCCTGCCTCGGCGGCGTCCTTACCGATCTCCAGCCGGTAGTCGAGCAGGGACGAGAACAACGGGCATGGGTTCAGCTCGGCGAAAGCCGCGCAGACGATGTTGCTCAGGAGCGGGGCCAGGCTGGTATAGAAGCGCACCTGCTGCTCGAAGGCTTGCCACACCTCGTCGAAGGACTGGAAGGTGGACAGGTTGCCTTGACCGGGACAGGGCTGCAAGCCAGTGTTGGGATTTACGCCGTTGTTGAGCGCCAATTCGAGTATCTTCAGCAGGTTGAAGTGGCTTCCGCCGGTGGCCGGCAGAAACTTGCCCATCACCTGAGGCTCGCTGCAACCCATCACCGACCAGTTGCGGGCGTCGGCCAGGCTGACTCCCTTGCTCATGAGCGCGGGAATGACCACGTCGTCGTTGAAGAAACTCGGCATACCCCCACCGTGGGACACCAGCGAGCGGGCCGCCGCCAGCATTGCCGCTTCGGGGATGCTGCTATGTGACCGCATCACCACCGTGGGCTGAGGCAGCTTCACGTTGCCGGAGGCCTCCAGGAGCAGATACGTCAGGTCGTTGGTGGCATCCATGCCTTCAGCGGTCTGGCCGCCCAGCGTGACTGTCTGGAACATCGGATAGCCGCTGCGGTGCTGAGTATCCCCCCAACGCCTTACCTTGTTGATCTCCGAACACTTCACGAACAGGCATTCGGCTATTTCTAGGGCTTTCTCCCGGGTGATAACTCCCTGCGCCAGGTCCCTCTGGTAGTAGGGGTAGAGGTACTGGTCCATCCGTCCCAGGGGGATGGAATGCCCGTTGCTCTCGATCTGTACGAGAAGTTGCAGGAACCACAGGGACTGGACGGCCTCCCAGAAGGACCGCGCCGGCCGGGCCGGGACCCGCTCGCAAATGCCGGCTATGTCTTCCAGCTCGACCCTGCGCTCGGGGTCGTCCTCTCCTTCCGCCATCTCTCTCGCCAGGGCGGCAAACCTTGCGGCGAAGTCCAGGGACGCCCGGCAGCTCGTAACTACCGACCGGTAGAAGAGCCTTTGGGAGAGACTCTCCGGCTGGTTCATGTCCAGCGCCCGGCCCCGGGTGTCCGCCTCTTCCATGACGTGCTCCAGCCCCACCGCCAGCACCCTCTGGTAGTTGAGGGTGGCGTGGCCGTCGCCGGTGCAATTCGAGCCGGTGAAGATGATGTCGTTCACCTTGAGTGTGCGCAGGTCGATGGCGTCAAGCAGCTCCGGCGGCCAGGTGGCCGCCGCCAGGGACATCACGCGGTCGTGGTGGGTCTTCCCACTCCAGTAGGGGATGCACTCTCTCAGCTCCTCCTTCACCTCCTCGCTCACCTGAAACCGGTCCAGCCGGCGGGTTGGGAAATCGTCCATCTCTTGCAGCACCCATTCCGCCCCGTATTCAGGAAAGATGGGAGCGGCACACGGCTGGCTGGCCTGGTTGCCCACGACAAGCTCGCCGGGGTTGATGTAGATGCTCATCCCTTCCAGGATCCGGGCGAAGGCCCGGGCCTTCCGGAGAATGGTGGGCTCCCCCTCACTCTCCCGGTAGGACTCGGTCATCAGCCGCGCCCGTTCCGCGCAGATGGCCGGCGCCGTATCCAGGATCGCATCCCGTAGCAGGTCCGTGCGCTGTATGGCCTGTCTCGTCAGTAGGTCCGTACCCTGCATGGCCCCGTCTCCTCAGTCCTGCCGCATTGTGGGATAGACTCTATTCTACACCCATGCGCCAGTGCCAAAATTGGTACCACTGGCGGCGCTAGGTTGCTCAAAAGTGGCGGTTGGGTGTTATCATGACGCCTGGGGTATTCGAGATTGGCGGAATGAATCATGGGCCATCAAACCGTTGTGGAACGATTCCGCAGCGCCCGTGGCCACCATTCTCTGGTAGTGCTCGAGGGGTTCCACCCGCTGAAACATGCAATCCGCTTTGGCGCCGAGTTGATCGAAGTCGTTTGTTTGAGCACTGAGAAGTTGGCCGGTCTAGGGGCGCAATATGCGCCGGACATCACCTTCGATACTCATGCGAGGGTGGTCCCACCGGAGGTTTTCGAGGAGCTAGCGCCAATGCCTCCGCCCACCGGCGTAATCGCGATCGCACATCGGCCCACCGTGTCGCTCGCTGAAATGTTGAATGACCCTGCACCGGCCCCTGTGGTCCTACTTGAGAATCCCAGAAACCTTCTCAACATTGGCGCGGCGATCCGTGTGTCGGCAGCCGCGGGCGCGGCGGGAGTCATAACCACTGGAGTGCAGGACCCTTGGCACCCGGCAGCCGTTATAGCTGGAGTTGGCTTGCAGTATGCGCTCCCGGTGACACGGGTCGCGGCCCTTCCCATTTGTGATCGTCCGCTGGTAGTAGTCGACCCAGACGGTGAACCTTTGGAGCGGGTACCGGCGCGTGCGATTCTCGCCTTTGGCGCCGAACGTAGAGGCCTCAGCCCAGAGCTGATGGCTTCAGCCGACCACCGCATTTCCATTCCAATGTCTGCCGGCGTTTCAAGCCTCAATGTAGCGACCACCGTGGCCGTGGTTTTGTACACATGGAAATTTGGACGGTGACGGACAATCTTGGAGCGGCCTTGGGGCGCTGGTTCCAGGTCGGCCGATTGCGCCGGGAGGTCCTGTTTGCCTCAGGTTGGTTCTGGCTGCAAGAATCTCGCGAAACCTGCCTGAAGCAAACGGGGCCCCACGGGCGACCCGCTCATTGTTCGGGACCAGAGGGCGGCAGTTCGAGTCTGCCTGGACCGGCCAAATGCGGTGTAACTGCCGTGGGGGTGTCCCGGTTCAGAGGCTGAAATCGGGGGCCGACATCAAACCGGCCACAGCCGGCCGGTCATTCCGCGCTCCCGGCTTCGTCATGGGAATACCCGCCCCATGGGAGGGGCCAGCGAAGAAGGTGGGTGGCCCTGGCCTCAGTTCGGTTCCTCTAACTGCCTGACGATGTCATATCGAGGCCCGAGCCAGAATTGCCTCCAGTTCCCCCGCCAAAACCACGTGCGGTGAACCTTTTCGATGGCGTTGGCGTCTCGTTGTAGCCGGTAGTCGAAGGATTTCCCGAACAGACTGCAGGCGGTGTAGGGAAGCGCAAAGACCAGGATGGGGATCAACGCGGCTATCTTGATCGGCAGGAGCAGGACCAATTCTATGAAGAAATATGTCGGACTAAAGTATCTCATTACAACGCTCGACCGGTGTCTAGATCCTCTGTCGGGTTGAGCTGGCTAAGCGGGGCCGCCGGCCATTCGATGGCTGGCTCTAGCTCCCTCGTCCGTTGGCTCCGGCCCGTTTGCGGCTGAACCGCAAGCCGTCACCGGGTGAGTTCAGCCCTGTGCGACATGGTGAATGTACCAGCTTGGCGCCGAGGCCGCCTATTTGTACACCTAACGAGTTTCGGCCTCTTCGTCGACCGCCCCTTTTCCGGGTCCGGGCTGATGAGGTGAAGCCCTGGGCCCGTCTAAACGCCATGACCGTCGCCACCAGATGCCAGGTCGATGCTACACTTTCCGTCATCACAAACGGCCCCGTCGTTGGTGGTCGACGGGATCACAAGTGCATCATGGCGGTTTGAGTCAACGCCGTCCTGACCGGTATGGCCCTGCGAAGGGCCGACGCCGGACGACACGGCTCCACGCGGTTTGCTAGAATCGGGGCATGTCCGGGTGGTCGCACTGCGGAAACCGCCGAGCAATCGAGCGGCATGAAAAACTCATCCATATCCGTTTCTGTCTCAGTTGGCTCGGCGGCTCAGCGGTCTTCGGGCCGGCCTTGAATTTCACCTTTTAGGGGGTGGACCATGCCCAAAGCGCCGGTCAACGGCATCGAGCTTTACTACGAGTCCCACGGCGAGGGGCCGGCGATAGCGTTCGCCCACCAGCGGGCGGGTAACCACCTCAGTTGGTGGCAGCAGGTGCCGGTCTTCCGCAAGGACTACCGCTGCATCACCTTCGACCTTCGGGGGTATGGCGCCTCGGTGGAACCGCCGGGCGGCCCGGGAATCAGCGCCTTCGTGGAGGACCTGAGGCAATTGCTGGACTACCTGGGAGTGGAGCGCGCCTTTCTGGTGGCCCACGCTCTGGGCGGTCTAGCTTGTCTGGGGTTTGCCCTGGCCTACCCGGAACGGAGTCTGGGCCTGATTCTGGGTAACAGCACCGGCGGCGCGGATGACCCATCGGTGGTGGAGGCGTTAACGAGTCTTGACCGCATACCGGCCGATGATGTGCCGCGGACGCTTGCCACCAGTTTCGTCGACCAGCATCCGGACCGGACCTTCCTCTACCAGGAAATCGCCGCGCTCAATCCGGATTTGAACCTAGACATAAGAACGGCGTCCCATGGCGCTGGCGGGCCCCAAGCCGCGGACCTTGCCAGGCTGGCCGTTCCCACGCTGCTGATCGTCGGGGCGGAGAGCCTGATTCACCCGGTCAGGGCGATCCGGGCACTCCAACGGCTGATTCCCGGATCCGGGCTAGAGATTGTGCAGGGGTCGGCCCACAGCACCTATTTCGAGCAGCCGGAGGTGTTCAACCGGCTGGCCGGGGAGTTCTTCACCGGCGTCATGGCCGGGAAGCCGGCCACATCTGATTGACCCACCCGAGGGGTAAGACGGCCAGGCGGGCTCCATCTCCTGGATGCCCGTCAGGCTCCAATTGACGCCATGGCTCGGGCAATAAGATCAGGGAATCACCGTGAAATCCGAGCTGAACGAGATATTCCCCACCGTTACCGAGATCTCGGTGGGCCCGGCGGGTATTGCGGGGACCACCAAGTTCAACTCGAACGCTCCATCCTCGTCCGTCCTGGGGCTATGGGTGCCCAGGACCCGGACTCCCTTTATGGTGGCCGTTGTCACCGCTGTGGACGCGGGAAAGCCGCTGCCTCTAACAATCACGGGAGCGAATACGGCGCCTTTGGCCGGCACCAGATCGAGCACGATTGGCGGGACAGTCAGATTCGCTCCAGCGCTGACCCCCGCTACTTCAGCGGTTACCTCAACATCCCCGGCGTCTATCTCCGGGACCGTTACCTCGATAATGAATGAGCCCCAAATCGATGTCACGAAACCGGGGACGGCCCTCAGGTTCGTGGCGTCGGCCAGGAGGTCGAACCCGCCCACGCTCAGTGACTCGATGTCTGACGAAGCGGGGAAGCCCCACCCCTCAACGATCACGGTCGTGTTCGGAGGACCCGCCGATGGTGTCAGCGCAACCGTTTCTGGGAGGACCTTGAACGAAGCCCTGGCCACACTTTCCCCAGCGGTGGCGGAGACCGTAACGTCAATGCTGCGTACTTTCGGAACGGCCAGCCGGACCTCGAATGCCCCGGAGCTGTCGGTGGCGACGTAGGGATACCTCGTAATATCCACCCCAAAAAAGGAGATCGGCTTTACGAAAGTGGAAGGTAGAAATCCCTGGCCCGTTATGGTGATAGCCTCGCCAGGAAATCCTTGTGTTGGCTCCAGGGAAATGCTCGGAGGAGGCACCCAATGGTCGACTGACACAGTGCGGCCTGTGACATCGTCAATGGCTTCCACGGTGTGGGCGGCTCCAGTCGCGGCGGAAAGCGGCACGATGAAAAGGGTGTCGAAAGCGCCGACGCGGTCCGTTTTGCTGGCCGCCACAATGGCGCCGGCGTATTTCACCGTTGCGGTTCCGGAGGGGGTGAAGCCTTCACCCGTAACCGTCACATTGCTAGTCCTTACGCTGGAGGCCGGCGAGAGGCGGATTGAAGGTCCGGGGATCGCCGTAGGCGCCGGTATTGGGGTGGGCGTGGGTGTTGGGGTGGGCGCGGGAGCGGAGGTAGGTACAGCGGTGGGCGCCGGTTCGGTGGTCGGCGTAGGTGTTGGCGCCGGCGTCGGCCCCGGTATGGGAGCAGGCGTGGGGGTGGGCGTGGGGGTAACCATGGGCGGCGCGACTGCGGCCGTGGGCGAAGGTGAAGGCGCCGGTGCGGGTATGGCTGTTGGTGGGACCGGCGTGGTGACGGCTGTTGATGCCGGAGTGACCGGAACGGTGGGGACCGGGGTGGGTATCGCAGTTGCGGTAGGGGTAGGCGCGGCCGGGACCGCAGTTGCCGGCGGTTCAGGCGAGGAAACAGGCATTGGGGTTGGCGGAGGGGGCTCCGGGTCGGCATCAAGGATGCCCGTCACGTACACGGCTGCCAATGCCATCCCGGCAATTACGATGAAGGTCAAGCCGGCCAGAAGCAGTGACCGGGGTTTTCCCTTGGACGGCCGGCTCAGGCCCGAAGGCTCAACCAAGACCAGGCGGACCTCAATTGTGCCCGTTTTGTCAACTATGAACCGCTCGACACCGGGCTTGCCCCTGAACCGGCCGGCGGGCTGGAAGGAGAGTCTTATGTCGTAGTAGTACCCTCTGTCCTCCTGGCTTACCACCTCCCAAACGAAGTCGTGCTGTTGGAACCGAGACCCGTAAAAGCCTGCGGTGGCCTGGGCGTGTTGAAGCGCCAACTCCCGGGCCTGGTCCAACGTAATGCTGCCCGGGGCCTCGCCCTCTGGAGAGGTCTCCAGCTTTTCTTCCTCTTGTTTTCCTTCTTCTTCAGCCATCGGGACCCGTTCCGTCCTCACTCAACCCAATTATAGTCCAACCACGCTGGAGTTGGTCTATGTGGTAGCGGTGCGGCTTCGCACGGGTTGTTTGCAGTCCAGCCACTTCCCGCTATCCCGGGCTCGCCTCGCCCGCCTGGCTCTCCGGCGGTGATACCCGGCTCGCGATCCCGTCCAATTCCAACCCGGCAAGGCCATCAAGGTGGGCGCGTATGTGAACACGGCGGCAATGTTCGGCGAGGAAGCGTGAACGGTGGTTTTGCCCAGGCTGGGCTGTCTCCTGGCTTCGCCATTGAGGATGAAGAAGAAGAGCGGCTGCCACCGGGGCGTGGCCCTGGGCCCGGATTGTGGCGAGGCCAGTTCGTCTGGCTGGCCCACCGCAGCAGCCTTCGCCCCACCCTGTGGAGCGTTGGAATCCCGTTCAGTTGACCGCCTGAGTTGCGGCAATCCAATGCCGGGATCATGGGAACGGGCCTCCGGATTCTGGAGGACACCTTGAGCAACAGAAGGTAACTTCCGATTGCCGTTTCACCGGCTTTCCAATGGCATCGTACAGCCAAGGTGAAAAGCCCAGGTGTTGGGTGCTTTCCCGGCTGCAGTTATGTCTTGGAGGCAGCACCCGCGTGCCCCGTCGCTAGGCGCTGACCCGGGACATGGGGATAACCGTGATTCCCGCCTCGGGCGTTACATTGAAGGTGATCCTGTTATCGGTGCGCAGGTCCACGTTACCTGCTTTGAGCACCTGCAGCACATTCACAAACTTCTGCCTGAACATCTCTGTACCAATACTGATGTGGTTATTGCACAGCGCGTGAAGCCGGCGGGTCAGGTGCTCGTCAAAGGACGCCGTTTGGGCCACCACGAGGATGGTCTTCCCCTCGCTGCTCAGACGCTGACAGGACGCGAAGAAACTCAATATGGCCCGGTCATC
>CAYOAF010000062.1:0-17869 GCA_964401855.1 uncultured Dehalococcoidia bacterium
GCCGGTGTCACCGATTACGGGGTCCCCTTTTGCAGCGTGTACGCCCAGGGCAACCTGGTGGCCACCCAGTTCCACCCCGAGAAGAGCGCCGGTCTCGGCCTGCGCATCTACGAAAACTTTGTCGCCCTCGCCAATCAACACCAAGCGGTCAGCTTGTGAGTCCCCTTGTGAGTCCCATGGAAGTCATCCCCTCCATCGACCTGAGGTCGGGCCGCTGCGTCCGCCTGTACCAGGGCGACTACCGGCGGGAGACCGTGTACTCCGGCGACCCCGTGTCGGTGGCCCTGGGCTGGCAGCGGCAGGGGGCGCCCCGGCTGCACCTGGTGGACCTGGACGGCGCCCTCCAGGGCAAGCCGGCCAACCTGGAGATCATCAGCCAGATCATCCAGCGGCTGGCCATACCGGTCCAGATCGGAGGCGGGATCCGGGACGAGGAGACCGCCGAAAATCTGCTGGCGGCGGGCGCGGACCGGATCGTCATCGGCACCGCGGCGGTCCAGGAGCCTTCCCTGGTTGAGGGCCTTTGCCGGGAGCACGGCAGCGGCCGGGTGGTGGTGGCGGTGGACGCCCGGGACGGCCGGGTGGCCATCAAGGGCTGGACCGAGGGGAGCCCCCTGAGCGCCCTGGAGTTGGCGCTCCAAATGGCCGAGCTGGGGGTACGCCGCCTGCTCTACACCGACATTTCCCGGGACGGGACCATGACCGAGCCCAACTTCGCCGCCAACGAACAGCTGGTGCGGGACACTGGAATGGCGGTCCTGGCCTCGGGCGGCGTCACCGAACTGAAACACGTCCGGCGTCTGGCCGGCACCGGCGTCGAGGGGGCCATCCTGGGCCGCGCCCTGTACGTCAACGCAATCCGCCTGCCGGAGGCCTTGGCCGCGGCCCGCGAGGCTGCGCAGTTGGGCTAGGGGGACCTTCCGTCATCATTCCGATGTTGCCACCGGGCAGCCAGGCGCTCCTCCGCCTTTTCGAACCAGCCTGCCCGCCACACCTCCATCAAAATGAAGTCCCGGGAAAGGCGGCGGACCCGCCTGACCGGGGTGAATCCGCACTTCTCGAAACAGCGCTGGGCGCGCACATTCCATTCCAGGGTATGCAGGTAGACCCGCTTCAGCTTCTTCTCGGAGAAGAGGTAATCCAGCAGGGTGGTGACCACGTCGTACCCGTAGGCGTTACTCCAGTACTCCCGGTCTCCGATGACTATACCCAACTCGGTTTCCAGGTTCACGCTGTCCAGGTCATAGTACATGCAGTTGCCGATGAACTTGCCATCGGTAGTCTCGGTGGAAAAGTGATGGGAGCCGGGGGTGGGAAACCGCAACTGGTCCTGGAAGACCTTCAGGTAGTGATCGAAGCTCATGGTTAGAGGAAAGGCTGCGTCCAGGCTCGCCAGCTCGGGGTCGCTGCGCCACATGTAGTCCTGCGCCGCGTCCTCCGGACGCTTGTCCCGCAGCACCACCCGGGCACCCTGGAGTTCCACCATTCTAGCCATCTCCCTTGGGTTTCCCGATGTTCTCCAGCGCCCGGCGCAGGATACCGGCTTCGTTGGGGTAGGATATAACGGTCAAGGCCTCGTCTACCGGAAACCATTGCACCACGTCGAACTCCGGGTCGTGGAGGCTCGTATCCCCGCCGACGGTTTTCATCAAATAGAAATGCACAGTCTTATGATACCGTACATCCGCTTCGTAACCCGCAAACCAATACTCGATGCTGCCCAGCGGTGATTTGATCTCCACTTCCAGGCCTGTTTCCTCCCGGACCTCCCGCAGGGCCGTCTCTTCCAGGGATTCTCCGGGGTCGGGAGTGCCCTTGGCCAGGCTCCAGCGGACTCTTTCGCCCGAAGCGCCGGTAACCTTGGACCGCCGTTGGGCCCAAGCACGGCCGCCCGCGGCGGGCATGACCAGGCCGCAGAGAACCACTTCAGTCAGTCCGTCCACCTGTCGATAGACCACTCCTCCAGCCGACACCAAGGTTTCCAACCGGGGTCTGGCTCTTCGCTCCGTCAAGGCAGTATCGCCTCTACCACACTCATCACACCATCTTACGAGCCGGTCACGCACCGAGTCAATATTGCCCGCCCTCGGTCCCGCCGCAGAGAACCCCTCTGCCACACGAGCCGTCGCGGCTGCCAAGTGATAACGCCAAAACATCCTTGGAACACTACAGGGGAACACTACAGGGGAACACTACGGGGCACCGCCGCCGATGGCGGGGACGAAGTGGACCTCGCTGTTGTCACCCACCTTATCCAACAGGCCCATCCGGGCAACCTCGCTGTCGATAGCCACGGCCAGGCCAGGTCTGATTCGCCCTTCCACCACAAGCCGGTCCTTCAACCCCGGGAACAACTGGTCCAGCCGGTCGATAACCTGGCGGACGTTTCCCGCCGCAACATCGACCTGCTTGACCTCTCCGGTCATGGTCTGGAGCATGGTGGGTATGAACACTGTGGCCACGGCGAGGCTCTCCTGCTGTCAGCTGTCAACTATCAGCGATCAGGCAGGGCATCGGCTGACGGCTGACGGCTGACAGGCCGGGGTCCTTTGAGGACCCGCTTATGTCGTGGCCCGGCCGCTCCCCCAGCCTATCCGCCCAGGGCCTCCAGGACCTTGCCGGGGCTCATGGGCAGGCTGTCCATCCGAACGCCGGCGGCGTGAGAAACGGCGTTGGCGACGGCCGCCAGCGGCGCGACGATGGGGTTCTCACCCACGCCGCGTACCCCATAAGGGTGGCCCGAGTTGGCGACCTCCACGATCACGGTGTCGATCATTGGCAGGTCAAGGATGGTGGGGATTCGGTAGTCCAGAAAGGTTGGGTTCATCATCTGGCCTCGGTCGTTGAAGAAATACTCTTCGCTCAACGCCCAGCCGATACCCTGGGCCGCGCCACCCTGCATCTGACCCTCGACGTAGCCGGGATGTACGGCCTTGCCCACGTCCTGGATCACGGTATAGCGCAGGATATCCGTATTGCCCGTCTCCGGGTCGACCTCCACATCCACCAGGTGAACGCCGAAAGCGTTGCCTTCGCCGGAGGGGTCGATGTTGCACTTCCCGGTAATGGCGCCGCCGGTGGACAGCAGCCGGCGAGCCAGTTCCTCGAAGGTCAACCGCAGCTCCGGGTCCGACTTGTGACGTATCACGCCGTCCACGTACTCCACATCCTCGGCCGATGTCTCCCAGATTCTGGCCGCCCGCTCCACCATCTGTTGTTTCACTTCCTCGCAAGCTTGGATGGCGGCCAATCCGGTGGCGAAGGTGGTTCGGCTGCCGCCGCTCACGAAGGTGTAGCCGACGGAGTCGGTGTCCACGACGGTGGGCCGCACGTCTTCGTAGTCGATCCCCAGCACCTCGGCGGTCTGCTGGGCGACCGTGCCTCTGGTGCCGCTGACGTCCACTGAACCCGTCGCCACGCTCACCGAGCCATCCGAGTTGACG
This sequence comes from uncultured Dehalococcoidia bacterium, assembly GCA_964401855.1. GTDB lineage: Bacteria > Chloroflexota > Dehalococcoidia > Lucifugimonadales > UBA3495 > CAJWBT01. The sequence continues at coordinate 3,444 of CAYOAF010000062.1, forward strand.
GTAATGTTGCAGCTGGAGATGAACCCCCGGTTGTTCCAGAACCCGCAGGCCACGCCTCGCCCGCGGTTCTTGCCGATGAGGGGCGTCTTGTAGTGATCGTGGCTCCGGGCGGCCTCCAGACATTCCACCAGGCCGATGCGCCGGAAGACCCGTCCCTCGATGCGGCGGGTGCCCTCCCTGGAAGCGTTGAGCAAGCGGAACTCGATGGGGTCCATTCCCAATTTCTGGCAGACCTCGTCCGCCGCCGACTCCACCGCGAAGATTGCCTGAGGGCCGCCGGGAGCCCGGTAGGGGGCGGACTTAGGCTTGTTCACCACCACGTCGTAGGTGTCGATCCGCCCGCTGGGAGTGTCGTAGCAGGCGATGGAGCACCCGATGCCCTGCGCCGCAGGCCCGCCGGGGTAGGCCCCGGCCTCGTAGGCCAGGGTGACCTGACAGGCGGTAATCCTGCCGTCTTTTGTGGCCCCCATTTTCACCTTGGCCCAGGCGCCGGGCGCCGGACCGGTACCCTCGAAAATCTCGGAGCGGGTCATCACCAGCTTGACCGGCTGGCCGGTTTTCCGGGACAAAAGGGCCGCCAGTGGCTCCAAGTAAGCCGGCAGTTTGCCTCCGAAGGCGCCGCCCACCTCCATGGGAGTGACCTTGATCTTGGACACCGGGTGGCGCAGCACATCGGCCACGTCGGCCCGCACCGCAAAGGCCCCCTGGGTGCTGGACCAGATCTCCAACTGACCGTCGACGCTCCAATAGGCGGTCCCGTTTTGGGGCTCGATGTAGCCCTGATGCACCGAGGCCGTCCGGCACTCCCGTTCCACGATTACGTCAGCCTGGGCGAAGCCCCGCTCCAGGTTGCCCATTTCGGCGGTAAGGTGGGCGGCGATGTTGCTGGGCCGCTCGGAGGTCTCACCCAAGAACGAGGTATGGAGGTCTTCATGGAGCAGCGGAGCGTCCTCCTCCATGGCTTCGAGGACATCCATCACGGCGGGCAACTCCTCGTACTCCACCTTGATGAGCTTTGCCGCTTCCCCGGCCACATGGGGACTGATGGCGGCCACCGCGGCAACGCCATGGCCCTTGAACAGGACCTTGTCGCTGGCTAACACATGGTCGCTGGCAAACTTGAGCTTTTGGAAATCACTCCCCAGTTGTTCTCGGGTCAGGGAAGCGAAGGGCAGGTCGCCCGCGGTAACAACAGCCTTGACGCCGGGGTGGGCTTTCGCCTGGCTGGTGTCGATGGACTTGATCCTCGCGTGGGCGTGAGGGCTGCGCAGGACCTTCCCGTGCAAGAGCCCGGCAAGCTTGATATCGCCGCCGTATTGAGCGCGGCCGGTGACCTTGTCCACACCGTCGGGACGGGCGAGGCGCTTTCCAACGACCCGGTACTCAATTTGGGATAGGACCACGTTGGAGGCCACTAATCCGTCACCTTGATTTCATCTTGACGCTGGCATCCAGCACGGCACGGACGATCTTGTCGTAGCCGGTGCAACGGCACAGGTTGCCTGCCAGCCAGTGCCGAACGCGGGCTTCATCTACATCGGGTTCCCGGTCCAGCAAGCCCTTGGCAGCGATGATGAACCCGGGGGTGCAGAACCCGCACTGTAGGGCGGCATGCTCCAGGAAAGCCTGCTGCAGCGGGTGGAGCCCCTCGGGGGTAGCCAGGCCTTCGATGGTGGTGACCTCTTTGCCCTGGGCTTCCACGGCCAGGACCAGACAGGAATCGACGATCCGGCCGTCGAAGATCACGGTGCAAGCCCCGCAATTTCCGTCGTTGCAGCCTTCCTTGCTGCCGGTCATGCCCAACACATCGCGCAGGACCTCGAGCAAGCTCTGGCGGGGCTCACACAGAAAATCGACTGATTCCCCATTGATGGCCGTCTGAACGTGAACCACTCCGGGCATGTTAATTCCCCCTGGCGCGTTGAATAGCGGTGTTCAGGCTGCGTCGGGTTAGGATCCCCACCAGGTGAATACGCTGGCGGATGGTGCCCCGCATGTCGTCGATGGGCTTGGCGGCGGCCATCGCCTTCTCCGTTGCCTCCAGAATGCTCGCGTCGGAGACCGGTTTGCCCGCCATGCTATCGCCGGCTTCCCTGGCCAGCACCGGCGTGGGCGCCACCGCCGACAGAGCGATTCGGGCCGAGACGACGTTTTCGCCCGAAGCATCCAACACCACAGAGCATCCCACACCGGCGACAGCGATATCCATCTCGTTGCGGGGAGTGAAGCGCAGGTAGCTGGCGCCGGAATGGGCCTGAGGCGGCGGAAGGTTGATAGACACCAGGATTTCACTGGGCTGCAACGCGTTCTGGCCCGGCCCGGTGCAAAACTCTTCGGCAGGCAGCTGACGACGGCCGCCGAGCCCGACGATGTGACATACTCCACCCAGCACGATGACCGGGGGTATGGAGTCTCCGCTGGGCGCGGCGTTGCACAGGTTGCCGCCGACGCTGGCCCGGCCCTGAATCTGGACTCCGCCAATCGAGGACACAGCATCGATGAGCCCCGGGTAGGTCGAGGTCACCACCTGGTTTCCATAGATGCGGAAACAGGGCACCGCCGCACCCAACATCAGGCCCTTCTGGGGATCATAGGAGATCTGGTTAAGCTCCGGGATATCCTTAACGTCAACCAAAAGACCGGCGCTGCGACGCCCGGCCCGCATCTGGACCAGGATGTCGGTGGCGCCGGCCATAACCATAGCCCGGTTCTTCTTGGAGGCCAAAAGCCCTACGGCTTCGGTGATGGTCTTTGGTGCGGCATAATCAATCCATTCCAATTGGCCACCTCCTAGGTGCAATATGGTATCACTCGGACCAAATCGCGGCAACCGGCGCCCCTGGGTGAGGGCAAACGCAGATTCACTCTGACCCACGGGCCAGTATCACTTGGAAATTGGAAGAGGCCCCTGTGGGCCGGATATCAGCCGGATGCAGTCGATTGCTCCCGTTCTTCGATGCGCTTCGGCGGCGGTGGCGGCCGGCGAGCCAGCAAGAACATCAGGCCACTGAACATGAACAAGGGTGCAAAGGCGATCAGCACCAGATTGTAGCTCCCCGTCTGGTCTCTCACCCATCCGCTGAAGATGGGAGCGACGAACATTCCCCCGTTATGAAACAGGCTCATAAACCCCATCAAGCTGGCGAAACGGCTCCGGCCAAAATAATCGCCCAACATGATCCAGTTGACCGCGGTGACACCCTCCACCACTCCGAAGGTCAGGATGAAGATTACAACCCCCGGCGTTCCATCCAACCCTCGCAGCGCCAGCAATCCCAGGGCCCCAAGGTTCATCCCCGCAAAAAGCAGCTTGCGCGGAGACATGCGGCCACCGGCGACGCCCAGGATGAAGCGCAACGGTATCGCCATGAAGAACATCACCGCCACGTAAACGGCCGCGTCGCGGGATGTCAATCCTTCGCCCTCTAACAAGGGGAATATGTGGATTATGATGGCGTTGGTGGCCGACACCCGTGCCACGACTCCAAAGAGCATGAACCAGAAGACCCGGGTGCGGATGGCCTCGCGAACGGTGAACTCCACTTGTTCCCGGCGGACCCTGGCCTCTGCCTGCCCACCTTGCCTCTCGACCACCGGCGCGGCATCGCCATCAGGCCGCAACCCCATGTCCTCCGGCCTGCTCCGGACCACCAGGGCCACCGGCAAGGTCAACAAACCGATGAAGATTCCAGTGTACAACAGGGTATCCCGCCACCCCACGCTGGCGATGCCCAGGTGCAGCAGGGGCACCACGATGGCCCCGCCGCCCGCGAAGGCGGTCATCAACACCGACATGGCGACCGCCTTGCGGCGGATGAACCACTGGTTGACCGTAGCCATCAGGGTCTGGCCCAAGCCCGCGGTCTTGCCGACCGAGACCACGCCGACGAAAAGCAAGACGAATGCCCAGTAGCTGTCCGCTCGGGAAACCAGGACCAATCCAACGCCGGCGGTCAACCCGCCGAACAGAATCATGGGCCGGCCGCCAAACTTGTCCACCAGCCAGCCGACCAGGGGGCCGCCCATGCCGCCCTCCGCCCGGGCCAGGCTGAGCACCAGGGACATGGAGGCGTAGCCGATCCCCAATTCCTGCCGGATCGGCTCAAAGAATATCGGAAACCCGCTGGAGATGGCGCCGTTACCGAACATCCCCTGGAACGAGGTGACGGCGACTATCCACCAGCCATAAAAAATGCGGCTGCCTCGCCGCGACTCACTAGCCTTGGTGGTGACCTGCATTTATACCCACGAACATGCTCTTGACCCCATGTTACCTTCAGGCTAGTGAGCGGTCAACGCACGCCCCCTCCCGGCTTGAAACGCCAGCAAGCCCTCCGTATGCTTCCCCTATCCCGAAGGGGCTCGGGCCAGGGCATAGTTGCCCGGCTTACCGGCCGATGCACAACTTCTTGAACCCTACCTCGATTTATCGGGGGGGGCAAACCTTGCGACGAGCAAATCCCCCTATTCCCCAATTGGCAAAGGGGGACTGAGGGGAGATTTGTTCACGATCGATGCCTTGGATTGAGTTTAGCAGTCAATGCAACGATCAGTAGAATAGGCCTGCGGTAATGGCAACGTGTAGATAAGGGGACACAGAATGGTACAGGCGGATATCAAGCCCTGGAGCTTTAGCGGCAATTACTTCGAGTCGTGCAACTGCGAGGTCAACTGTCCTTGCGTTTTCGGATCCCCGGCTCATTACGACACGTGCGATGTGGCCCTGGCGTGGCATATCAGCACCGGCCGGTACGGCGACATGCCCCTGGACGGACTCAATTTCGCCACGGTTGTCCGTACGTCCAAGCAGATGGGTGATGGCAACTGGACGGTGGCGAAATACATCGACGAGCTGGGGACGGAGCAGCAAAAGGAGGCGCTGCGGCTCATCGCCTCCGGCGACGCGGGCGGCCCGCCCGCCGCAAGAACCTGACGGGCACCTTATTGGGCGTCAAGGCCGTCCCCATCAGCTATGAGATAGCCGGCCGGCGCCGCCGGGTAACTATCCCCGACGCACTGGATATGGAAATAGAGGCGGTGCCAGCCGCTCGCCCTGATGAGGTCGCCACCCTGGTCAACGACCCCCGCTCCGGGGAGCGGGGCTACACCCCGCGCACCATCGCCAGAACAGTTGCCCATAAGTTCAGTGACTACAGCTTGTTCTGGGACAACACGGGCAAGAACGGCTACTACGCCCCGGTGGAGATGTTCGGGCCGTAGGGAAGCCCGGCGATGCAACAAGCAAACCCAATTGAGGCGGTGCTGAAGCGCGACCGCGTGGTGGTGCTGGCCGGTGGTTGTGGCGGTCGCGGCACTGGCCTGGGCCTACACGGTCTTCCTGGCCCAGGGCAACGGCAGCATGGACATGACCATGGCTCAACTGCAGTCCTGGTGCGCCGCGAACAGGAACACCCCTACGTGCCCACCGGGGTGTTTCTGTCGGGGTACCTGTTGGTCTGGTCCGGGTTTTCCGCCGCGGCCACGCTGGCCAATTGGGGCCTCCACGCCAACTTCCTGCTCTCCTCCATGATGGGAACAAGCACCAGCTCCTACCTTGGCGGAGCCCTCCTCATGACAGCAGGGGCTTTCCAGTGGAGCCCATTAAAGTCCGCGTGCCTGACTCATTGCCGCTCACCCCTGGGTTTTCTCATGAGTGACTGGCGAGAGGGGACGGGGGGCGCCCTGAGGATGGGGCTGCGCCACGGCGCCTACTGCGTGGGCTGCTGCTGGACACTGATGGGCCTTCTGTTCGTCCTGGGGGTGATGAACCTGCTGTGGATCGCCGCCCTGGCCGCCTTCGTTCTATTGGAGAAGGTCGCGCCGGGGGGCCGCCGGTTCAGCCGGGGGACCGGACTGCTGCTCTTCGGCTGGGGGGCGCTCATGGCCACCGGGGTTTTGGGGTAGACGGCTTGCACCTTTTTCAAAGGGCTTGAGCATGGCGTAGATGATGTCGTTGATGGGCGTTGGCACTCCGGCCGCCTTCCCCGCCCGGACCACCGCACCGTTGAGCGCCTCCACTTCCAGCGGGCGTCCCGCCATGATGTCGGCGTGCATCGAGGCGTGCATCTGCACCAGATTGGCCTCGATGTAGTCCATGGTCCGCTCCACAATCCCGGGGTCCAGGTCCACACCGGAAGCTCGGGCCACCGCCTCCACCTCCTCCATGCATCCCAGAATCACCGGACGCCACTCGGGACGCGGCGCCAGCTCGGCCATCGACTCCCGCGACAGGCTGGTCACACCGGCCACGCTGGCGATGAAGAGGAACTTGGTCCAGAGGGTCTTATGGATATCGGAGACGAACTGGGCGGGAACCCCTGACTGTTCCAGGGCTTGCAAAATCTGCTTTCCCCGTTCCGAATCGCTGCCGTCCAACTCCCCGAAAACGATGCGGACCACCTTACCGGTCTGCTTGACCACCCCCGGCTCCTGGATCCTGGCCTCGATGTACGCGGCGCCGGGGAGCACTTTCTCCGGCCCCACACCGGCAACGGCGGCCTGGTAGCTGTCGATGCCGTTCTGTAGACAGAGCACCATGGTGTTCGGGCCAACCATGGGCAGCATCGCGGCGATGGCCTGAGCGTTGTGGTAGGTCTTCACCGCCAGCAGCACCAGGTCCGCCGTCCCGACCTGTCGCGGATCGTCGGTCGAGTCGCAGTCAACGGTCAGCCGTTCTTGGTCCGTGATGAGGGTGAGCCCCTGGGCGGAGATAGCGCCCAGGTGAAGGCCCCTGGCGACCAACGTCACCTGGTTGCCCCCGCGGGACAACATCCCCCCGAAGTAGCCGCCCACGCCGCCGGCCCCCATGACCGCAACACGCATAAAGAAACCTCCAGCCAAATACCGCCGGCCCTTTTGTGTCCCTCACAATAGCCCATGGCCGCAGGAGACGCAACCGCCGCCGGCCGCGTCTCCCCCGGCCCGCGCGCGACCGCGCCCCGGTCAACCTTGACGGCTGTTCCTTTTGTCCCTATCCTCTAAGTGCGCTGAGCCTATTCAGAAGCCCAGGAGAGCGGGACATGACCCAGCAATCCCAGGAACTGCCGCCCATACCACCGCCGGTACCCCAGCCCGAGTCGGATTTTTACTGGCAGAAATGCAAGGACCACGAGCTGTGGCTGCGCCACTGCAAGGCCTGTGACAGTACCTATTTCTACCCCAGGGACATCTGCCCCGGGTGCTTCTCCCGAGACACTGATTGGATACACAGCAGCGGCCGGGGCACCCTGCACACCTTTTGCATAGCCCACCGAGGACCCTCGCCCGCCTTCCGCGACCGGGCCCCTTTCGTCTGCGCCATCGTTGAGCTGGAGGAAGGCGCCCGCATGCCCACCAACCTGGTGGATGTGAAGCCCGATCCCGCGAGCATCAAGGTGGGCATGGCCCTCGAGGTGGTTTTCGACGACCTGAACGAGAACATCAGCCTGCCCAAGTTCCGGCCAGCCACCTAAGCCGGACCAGGGACGGGGAACCTGAAAGCTGACCGCTGACCGCTCGCAAATAACCCGAGCACCCTGTCCAGGTAGAAGTGACCAATGCCATTCTGAGCCCTTCGCCTTCACTCAGGATAAACTCCGCGAAAACTCTCGTTGCTGCGCTGAGATTCTTCGTCATCCTTCCGCGGAAGGACTCCTCCGATGACATTCTCCCAAAACCAAGTTGACCGAGCACCAGTCCGCTGTCTCGTGAACGGCTCGATACCCGGTCCGTCTTTCCGGCGGAAGCCGGGAACCAGTTGGCGCTTCTCTGGATTCCGGCCTCCGCCGGAAAGACGATCGCGGGAACAGAATGTCGCCCGATTTTGCCGATGTAAAGCTATTTACAAGACGGTACACCGGCAGCCCGGCTTTCCGCCAGGGCCAATCCAGCCGGTGCTTCCTCGATAGATCGGGACCTGCTGGGCTGCGACGGGATACAGATTCGGCGGCGCACCGGTGTGGGCGGGACAGGTTGTTTTGTCCGAGGCGGTGCAGTGCCGGCGCACCGGGGACTGTTCCCAGTTGGCTGCAAAGCGGAGTCTTCTCACGGAGGTCAAGCCATGCCAAAGATGACCGGGGGTCAGTTCCTGGCGGAGACCATGAAAGGGTATGGGGTCACTCACGCTTTCTTCGTACCAGCCGTCGTCCGGAGAGCGTTGCTGGAGATGGAACGAGTGGGCATCCGGCGCATCGTGACCCACGGCGAAAAGGCGGCGGCCTACATGGCCGACGGGTATGCCCGCGCCTCCGACCGGCCGTCGGTATGCATGGCCCAGTCGGTGGGGGCGGCCAACCTGGCGGCGGGGCTCCAGGACGCCTACCTGGGCGGGTCCCCCGTGGTCGCCATCACCGGGCACCGTCCCCTGATGCACCAGTACCGCCACTCGTACCAGGAGATCGCCCACGCTCAACCCTTCAGCGCCGTCACCAAGTACAGTGTGGTGGTGGACAGCGTCGAGCAGTTGCCCCACCTGACCCGGCAGGCGTTCCGGGAGGCCACCTCCGGCGCCCCCGGTCCGGTCCACCTGGATTTCCAGGGAAACTCCGGCGAGTTGATAGTTGAAGCGGAAGGTGACCTGACTGTGATCGGAGAGGCGACCTTTGCCCGGCGGCCCGCGTTTCGTCCCGTGCCCGAGCCGGAAAGGGTGCGGGAGGCGGCCCAGACGCTGGCGGGGGCGCAGCGCCCGGTCATCGTGGCCGGCGGCGGGGTCACGGCCTCCCAGGCCCAGCAGCAGGTCGTGCAACTGGCGGAGCTGCTGTCCATTCCGGTGGCAACCTCCCTCAACGCCAAGGGAGCCATACCTGACGACCACCCGCTGTCGGTCGGGGTGTGCGGCTCCTATTCCCGGTGGTGCGCCAACCGGGTGGTGGCCGAGGCCGACCTGGTGTTGTTCATCGGCAGCCACACCGGGGACCAGGTTACGTTGAACTGGAAGATACCGCCCGCGGGCACTCCAGTGATCCAGATCGACATCGACCCATCGGAGCTGGGCCGCAGCTACCCGACCCAGGTGGCGTTGCAAGGTGACGCCAGGGCCACCCTGGTCCAGCTGATTGAAGCCCTGGAGCCGATGGCCGGGCGGGCCGGTTGGGTCGGCCGGGCCCAGGAGCTGGTGCGGGAATGGCGGGACGAGGTGGCCTCTCTGGTCGGCTCCGAGGCCGTGCCCATACGGCCGGAGCGCCTCTGCGCCGAACTCACGAAGTTTCTGCCATCCGACGCTCTCCTGGTGGCGGACACCGGCCATGCCGGGATATGGACCGGGGCCATGGTGGACCTGAACCAACCGGGCCAGGGTTACATCCGGGCCGCCGGCTCCCTGGGTTGGGGCCTCTCTGCGGCCCTCGGCGCCAAGTGCGCACTTCCCGGCCGGCCGGTATTGTGCTTCACCGGGGATGGCGGGCTCTGGTACCACATCGCCGAGCTGGAGACGGCGGCGCGCTACGGGATAAACGCCGTCATCGTGGTCAACAACAACCACTCCCTGAACCAGGACAAACGCGGGACGGAGAAGGTCTACGAGGGGTACTCGGGCAACTCGGACGAGGTCTGGCAGTTCCGGGAGGTGGACTTTGCCCACCTGGCCGAGACCATGGGCTGTTTCGGTATCCGGGTTGATCAGCCGGGCCAGATTCAGAGAGCTCTGGAACAGGCGTTGGCTTCCGGCCGGCCAGCGCTGGTTGACGTGGTGACGGACATCGAGGGCGTCGCGCCCCTACCCTGGGGCGGCTGACCGGCCCGCCTGCCGGCGGTAGCGCAAACATCCACAACCATGAAGGTGTGTCATCCCCCATTACGAAGGGAGGACAGAGGGGGGGTGACCCACCGGCACAACCTTCACCCATGTTTGGCGTCTCGTTCAAGGGTCAGCAAATGCGCCTGGCCCCGGTCAGCACCTCCTGGGCCGCCGGGTAGTCGCGCGCCCCGCCGCGCCGGATGGGCGGCACAAGGTAGATATCGTGCAGTCCGCTTTCCTGAAACCTCCGGCATAGCTCCAACGCGATGTCCACGCCCGAGCGGCCCCGGGCCAGTTCCTGGCGCACGCTCTCCGGCACCGAGCTGAAGATGATGCCCTCCGGCTCCAGGACCTGGAGGCCGAAGAATACCGGGATGGCGAGCGGCTCACCGGCCGCCCCGGCGTAGGCGTCGCGGAAACGGGCGGCGTCCTCCACATCGAAAATGGGCTGGGTGATCAGAAACTGGGCCCCGGCCAGGACCTTGCGACGGGCCAACTCGGCCTCATCCCGGACCCCCCGGACCAGGTCCACGGTGGCGCCGGTGCAGAAACCGGTTGGCGCCCGCAGCCGCGAGCCACGAAAGTCCACGCCCTGGTTCATCCCGGCGATGGCCTCGATCAGCCCGGTGGAGGTGATGTCGCCGGCGGGCTTGACTAGGGCCAGGTCTCGCTCGGTGAACGGGTCGCCCTGGACCACGACGACGTTCTCCACCCCCAGAAGCTGGGCCCCCAGCAACTGTGACTGGAGCGCCAGCCGGTTCATGTCTCGGGTTGCCAGGGTGAACGACACGTCTCGGCCCGTGTGCTGCTTGATCGCGGCCGCCAGCATCGCCGGGTTGACCCGCACCGCCCTGCCCGGGTTATAGGCCACCGAGATAAAGTCCGCATCGATGCCAGCCTGCCGCAGCACCACCGGGTCTCCGGATCGAGGGGGGGAGAAGTCGCAGATGAACGTGGTGCGGCCCGTGGCCTGATGGCACCGCTGGGTTACCTTCGCCATCGCTCCACCTCTGGAATGGCCGGGACGGCACTCTGCTGCCCGGACGGGGTACCGAACATGTTACCACGCTGGGGAGCAGACCCAGCGGAGGGTCTGCCGGGCCGGGCCGGCACGGTTGCAACGCCGGGCGCCAGGAGTCTGTTTCTTCGACAAAGGCGTAGGTATGGGGTAGACTTGGTCTGAAGGAGGCGACGTGCGGATGTTGGTTTTGCTCATGATTTTTGGAACAGCGGGCGCACTGTTTGTTCCCGGGGCCGCCGTCCGGGCCCACACCCCGGACATTGAAGTGTTGTCCACGGGGGCGGAAAGCCAGTTTCCCGACGGCATCATGTTCTCCATCACCGCCCGCAGTTCCGACGAAATTGAGGAGATCCGGGTATTCATCAAGAAGGCGGACCTGTCCGGCCGGAGCGCCTACCGGTCGGTGGAGTTCGAGCCGGGGAAAGAGGTAACCGGAGAGTCCATCTTGCGCAGCGGTGGCGGTGGAGCAGGGTACTACCCGCCCGGCACCCGGATTGAGTTTTCCTTCGAAGTTAGGAACACAGCGGGGGGTGTCCTCCGGACCCCGGACGAGGAGTTCATCTACGCTGACAGCCGGTTCGATTGGCTCACGATTTCGTCCGGCCTAATATCCGTCTACTACTACGGCGAGTACGTGGAGCAGCGGGCCTGGACCGTTCTGGAGGCCGCTGAGGAGGCTATGGAACTCATGGTGCCCGTATTGGGCATCACGCCCACCGACCCCCTGCGCATCGTCTCCTACAACAACTACCGTCACATGTCCGGGGCGCTGCCTTTCCGGGCCCAAGCCGTGCGGGAGGGGCTGCAGACCCAGGGGATGGCCTTCACCGAGGAGCGGGTCCTGCTGGTGCACGGGTTCGACCCCACGGTCAAGGGCACTGTTTCCCACGAATTCACCCACCTGCTAGTGGCGGAAGCCGCCGGCCGGGCCGTCTCCCAGGTGCCGGCCTGGCTCAATGAAGGCCTGGCCGAGTACGGCAACATCGACCCAACCGACAGCTACGATGCGGCCTTGCGCTACGGAATCTTTACCCGCCGGCTCAAGCCTCTTTGGTACCTGGGGGCCTTCGGCGGATCCCCTGACGACATTATCATCGCCTACGGCCAGGGGGGGTCGGTGGTGAGGCTCCTGATCAGCCGGTACGGGCCGGAAAAGATGGCCGAACTGATGGAAGTCATCCAGCAGACCCTTGATATCGACATGGCACTGACCCAAGTATACGGGTTCGACCAGTACGGGCTGGACACCGAGTGGCGGGAAGCCTTGGGAATCGAGACATTACCGCCTCCCGAGGAGTTGGGGCGCCGGCTTCAGGGGCCGCCGTCGCCGACCCCGGCTCCCACCCCGGAGCCAACGCAGGAGCCTACTGCCGCACCGGAGCCGACTTCCACGAAAACGGCGACGCCCACTCCGGAGCCCACCCAGGTAGCCTCGACCGGGGCCGAAGATGACGGCGCGCCCTCGACTGGGGGGTGCAGCGCACCGCTCGGCCGGGACGGAGCCGCCGTGGGCCTGGGCACACTGATGCTGCTCAGTGGGCCGCTCGGGTTGCTCTCGTTCCGGGCCTTCCGCCGCCAGCGGGCGCAAGGCTGAGCCGTCTCTTCTGACCGGCCCCAATTTACCGGGGCCGGCACTTCTGGCGACTGCGTGCCCCTGCTCTACCGGGTGCGGGGGTTAAAAGCGTCGTTCATCGCGTCTCCCAGCAGGTTGAAGGTGAACAGGAGCAGCGCCAGGGTTCCCACCGGGAACAGCAGGAGGTGGGGATTGGTCCGCAGAACCGAGATGCTGCCGTTCTCGAAGATCATCAACCCCAGGCTGGGGGTCGGCGGCTGAATGCCGATGCCCAGCCAGCTAAGGAAGATCTCCGACCCGGCGATGCCCGCCAGCCCCGCCGAGCTGACCACGATCACCGGTCCGATCACGTTGGGGAACACGTGCCTCAAGAGAATCCGGGGAGTGGACACGCCGACGGCCCGGGCGGCCTCAACGTACTGGTTCTCCCGCACCTGCAGCACCTGGCCGCGCACCAGCCGGGCCATGCCGAACCAGGAGAAGATGGACAGCGCCAGGGCGATGACCATGTAGTCCACGATCCCGAGCCGCACGATATCGAAGCCAACGGTTTCCTCAATGCCGCGCACCCACTCGGTGACGGGCGGCTTCACCGTGGCGACGATGATCAGAACCAGGAAAATCTCCGGGAAGGCCGAGGTCACCTCTCCCGCCCGCATGATGATGGTGTCGACGACCTTGCCGAAGTAGCCGGCCACCAGACCCAAGGTAATGCCCAGCACCAGGCTGCCGGTGACCAGGGTGGTCACGGTTATTATCACCGTGGTCCTCAGGCCATAGATAATCCGCGACAGGATGTCCCGGCCCAGGCGGTCGGTCCCAAAGGGATGGCTCAGGCTGGGGCCCTGCTTAGCCATGCTCAGGTCCTGGTCGTTGTAGCCGTGGGGCGACACCACGGGGGCCAGGATGCCCGAACCGTACATCAGCAAAATCACGGCCAGGCAGGCGACGCCAAGCTTCTTGCGCATCAGCCGTCGCAGGGAGAGAGCCCAGTAGCTCTGGCCCTGCTTGGGCATTTCCAGGACGGCCGCCCGAGCCTCACCCTGCAACGTAGCTGCCTCCCAGCCGGATGCGCGGGTCCATCACCGGGTATATCAGGTCCACCAGCAGGTTGGCCATCACGAAGAGAGTAGTGCCGATGATGATGATTGCGTTGATGATGGGATAGTCCCTGGCGAAGATCGCTTCGATGAACAGACTGCCCACCCCCGGTATGCCGAAGAACCGCTCCACGATGAAAGAGGTGAACGCCAGGCCGGCCAGGGAGAATCCCAGGGTGGTCACCACGGGGATCAACGAGTTGCGGAGAATATGGCGGCTCCGCACGATCCACTCCGGCAGCCCCTTGGCCCGAGCGGTCCGTATATAGTCCTGGGAAACCACATCCAACGTGCTGGCCCGGGTCAGCCGGGTCATGATGGCCACACCGGGGATACCCATAGCCACCGCGGGCAGGATAATCCTGGTATCGAAGAAGCCGCCCCAGCCGTGGGTGGGCAGCACATCCAGTTTGAGGGCGAAAACCAGCAGCAGAGACGGGGCGGTGAGGAACACCGGCAGCGATTGGCCGATCAGGGTAGCCACCACGGAGGCGGTGTCCCACACCGTCCCTTGTTTCAGGGCGGCGAAAAGCCCGATCGGGATACCCAACCCCACAGATATCATCAACGCGGCGATATTCAGCTGGCCGGACACCCACATCTTCTTCTTGAGCAATTCCCCAACGGTGCGGCCCCGGTATTTGTAGCTTTCGCCGAAGTCGCCGCGGGTCACGTTTTTCAGGTAGCGGCCATACTGGAGCATGACGTTGTCGTTCAGACCCCGCTGATCCCGAATCCGCTCGACGACCTCGGGGTCGGAGTGTTGGCCCATGAGGATTTCCACCGGGTCGCCAGGGCCGAACCGGCCCAGCATGAAGGTGATGAAGGTGGTGATGAGCAGTATCAGAGGCAACCAGGCCAGACGGCGGAAGACGTAGGCTCTCACCCTAAGCTGGCCTCCTACTGGTCGGTAAGGTAGACGTACCGGAGCCTGGGAATATACAGGGGGGTCAAGAAGTAATCATGCACGCTCGGCTTGACCAGCACGTAACGCTCGCCGCTGTACCAGAGGGGTATCCA
>CAYOAF010000063.1:0-29442 GCA_964401855.1 uncultured Dehalococcoidia bacterium
GAGTCACCCGAGACAGTCTAGTATCCTGTCCAGGTAGAAGTGACCAATGTCATTCTGAGTGAAGCGAAGAATCTCGTTGCTGCGCTGAGATTTTTCGTCACTCCGCTCCTCAGAATGACATCCTGTAAATACCAAGTTGGCTGGGTACTAGCCTGATGGCGGCCGATTCCCGGCAAAAGAAGTCAGGACCCGGAACAACCGCCGAGTCCTGATTTATTATCGTAGCCCCGCTGCCCCGGTCAAGAGACCGAATGGGTCACCCCAATGCGGCTTTCGGGGTTATCTGACCGTTTTTTCGATGGTGCGAGGCTTACGGTGCTCGCATCCCTGCTGGTGAATCGTCCACCCAGCCTAATCTCCCCCACCAACAGGGAAGATACAAAGGAATACCCATCTGTGATTTTACACGAACAGCGGAATCATTCCCTCCTCCTCACTGTCTTTCTTCAAGTAAGGCCCGTGACCCTTACTCACCTATGTGTTATCCCCATTTCCTACTAATGGCAACAGGTATTGGGCGAAGTTGGCCGGACCTCTGTGATTTGCAAGGATGCTTCGTATGACACAGGGTATGACCTACGGATACTATGTAATACTGGCTGCCAAGCATACGGAAACAGGCGGCAAAACTCCGGTATCCAGCGGCCTTGCTTGACATCTGTTGCCCGGTCTGATAACCCTTGGTTTGCTGAGACTGCGAAGGTCCGGCCGGCCGGAAAACGGGCGTCCACCGGATTGGCGTACTCAATACTTGAAACCCTGGGCCCAGGGAGGTCGCGATTTGTTGGTTCTGGTTACCGGTGCCACTGGCTTTTTGGGACGCCGCGCGGTGCCGGAGCTGCAGGCTCATCACCACGAAGTCCGGTGCCTGGTACACACCCCTGGGCGGGAGCGTGTTTTCCCCCCTCGGTCGGTGGATGTCCACTACGGAAGCGTCTTCGATCCCGACGCCCTGGCCGCCGCGTTTTACGACGTGGAGGTAGTGGTCCATCTGGTGGGCGCCATTCGCCAGGCGAGGGGTGGGCGGACCTACGACCGGATCAACCGGGAAGGTGTCGTCAACGTATTGGCTGCGGCCAAGGACAGCAGGGTAAAACACTTTATCTACGTGAGCGTCATCGGAGCCAACAGAAATCCCTCCTACCCATATCTGTACAGCAAGTGGCGGGGGGAACAGGCGGTTGTAAACAGCGGGCTGCCCTACACGATTCTCCAGCCCTCCATCATGTTTGGCCAGGGCGACGAATTCCTGAACGCCCTGGCGGGCCTGGTGAGGGTTTTCCCCCTGGTGCCGGTGGTGGGATCGGGCAAAAACCGGCTACAGCCAGCGGCTGTTGAAGACGTGGCCCGGTGCATTGCCCGCACGGTGGGCCGGGAAAGCCTGAAAGGCAAAACCATAGAGGTGGGTGGTCCCCAGCAGCTCACTTATGATGAGATTATCGCCATCGTCGCCCGTACCCTGGGCAAACGGCGCCTACGTTTCCATATACCGGTCTGGATGATGTACCCTCCCACCGCCCTGATTCAGTGGCTGCTGGCACGCCCTGCCGTGACCACCGACCAACTCCGGATGCTCGCCATTCGAAGCGTCGCCGACGTGGGTGTCGTGGAGAGGACCTTCGGCTTTACCCCGCAACCGCTGGAAGGTAACATAGACTATGTCAGGTCGGTTGGCATCAGGGATGGGCTCAACATCATCACCGGATGGATGCCCTCCCAAATCCGGGACCACTAATCTTTTTCCCCGGCCTGACCAGTTACTTGGGTGCCCATTGGATTACCGTGGGTCCATAGACCGGCTGCTAACCCTGGTCGACCACGAGCGGACCACGCCCGCCGGCCCGCGCCAGAAGGCTATCCACGATCTCCGGCGGATGGAGGCCCTCTTGGAACGGCTGGGTGATCCCCAACGGCAGGCCCGGACAGTCCATGTGGCCGGAACCAAAGGGAAGGGCAGCACGGCGGCCTTCTGCGACGCGGCCCTGCACGCCGCGGGGTACCGGACCGGTTTCTACTCTTCACCCCACCTGCACAGCTTTCGCGAGCGAATCCGGCGGGACACCCAGCCGGTAAGCAAGGCCCGGTTCGCCGGTCTGGTGGAACAGATGTGGCCGCATCTGGAGTGGGTGTCCCAACACTCCGGGCTGGGCCGGGTCACATTGTTCGAGATGATGACCGGAATGGGATTCCACTGTTTCGCGGGGGACGGCGTTGATTTTCAAACGGTTGAGGTAGGGCTGGGAGGCCGCCTGGACGCCACCAACGTGGTGATTCCCGATGTGGCCGTGGTAACCTCCATCAGCCGCGACCACACCGCGGTTCTAGGTGACTCTCTGGCCCAGATCGCCGGCGAAAAGGCCGGGATTATCAAGCCGGGGGCCGTGGTGGTGGTCGCTCCCCAGTCTCGGGAAGTGCTCCCGGTGATCGACGCGGCCTGCCGTAGAATGGACGCCCGGCCGGTCCATGTTGGCACAGACGTAACCTGGGAGGGCGGCACCGCCGACAGCGAGGGCCAATGCTTGCGGGTCCGGGGTCGGCTGGACGAGTACGATCTTCGAATTCCCCTCCTGGGCAGCTACCAGATGGAAAACGCCGCCACGGCAGTGGCTGCCCTGGAGGTGCTGCGGGAGCAGAGCCACTCGATTTCCGCCGAGGCCATCCACCGGGGGTTCGCCAACACCGTCTGGCCCTGCCGCATGGAAGTGCTGTCCCGGTCCCCTCTGGTGGTGGCGGATGGCGCTCATAACCTTTATTCAATGGACGCTCTGCTGGCGTCCCTGCCCCGGTATTTGAGCTACCGGCGGCTGGTGTTGGTGGCGGGTTTCTCTCGGGATAAAAGCGTGGCCGAGATGGTCCGGCGGCTGGCTGCGGCCAGGCCGCTGGTGTTCGCGACCGGCTCCCGGCACCCCCGGTCTCTGGCCCCGAGCGTGGTGGCCGCCCGGTTTCAGGCGCTGGCCACGGCGGCTTTTGAAGTACCGACCCCGAGACAGGCGATAGACGAGGCTTTGGAAGCGGCCGGTCCGGAAGACCTGGTGTTGGCCACCGGCTCCCTGTTTCTGGCGGCGGAGGTGCGGGAGGCGATGCTAGGGATTGAGCCGGAGACTTACCCTGGCCTGTTGCCCGCGGACCAACAGACCGCGTAAGCTGGATGTAGGGGCAAACGAAGGTGTCCGCAGAGGGCGCGCCCGTGGGTGGGCCCTCCAACAAGAGAAACGGCGAATCGATATCTCCGGATTCAGGAGACATAGGGTTGGAAGCGAATTGCAGAAAAGTCGTCGTGACGGGGATTGGGGCCATCACCCCCCTTGGCCGAACGGCGGACATCTTTTGGAAGAACCTAGTGGCTGGCAAATCGGGCGTCGGCCCCATGACGCTGTGCGACCCGACCGACTACCCCTGCCGGATAGCCGGTGAGGTCCGCGATTTTGACCCGGGAGAGTATATCAACCCCAGGGAAGCTAGGCGCATGGCCCGGTTCTCCCAGCTGGCGGTGGCGGCGGCGCTGATGGCGGTGGAGTCGGCCCAGCTGGATATGTCCCGTGAAGACCCCTTCCGGGTGGGGATTATCTTGGGCAACGGGAACGGGGGCTTCCCCATCCTGGAGGAGAACTGCCGCATTCTGGCGGCCCGTGGCGGCATGCGGATGTCGCCCTTCTTCTTTCCGATGGTCCTGCCCAACATGGCCGCGGCCGCGGTGGGCCGCTACGTGGGCGCCAAGGGATACAACACCACGGCCACCACCGCCTGCGCCGCCTCCAACCAGGCCATGGGAGAGGCCATGGAAATCATCAGACGCGGCGTGGCCGACGTGATCCTGGCCGGCGGCACCGAGGGAGGCATCAGCCAGCTAGGCCTGGCCGGTTTCTCCGTGATGCGGGCCCTGAGCACCCGCAACGACGACCCGGGGAAGGCCAGCCGCCCCTTCGATGCCGGACGGGACGGATTCGTGCCCTCTGAAGGCTCGGTGATCCTGGTGCTGGAGAGCCTGCAACATGCCCTGGCCCGCGACGCCACCATCCTGGCCGAGCTGGCCGGGTTCGGCTGCACCTCCGACGCCTCCCACCTGGTCCAACCCGAGGAGACCGGGGCCAGCGCCGCCGAGGCGATGCGCCTGGCGCTGGCCGATGCCGGAGAACCGCTGGATGGGGTGGATTACATCAACGCTCACGGCACCTCGACCCCCATGAACGACGCCGTGGAAACAGTGGCGATCAAGCGGCTGTTCGGCCAACGCGCTTACCAGGTGCCGATCAGCTCCACCAAGTCCATGATCGGGCACGCCATGGGCGCCTCCGGGGCGCTTGAGGCGGTGGCCTGCGTCGAAGCCATCCTCGACGGGACGATTCATCCCACCATCAACTACGAAGTTGCGGACCCCGCCTGCGACCTGGACTACGTGCCCAACAAAGCCAGGAAGCGGGACGTGCGGGTGGCCCTATCCAACGCCTTCGGCTTCGGGGGGCAGAACGCCTGCCTGGTCTTCCGCCAATTTGAAGACGCCCGGTGACCGCCGCTCCTTGACGCTATCCTGGCGTCAACCTAGAATTGGGTTCCAGATGGACGCGGCCTCCCGCTGGCTTGTCGCGCGTTCGGCAATGCCTTTCCCTTGCCGCTGAATGTGTTTCATCCATTACAGGCGGCCTGAGTGGTTCCGGGGCCGCCGTGATGAGCTTTTCATAGGGGCTACGTCGAGGTGATCGATGGCCGAACGCCTAGTCTCAGGGGATGCCCAACCGGATGACCTGGACCTGTCGCTGCGGCCCAAGCGGCTGGGCGACTTCGTCGGGCAGACCCATACCAAGGAGAACCTCGACATCGCCATCCAGGCGGCCAAGATCCGCGGCGAGCCCTTGGATCACGTCATGATCTACGGGCCGCCCGGCCTGGGCAAGACCACCCTGGCCCACATCATCGCCGCCGAGATGGAAGGGGCCATAAGGGTCACCTCTGGGCCGGCTATAGAACGGGCCGGTGACATGGCCGCCATCCTGACCAGTCTGCAGCCCGGCGAAGTGCTGTTCATCGACGAGGTACACCGGCTCAACCGGGTGGTGGAAGAGATCATGTACTCCGCCATGGAGGATTACTTCCTGTCTTGGATGGTGGGCAAGGGGCTGGCGGCCCGGAACATCAACCTGCGAATCAACCCCTTCACCCTCATCGGGGCGACCACCCGGTTCTCCATGGTCAGCGCGCCGCTCCGGGACCGGTTCGGGTCGGTCTTCCGCCTGGAGTACTACGAGCCGGGGGACATGAAGGTGATCGTGCGGCGGTCGGCGCGAATCCTGGAGATGGACTCCGATCAGGAAGGTGTCGACGAGATCGCCCACCGCTCCCGGGGCACGCCCCGCATCGCCAACCGGCTGCTGAAGCGCACCCGGGATTACGCCCTGGTGAAGGCCGACAACCGGGTCACTGGGCCTGTGGCCCGGGCTGCCCTGGACCAATTGAACGTGGACGGCCAGGGGCTGGACAAGTCCGACCACCGGCTCTTGGAGAGCATAATCGACAAATTCGACGGCGGCCCGGTGGGTCTGGAGACGCTGGCCGCCTCCATCAACGAAGACGCCGATACCATCATGGACGTCTGGGAGCCCTACCTGCTCCAGCTAGGGTTCCTGGAGCGCACCCCCCGGGGCCGGGTGGCCACCCGGCTGGCCCACGAATACCTGGGCCGCACCTATGCCAAGCCCGAGCCCCAGGACCAAGGCCGCCTCACCGGGTTCTAAGGGAAGGGGAGGCCTGCCGTGAAGGAATCCCACTGTCCGTTGAAACACTTTGACGATCAGCGGGCAGAGGCCCTCCGGTGGCCCCCCTTACTAAAAGGGGGATTGGGAGGATTCCCCCCACCTCCCTCCAGCGCCCCCCCACCCCGGTTGCTAGCCACCACCCGAAAAGCTAAAATAACCCTGCCCGCCCCCGAAGGGGCACACCGAAGCTGCTTTCGGGTTTTCCTGTCCCGGCTCCTCGAAGAATTGATCGGAGTTGAGCGTTCTGAAACTCGGGGAAGCGTCCCTGTCAAACACTGGTTTGCTACCTCCTTTAGACGACCTACTGGCGGCAGCCGCGGAGGGCCGCGCCTTCGGCGATAGGGAAGCCGGCACCTTGGCCGCCACGGGCGATGACCGCCTGGGCGGCCTGTGCGCCGCCGCTGCCCGAATGCGGGACCGGGGCAAGGGTAGGACCGTTACCTTCTCGCCCAAGGTGTTCATCCCGCTGACTCGCTTGTGCCGGGACTTTTGCGGGTACTGCACCTTCCGGCAAGACCCTCGTGCCGCCCTGGGCAAGCTCTACCTTTCTCCTGAAGAAGTGCTGGAGGTGGCGCGAGCTGGAGCGCGGCTGGGGTGCACTGAGGCCCTTTTCACCATGGGCGAGCGCCCCGAGCAACGGTACCCGGAGGCCGGGGACTGGCTGCGGCGGCTGGGCTACGCCACCACCCTGCATTACCTGGCGGACGTGTGCAAGCTGGTCATCAACGAGACATCGCTCCTGCCTCACGCCAATCCAGGGACCATGAGCCGCCGGGAGATGGCGGCTCTGAAGACCCATAACCCGTCGATGGGACTGATGCTGGAGGGCATGGGTGACCGTCTGTTTGCCCCCGGAGGACCCCACGAGCACGCCCCCAGTAAGCGGCCCAAGGTGCGGCTGCGCACCATCGAAATCGCCGGCCGGTTGCGCGTTCCCTTTACGACAGGTATCCTCATAGGGATTGGAGAGACCCGCCAGGACCGCATCGACTCATTGCTGGCCATCCGGCGGCTGCACCGGGCCCATGGGCACATCCAGGAGGTAATCGTTCAGAACTTCCGGGCCAAGCCCGGTACCCCGATGGGCGGGGAGCCGGACGCCGCCACCGGGGACCTTCTCTGGTCGGTGGCGGTAGCCCGGTTGGTGTTGGGGCCGGACATGAACATCCAGGTGCCGCCGAATCTGAGCGCCGACGGCTACCAGATCTTCCTGGATGCCGGGATCAACGACTGGGGTGGGGTTTCACCGCTGACCGTGGACTACGTGAACCCGGAGGCCCCCTGGCCCGGATTGACCGAAGTGCGGGACCGGACCCGGTCCATGGGGTTCGAGTTGCGGCCCAGGCTGCCGGTGTACCCGGAGTACGTCCTGTCGACGGACGGGTTCATAGCCGCCGGTCTGCGGCCCAAGGTAGCGGCGCTGGCCGATCCCCAAGGATATGTACGAGGTGGAATTCAGCGATATGCCGGGATTGAGTGAGGAAAAGCCTGGGGCTGGCGGCCTAGCGGCCCTGGTCTCCCTTCTGGACTCCCAGGTTGCCCGGGTGTTGGACCGGTCCCTGGAGGGGAAGGACATCGCAGCGGAGGACGCTGTGACCCTCCTGGATGCGTCCGGCTTGGAGTACACCGCCACGGTGATGGTGGCCGACGAGTTGCGCCGCCGTACCGTGGAGGACGTGGCGACCTACGTGGTCAACCGCAACATCAACTTCACCAATGTGTGCATCAAGCGCTGTGGCTTTTGCGCCTTCAGCCGGGACTTCCGGGAGGAGGAAGGCTACTTCCTGCCGGTGGACGAGATTGTCCGCCGGGCCAAGGAGGCGTGGGACTACGGGGCCACCGAGCTGTGCCTCCAGGCCGGGCTCCCACCCCAAATGGAAGGGAACCTGTACCTGCGGCTATGCGAGGCGATAAAGCAGGAGCTTCCGGACGTACACATCCACGGCTTCTCTCCGGAGGAAGTGTTGTACGGCGCAGTCCGCTCCCGTTGCGATATCCGGGAGTACCTGCGGGCGCTGAAGGCCGCCGGGGTGGACAGCCTGCCCGGCACCTCCGCCGAGATACTCGACCAGGGACTGCGCGACCGCATATCGCCGGGCCGGATCCGGGTGGACCAGTGGACCGAGGTGATAACCACGGCCCATGAGCTGGGCATACCCACCACCTCCACCATCATGTTCGGGCACCTGGAGACCAACGAGCACATCGCCCGGCACATCGGCTTGCTGCGAGACATCCAGCAGCGCACCGGCGGCATCACTGAGTTTGTTCCCCTCTCCTTCGTGAGTTCCGAGGCCCCGATGTCCTGGCAGAGACTGGTGGCCGGGATCAGGCCCGGGCCGACCGGAATGGAGGTCGTCAAGGTCCACGCCGTCGCCCGGATCATGCTGAACAACTGGATTCCCAACATCCAGGCTTCCTGGGTGAAGGAAGGGTCCCGCCTGTCCCAGTTGTTGCTGACGGCCGGGGTCAACGACCTGGGCGGAACACTGATAAACGAGAGCATCTCCACCTCCGCCGGCGCCCAGCACGGCCAACTGATGCGCCCCTCCCAGTTCCGGCAGATGATCCGCCAGGCCGGGCGCGTTCCAGCCGAACGCTACACCACCTATCGGATACGGCGTGTTTACGGCGACGCCGACCAGGAGCTGGACCCTCTGGACCTGGTGGGCGACAACGTGGAAGAGGTGTTCGGGTCTTACCGGCGGTTGTTAAAGCTGGGCTCCTTCCGCTTCGAGCATCCGAAAGATTCCCTGAAGCTCTCCAAGCAAGGCGGCGTCGAGACCGGCACGGTCTCGGCACCCTCGAGGTAAGCGGGGTTTGGTTTCCGTTCCGGATGGACCTGTCGAATTGTCCTGGCATCCTCCACATAACGGCCGGACCCTGCCGGCCTGATGGGCGAGACAATCCTGGCCCTGGCCGGTGGAGTGGGCGGCGCCAAGCTGGCGCTAGGCCTGTCTCGAGTAGTAACCCCCGGCCAACTGGTGATTTGCGTCAACACGGGGGACGACGAGACCTTCCACGGGCTCCACATCTGCCCGGACCTGGATACGGTGATGTATACACTGGCGAGCCTGGCCAACCCTCTGACCGGTTGGGGGCTTGACGGGGATACCTTCAACACCCTCGGGATGTTGCGCGAGTACGGGGTTGATGCCTGGTTCAACCTGGGCGACCGGGACCTGGCGACTCATATCCGGCGCACCCAGCTCCTTCGCCAGGGCGCTGGCCTGTCGGAGGCCACGGCGGAACTGTGCAATCATCTCGGGATAGCCCACCAGGTGGCGCCCATGAGCGACGACCCGGTCCGGACGGTCCTGAGCACCGACTCGGGGGAGTTGCCCATGCAGGACTACTTCGTGCGACGCCGGGCCGAGCCACGGGTCCTCGAAGTCAGGTATGATGGAGCGGAGTCGGCGCGGCCATCCCCTGTTCTGGAGGAGGCCCTGGAGCAGGCACAGTTGATCGTGCTCTGCCCCTCCAACCCATTCCTTAGCCTGGGGCCCATCCTGGCCCTTCCCGGCATAAGTGAGCGGCTGGCGAACGCGCCGGGGCTCAGGGTTGCGGTTAGCCCCATAATCGGAGGCGCGGCGGTCAGAGGCCCGGCGGCCAAGATCATGTCCGAGCTGGGCCAGGCGGCCTCCTGCGTGGGGATCGCCAAGCAGTACCAGGGGCTGTGCGACGTGCTTCTGATCGATGACCGGGACGCCCACTTGAGCCCGGCCGTCGCGGAGCTGGGAATCAAGCCTGTGGCAGCTTCGATAATCATGGATACTGAGGCTGACAAGGTGAAATTGGCGGAGCGTATTCTGGCGATGAGAGCGGAATGATCCGATGGTAGAAGGGTCCCCAAGCGTTATTGCCATCATCCCGATGAAACCCCTGGTCGAGAGCAAGACCCGGCTAACCCGTAGTTTTACCCGGGAGCAGCGGGCCGACTTGGCCCTGGGTATGTTGCGCCGGGTGATCGGCGCCGTTCAGAGTGCATCCGTCGGCCTGTTCTGGGTGGTGGGAGGTGACCAGCGGGTGCGAAGTCTGACCCGAAACTCCAACGGAGTGTGGCTGGAGGATATGGGGCGCGACCTTAACGATACCCTGACCCAATCCTTCGACCGGGCCTTCAAGCAGGGCCACTCGGCGATGTACCTGGCGGCGGACCTGCCCTTCCTGAAAACCAGCGACGTGCACAGCGTGCTTCAGGCTTCCCGGCGGCAGAACAATATCTGCTTGGCCCCCGCCCGGCGGGACGGGGGGACCAACGCAATCCTGGTCCCCGCCGGGATACCTTTCCTGCCGGAGTTGGGGCCCATGAGCTTCATCCGGCACCTGGCCCAGGCGGCCAAACTCGGCGTGTCCGCCGCCATTTGCTACAGCCCGGGACTGGGCTTTGACCTGGACACCCCCGGCGACCTGGAGACCTACGAACTCATGGAGCCGGGGTTGCTGGGGCGGCTGGTGCGTGGGCGGGTGGCATCCTCTCCGGAAGGACAGGATGCCACCACATGGCAACGGAGGGGTAAAAATGGAGCGGGGTAGGCGTTCCGGCAGGACAGGGGATCGCCGCTCCGGTGGAGCGCGTCCACGGCCCTTTGACAAGATGACGGCGAACCGATTTCCCCGCCCGTGTTGCGCTCTGGTTCCATCCCGGCGCGCCGGGACGAAGCCGGACCCGTCTAACCACGGCGGCAGATCAACAGATGGCTCTCAATCAAGAAGGAGGTAGGCATGTCCTCTCCCAAAGTGAAGATCGGAGTGCAGTTGCCCAGCCGGGACCTGTTGCTGAGAGACCGCGTTCCAGCCGACGCGGACCAGGTTATGGAGATGGCTGAGCGGGTTGAAGTCGCCGGACTGGACTCGGTGTGGGTTGGCGACAGCTTGACGTCCAAGCCGAGGCTGGAGCCGTTGGCTGCCCTGGCCGCGGTGGCGGCACGGACGAAAAAGGTCCGGCTGGGAACAGCGGTTATGTTGGCGGGGTTGCGCCATCCGGTCTTGCTGGCCCAGACCATGGCTACGGTCGACCTGATCTCCCGGGGGCGTCTGGTGATCGGCGCCAGCGTCGGCGGGGCATTCAATGATGAGCAACGTCAGGAGTGGCGGAACGCCGGGGTTGTCCCGGCCCAACGGGCCCGGCGGCTGGAAGAGGTGGTGCGGATCGTCCAGGGGCTGGGGTCGGGTGAGCCGCTGACCTTCTCCGGCAGGCACTTCCAGTTGGACGGAGTGTCCATGGAGCCGCTGCCGGTCCAGCCCGGCGGGATCCCCATCTTGCTGGCCTGCCACTGGCGGGCGCGCCAGGACAAACAGATGGAGCGGACCGCCAAGCTGGGGAACGGGTTGATCTCGATATCGGACACCCCCGAGGAGTATTCCCAATTGCTGCAGAGGGTTCGGGAGATGGTGGACGGTCTGGGCCGGGACGTGGCGCGGTTTGAAACGGCGTTCTACCTGACGGTCAACATGGGGAGCGACCTCGCCAAGGCCGAGGCGGAGTCCGAGAAATTCCTCATGGGCTACTACGGGGCCAATATCTGGAGGTGGCGCTGGGGTCCCTTCGGAGACCCGGAGAAGGTCAAGGCGCGGATGGCCGAGTACATCGAGGCGGGGGCACAAACCGTGATGGTGCGATTTGCCTCCTTTGATCTGGAGAGGCAGCTGGATATCTTCCTGGACAAAGTGGCGCCGGCATTTTCGTGACGCGAAGTGCCCGCATTTGCCCGTTTTTGCCCGTATTTGGAGGTAATGACCGTTGTATGCGATTGACCTGTCCGGCAAGAAAGGCATCGTGTTTGGCGTGGCCAACGAACGAAGTATCGCCTGGGCCATCGCGAGCATCCTAGGCCAGGCCGGAGCCCGCCTGGCCCTGACCTATCAGGGTGACCGGCTGAAGGAGCGCGTCTCCCGGCTGGCGGACTCGCTGGACAGTGCCCTGGTGCTGCCCTGTGATGCCACCGACGACGATCAGATCGCTGAGGTGTTCCGCCAGGCGAAGGAATCCTTCGGCGACATCTCATTCTTGGTGCACAGCATCGCCTACGCCAGCCGGGAGGACCTGGAGGGCCGTTTCTCCGAAACCGGCCGCGAAGGATTTCGAGTAGCCCTCGATATCAGCGCTTACTCCCTGCTTCCGCTGGTAAAGCACGCCGCGCCTCTCATGACGGGTGGCGGCAGCGTGGTGACCATGACATTCCAGGCTTCTCAGCGGGTCTACCCCGGCTACAATGTGATGGGGACGGCCAAGGCGGCGCTGGAGCACGCGGTCCGTCAACTGGCCGCCGAGTACGGCGAGCAAAACATCCGGCTGAACGCCATCTCCGCCGGCCCCCTTGAGACCCTAGCCGCCCGCGGGATCAGCGGCTTCAGGGATATGCGGCGGATGCACGCCGAGAAGGCGGCGCTGAAACGGAATATCAGCGGCGACGAGGTGGCGAAGACGGCGTTGTTCCTGTGTAGCGAACTTTCCAGCGGGATTACCGGCTCGGTGATACCGGTGGATGCCGGCTACCACATCATGGCGGTCTGAGCACCGGCAGCAGGGCTCTACCCAAGGGCGGAAAGCCGTGGTTGGTGTGGGGAGTGGTTAGGACACGCATGAGGCCGGCAGACAACGAGCGAGGTTGGTTCCCCTTGCTGAAAAGGGTGGCGGGAACTCCGTTAGCCGGTTGACGAACTGGCGTCCAGGGCATCCAGCCGGCGGCGGTCTTCCGCCGCTTCCGAACCCCGGCCCAGCCGGGCGTAAGCCTCGGCCCGGCGGGCCCAAGCCTGGGTGTAGTTCGGGTCCAGCGCGATGGCCTTGGTGAACTGGTCGATGGACTCCTGGGTCCGGCCCTGATTGAACAGCCGCACCCCCCGCTCCGTCATGCTGGTCGCGGTGGGAACGCCGTAGGGGACCGGCGCCTTGACGGCCGGCTGGTCTGGTGGCAACGGTTCCTCGGGGGTGTAAGCCTGCCCGGCTGCCGGTTGGGGCTCACTGCTCGCTGTTGGGGCGGCCGCGGCCGGGACTTCCGGGGATGCCGGCTCAGCGAAAACGGCAGGGCTCGCCGGTTTCTCGGCTTCGGCCATGCTATCTTCGGAATAAGGAGAGGCCAATTCCCAGCCGCAGTTGGTGCAGAACCGGGGGCTTCGGGACTGAGGGTCCCCGCATCTCAGGCAGGTGTCCTGCACCACACTCTTCCTGGTCTGCTGCGAAGGGTTCTTGTGAAGCATGAGGATGACAATGGGGACTACGCCCAGCAGGTCAGGTATGGGAAGCAGGTCTAGGTTCGAGATCAGCAGCAATACGAAGGCGGCTCCGGCCCATACCCAGGGGCGGCGCGCTTTGGACCGGGCCATCCGGGCCGTCCAGAACACCACCAGTGCCAGAGACAGGTATAGCAAGACTGAGGCCACGGCGGCTTTCCTAATTCCTTGGCGCCTCGAACCGAAACGCCGGTCTCCCTTGTACAAAGCTCAATGTGGAGGAACGGGTCTAATTGAATATACACCTAACCAGGGTCTGACGACAATGGTTTCACGACCAACGGACGGCGATTTGCGCGTTTATTGCGCCGTGCCCGCCCTTATGGTGCCAACCCGGGCCTCGTTGCTGCCCTGACAACGCCCATGCCTGTGCCAGGGTTTTACATAACATTCGGATGAATATTTGCAGAAACAGATAATTAACGTAACTAATAGAGGTCAAATATATTGATATCGCATATTTGACAAGGTAAAATGCTGGTGTTAAAATAGCAACGCCTCAAAAACCGACGGTAAGACGGCCACGACCGGACTCGATCTGCCACTTTTCCTAGACACACTGACACACCTGCGAAAAGCGCGCCGCCAGGCCATATTGTCGGGCATAGTAAGGAGATAAAATGAAGGTCACTTTGTCTATCTTGAAGGCCGATGTAGGCTCAATTGGAGGCCACACCAAGCCGTCTCAGCGAATGATGGACGCGGTGTGGGGTGATGCCGCCGACGCGGTCAAACGAGGTCTTTTGATCGACACCTTCATCGGCCACACCGGCGACGACATCTGCATCGTTGCGTCCCATACCAACGGGCCCGACAACACCGACGTGCACCAGTTTGCCTGGAACACCTTCCTGCACGCAACCGATATCGCTGGCCAGTATGGGTTGTACGGCGCGGGCCAGGATCTGCTGGTCGACGCCCCCTCGGGCAACATCCGGGGCGCCGGACCGGCGGTGGCCGAAGTGGAATTCGATCACGACCCGGTCAAGACCAACCGAATCAGGCCCGCCGAATCGTTCATGGTGCTGGCGGCGGACAAATGCGGCCCCGGGGCGTACAACCTGCCCATGTTTCTGGGCTTTGCCGACCCGATGTACTGCGCCGGATTGATGCTCCCCCGCCTCACCGAGGGCTTCACCTTCAACATCATCGACATGGACAACACCGAGGGGGACAGCATCATTTCCCTCAACGCGCCTGAGGATTACTACAGGATCGCGGTCCTGCTGCGCGACAACGAGCGGTTCGGCATCGACTCCATCGTTTCCCGCTATTCCGGACAGACGGCGGCCGCCATCTCGGCGACCCGCATGCACAACATTGCCGGCACCTACACCGGCAAGGACGACCCGGTGGCCCTGGTGCGCAACCAGGGCATCTTTCCCGCTCCGGAAGAGTTGGTGTCCGCTTACGCCAAGGCGCACTACATCGGTGGTGACGCCCGGGGCTCCCACGTGATGCCCTTGATGCCCGTGCCCCTTAACACCGCCGTCACCGGCATCTACTGCTTGCCCCTGGTGTCCTGCATCGGTTTCTCGCTGAACGTTCGGGGCGAATTCTCCGACTCCATGGTCGACTTCTTCGACAATCCCGCGTGGGACTACATCAGGCAAGTAGCCCAGGAGAAGGCGCTTGCCATACGTTCCCAAGGTTGGTCCGGGGCGGCCATGCTCCCTTACGGGGAGCTGGAGTACTCGGGGTTCCGCCAGACCATCGGCGACCTGATGGCCCGGTTCACCATACGCGACGGCCACGGCGACGAGTTGGGGATACCGGAAAAATCCGCTAGCGCCGACAACTAGCCAACTTTCGCGGTTATTGCTTTGGAAGCAACCCGCCGGGGCGCCTTCCCCAGAGGACGAGAAGAAGGGCCGGTCTAGACAAGGTGTTCTGCAATTGAGCCTCAAGGTTTGAATGCCACCGTAGGGGCGGGTTTAAAACCCGCCCCTACCGCTCGTTCTGAATTCGTTGAAAGATCGCCGAAGGGCGACGCCCACTGGTTCCGGGGCGAGCTACTCGACGATGCGCAGCGAGAGGTCGTCTAGCTGGGCCGGCGTAACCGGGGCCGGGGATTCAAACAGGAGATCGGACCCGCTCTGGGTCTTGGGAAAGGCGATGACATCCCGAATTGAACCGGCGCCGGCCAGTATGGCCACCAACCGGTCGATTCCGGGAGCGATGCCCCCGTGGGGAGGCGCCCCGTATTCGAACGCTTCCAGAATCTGCCCGAACCGGCTGTTGATTTCCTCTTTGCTGTAACCGAGTATGCCGAAGACCTTCTCCTGTAGC
The DNA here is from genome assembly GCA_964401855.1 of uncultured Dehalococcoidia bacterium. Taxonomy (GTDB): domain Bacteria; phylum Chloroflexota; class Dehalococcoidia; order Lucifugimonadales; family UBA3495; genus CAJWBT01. The sequence goes on from CAYOAF010000063.1 coordinate 15,273, forward strand.
TCCCTGCGGTGGATTCGGATGCTGCCGCTGGCCAGTTCCGACCCGTTGCAGACCAGGTCGTAGGCCTTTGACTTGATGTCGCCCAGGTCGGTTCCGTCCAGCAATTCCTCTTGACCATCCGCCGGCAAGGTGAACGGGTGGTGCGACGAGTCCCAGCGCTGATTGGTCTGGTCCCATTCGAACAAAGGGAAATTGGTGACGAAGCAAAAGGCGAGGGCGTCCAGATCAGCCAGACCCAGGCTTTTCGCCATGTAATCGCGCATGGCGGACAGCCAGGAGTTCACGCCCCGAGCCGGGCCGGCCATCAGCAAGACCAGGTCTCCGGCGTTGGCCCCCAGGCGAAAGGCCAGGCGGCGGCTCCACTCCGCGGGCATCCGCAACCCCGGCGATAGCAGGATGTCCTCATCGCCCAAATCGTCCAGGGAGCCCGTGCCCCGGAGCCGCATGTGGCTCAACCCCCCGGCGCCGGCCTCCCGGGCCACTTGCTCCAACCCTTTCAGCATATTACCGGTAGAGCCGGCCTGGCCGGGAACGGCGAATCCTTTGACTATGCCTCCCCCTTGGATCGTCGACAGGAAGACGCGGAACTCGGTTTCGGCGGCTAGGTCGCCGGCTTCGTTCATCTCCATCCCGAAGCGCAGATCGGGTTTATCCGTGCCGTACCTGGCCATCGCATCTTCGTGGGTGAGCCGGGGGAAAGGCTTGATCAGCATCTTCCTGGGGGTCACTGTCTCCACCAGGCCGGTGTACAGCTCCTCGGTCAGTTGAAGGACATCCTTTTCTTCAACGAAGCTCATTTCCAGGTCCAGTTGAGTGAACTCCGGTTGGCGGTCGGCGCGAAGGTCTTCATCCCGGAAGCAGCGGGCTATCTGGAAGTATTTCTCCACCCCAGACACCATCAAGAGCTGCTTGAGCTGTTGGGGCGACTGGGGCAGGGCGTAGAAACTCCCCGGCTGAAGGCGGCTGGGCACCAGGAAGTCCCTGGCCCCTTCAGGGGTGCTCTTGATCAGGATGGGTGTCTCAATCTCGAGGAAGCCACGGGCATCGAGGAAGTCGCGGATATACTTGGTCACCCGGTGCCGGAGCATCAACACTCGTTGCATTGGCGGGCGGCGCAGGTCCAGGTACCGGTAGCGGAGCCGAAGGCTTTCGTCCGCCCTGGAGTCCTCGTTGATGTAAAAGGGTGGCGTTAGCGAAGGGTTGAGGACGGTGGCTTCATCGGCCACCACCTCCACGTCGCCCGTGGGCATTGCTGGATTTTCGCTGCCGGCCGGGCGGCGCCGGACCACGCCCGTTACCTGGAGGACCCACTCCGTTCGGAGCTGATCGGCAACCTGGTATGCCTTGGGAGACAGGTCGGGGTTGAAGACCACCTGCACCACGCCGGAGCGGTCGCGCAGGTCGACGAAGATGATACCCCCGTGGTCGCGCCTACGCCTGACCCAGCCGGCCAGGGTGGGACGGCTGTCGATGTCTTCCTTCCGAAGGGCGCCGCAGTCCGCGCTCCTTAACACGTGCTTCCTCTCCTACTCTACTCGGCGAGATTGGTATACAGCCGGCGCACCCGGCGGGACGAATACTTCCGCGTCTCTACGTTTCAGTTCGATGACCGGCTCGTTGCACCCCCGGCCGCCCGGGGCCAAGAGCGGGAAGGGCGTCCTCAGAGGCCCGGGAGCTGCTCCAGGATATTCCCGAAGGGGTTGGCCTGGGAATAGGCCATGCTCCGGACCGTATCCTCCAGTGCGCCGGGGTCGTCGACCGGTGGCAGGCAGACCGTCTCCAGGCAAATGAGGGCCCTGGCGGGTTGGCCGGCGGCGTTCAGCGGCGCCAGCCGGATGTCCAGGTGCGGGTAGGAAACCCGCACCGCGGCCCGCAGCATCGCCAGAGTGCCGACTTCGCCGGGCCGGCCTTCGATGGTAATCTCCACCGGCGAGTTCCACCAGAGATCGACGGCCAGGCCATAGGCGGCGGCAAACTCCCCATAATCGCGATGGGCGTTGACATAGGCGCTGAGGGTTGCCTCGGCCAACTGACGGTAGTCGCCGTTTCTGGTGCCTTGGTAGAGCTTCAGCAGTCCCAAGGCCGCCGCCAGGTTCTCCGCCAGCGGCTTTTCCCGTGTCTGCAAGTATCCCACCGCGGCAGGGTCTTCTTCAATATCGAAGAAGCCTCCGTTGCCCTGGTCGAAGAACCGGCCCGCCAGGACCAGGGCCACGTCCTTGGCCCGTTCCAGGTAATCCCCCTGAGCAGTATGCCGGTGGGCGGACATCAGGGCGTTGAGGAGGTGGGCCCAGTCGGTCAGAAACGCCGGCTCTTCGCCGGGCCCGGCCTGGGTGTACGCGTGGCTCAACCGCCCGGCCTGGGCCATGGCGTCCAACGCAGCCAGAACGTCGAGGGCCTTGCGTTCCAGGTCGGGGCGGCCCAGCCTCGACGAAGCGTCCAACAGCAGGGCGACTGCCTGGGCGTTGCTTCCGGCATAGCAAGAAGGGTCCACCGGTGGGGCGGTTTGTTCGCGGCGGGAGGCCAGCGGAAGCCCGAAGTACTCAGAGTGGGCGCCCTGGCTGCCTCGGAACCCTGGCACATCGCCGTCGAACAAGTGGTCCACCAGGTAATCGATAGTGCTGGCGGCGGCCTGGCGGCATTCCTCGCCATCCAGCAACGGCCAGGCGTCCAGGTAGACCCGGGCCAGGTTGACGTTCTCTTCCAGCAGTTTTTCCCATTGAGGGTCCGACCAGTCCGCCTTGCCGCAATGGCGGAAGAACCCGCCCTCCTCCCGGTCGTAAATGCCGCCCGCCGCCATGCCGTCGAGGGTTTTTCGCAGCATAGCGCGGTAGAAGTCCTCGCCCGTGGTGCGGGTCAGGTGGACCAGGAAGCTGAGGACCGGGGCGTTGGGGAACTTGGGTTCGTCGCCAAAGCCCCCGTGGGCCGGGTCGTAGGCCCCGGCCACGCTTCGGGCCGCCCGGTCCACCAGCGGCCCCACGATTTCACTTCCGGCCATCACCCGGCTGGCCTGGGCCCTGCGCTGCCGTTGCAGCTCCCGCGCCTGCTCGTAGAGTTGGGGTTTCTGTTCCTGGTAGGCCCGCTGCAGCTCTGAAAGCATCGCCAGGAATTGGTCCGGCGGCAGGTAGGTGGCCGCTCCGATCAGGCCGCCGTGGCAGGTCAGGAAGGCGGTGGAGGGCCAGCCGCCCACGTTGTAGCGGGCGTTGATGTCCGGACGGTGGTCGCTGTCGACCCGGACCGCCACGAAGTGCCGGCCGATGAACGCCGAGACTTCGGGGTCGGAGTAGGAAGTCTCGTCCATGACGTGGCACCAGTAGCACCAGACCGCGGAGATGGCCAGCAGCACCGGCTTGTTTTCATCCCGGGCCTTGGCGAAGGCGGCGTCGCCCCACGGCTGCCAGTCAATCTGGTGGGCCAAGTTGGGGTTAGGCGAGAAGCGGAAGCTGGGCACCGGGCTTCCCGTGGAGGGTTCAATATCGGACGTGGTGTGAGCCCCTTTGGCCTTCGGCAATAATGGGTATCCCGGCGGGAGTCGCCACCGCTGCGAGGCGGGGCGCTGCACGCTTACGTTAGCATAGCACCCCCGGTTTTTCAATCGATGTCTGGATCAAGGCAAGGTCTTTTAGCTGCCGGCCAGGCCCTCACCCAGTCCCGACGCAGTCGGAGGCATCCCCCTCCCATTGGGAGTGGGAACGAGGGTGAGGGAATGCGAGCGGCGAGGCCGGAATGCTCGCTGTGCTATACTCATTTCCGCCCGGACCGGGTCCGCTTCTAATGCCAATCCTAATGAGGTAGCCATGGTCGAGCTTCTCGAGTCCAAGACCAATCCTTTCGGCGGGATCGTCGTTCAGCCGGAGGGCTTGCCCGATGATCCGGGAGAGTTCCGAAGCCGGCTCAGCTCTTCGTTGGATAGCTGGCGCTCGGACGGCCGCCTGGCAGTGTGGCTGGAGGTGCCGATTGCCAAGGCCGGCCTGGTGCCCGTGGCGGTTGATGCCGGGTTCACCTACCACCACGCCGGCGAGGACTATCTGTTGCTGACCAGCAGGCTGGTGGAGGACGCCCACATCCCGCCCTACGCCTCACACTACATCGGCGCCGGAGGTGTGGTGATCAACGACCGGAACGAGTTGCTGGTGGTGCGCGAGAAGTATGGCTTCGGCGGCCGGGCCCCCATGCTGAAGCTGCCCGGAGGAGCCCTTGGCGCGGGGGAACACCTGGAGGAGGCGGCGGTCCGGGAAGTCCTGGAGGAGACCGGAGTCGAGACCCGCTTCGAGTCGATAGTGTGTTTCCGCCACTGGCACGGCTACCAGTACGGAAAATCGGACATCTATTTCGTGTGCCGTCTCACACCCCTGAGCACGGCGATAACCATGCAGAGCGAAGAGCTGCAGGAGTGCCTGTGGGTGCCGGTCGAGGACTTCCTTGAGACCGAGAGCCTCAGTGAATTCACCAAGTGGATAGTCCGGGCCGGACTGGCGGCCCCGGGGTTCGTGCCTGCCTCCGTGGGGGGATATGGGGACTCCACGAGGCGGGAGTTTTTTGTCGCGATGGCCTCCGAGTAAAGCCGGGCGACTCTTCCAGGCTGGCCCGGTCAGACTCGGTTGACTTCGCCAGGGAAGCGTGGATAATAGGCCGGGGGTGAAACATAGTGGAACTACTATTCATTGTTCGCGACGCCCGGGAGGACGCCCTGCTGAGCACCGTGGTGATGGCCATGGAGGCGCAGAAGGCAGGCGCCGAAACGGGCATCTTGTTCACCGGCGAAGCCATCGCCGCGCTCTCGGGGAAGACCTTCAACTGGGCGCCGCTGCTCGTGGACTGGGACACCCGTATGCTGGTTTCCCGGACGGCCAACGAAATGGGGTATCCTCTGGCCAGCCCCAGGGACAAGCGCATGCGCTGGACCAAGCCGCTTCAACTCATTCCGGCAGCCAAAGACGCGGGGGTCCGCCTTTTGGCCTGTCCCCTCTGGTCGAAGTTGCTCAACGCCGAGGAGAAGCTTCCCGGAGAGCTGGAGCGCTCGGACATGGCCTCCGTCCTCCAGGAGCTAAGGCAAGCCCAGAAGGTCATCGGAACCTTTTAGAGCCCGTCTCAAAAGGTGGTTCGATAAACTCGCCACGAACGGTTGGTTAGCTCCCCGTCCGTTCGTCAGGAGCCTGTCGAAGGACGGTTTATTCCAGGTCATCCGGTTTGGAGACAGCTATAGGTTAAGGAGGTTCCCATGGGATGGACGGCGTGGGAAAAACCCGAGGCATTTCGCCAATTCGAGCATATCCACTATGAGAAGAAGCAGCACACCGAGCTGGGTGGGGGCATAGCCCGCGTTACCATCGACCGGCCCATCGTGATCAACGCGTTCAACGGCCAAACCATCTCCGAATTCACCCAGGCTTTCAAGGACGCGGAAGGCGACGATTCCATCGCCGCCATCATCGTCACCGGCGCCGGGGGGAACTTCTGCAGCGGCGGCGATGTGAACTGGGAAGCCGAGGCCAACTTCCAGGACTCGGTAGGCTCGGAGCCGGACTTGAACCGGCTGGTGCGGGTGTGTCCCAAGGTGGTCATCGCCCAGGTGGAAGGCTATTCCATCGGCGGGGGTAACCACCTAGCCTACACCTGCGACATCACCATCGCGGCCGATACCGCCATCTTCGGGCACAACGGCGCCCGGGTGGGCAGCCCCCATCACGGGTACACCGTGGCGCTGGCGGCGCTGATCATGGGAATGAAGCGGGCCAAGGAGATGCACTTTTTCCTGCCGCGTTACACCGCGCAGGAGGCTTACCAACTGGGCCTGGCCAACAAAGTGGTGCCCGTGGATGATCTGGAAAATGAGGTGGACCGGTGGTGCGAGCAACTCCTCGCAGTGAGCCCCACCTGTATCCAGCTCCGCAAGCGCTCCTTCAACGCCATGATGGACATGATCCGGGCCTTCACCGGACCCCACGGGGAGCTGCTCCAGGAGTACGCGCCCGGTTTCCTCACCAGCCAGGAGCGCCAGGAGTGCCTGACGGCGTTCTCTGAGTTCCGGACGCCTCGCCCTTACCCGGCGTACGTCGCCGAGCACGGTGGGACTCAGGCCAACTAATCCACAGGGCCAGGGGGAGATAATGGACCTGACGCTAAAGGGTAAGACCGCAATTGTAACCGGGGGCGGTTCCAACATCGCTCGGAGCATCGTCATGACCATGGCGGAAGAGGGGGCCAACGTCGCCATCTTCGATATTGACCAGGCGGCAGCCCAGGCGGTGGTCACCCAGGTCAGGGAAGGGGGGGCTTCCGGCCGGGTCGAGGCATATCCCACCGACGTAACCGACCGGCAGCAGGTGGAGGATTCCATCCGCCGGGTGGTGGAAGACTACGGCCAGGTCCACATTCTGGTCAACGGCGTCGGCTGGGACCAGATGGGGGCCTTCCTGGACCAGACCCCCGAGTTTCACGACAAGATCGTCGACCTCAACTACATGGGCTCCCTCCGATGCATGCGGGCCGTGCTGCCCCACATGGTCGAGCGCGGCTACGGCCGCATCGTCAGCCTGGGGTCCGATGCGGGGCGCATGGGGGAATTCCATGAGGCGGTGTACTCCGGGGCCAAGGCAGCCGTCATGGCCCTCACCAAATCCCTGGCTCGGGAAGTGGGCAAGTTCGGCGTAACCCTGAACGTCGTCTGCCCCGGACTCACCGTTCCCGAGGACCCCGAAGCCGTGGGAAAATCCAGCATGTGGGCCGGGGGCATGGTGGACTTCTGGACCGAGGAGCGCCGTGACAGCGCCAGTCGGCGCTACCCGCTGCGGCGTTTGGGCAACGCCCAGGACATCGCCAACGTGGTGGTCTTCCTGGCCTCGGACCGGTGCAACTTCGTCACGGGGCAGACTTGGAGCGTCAGCGGCGGTTACACCATGATGTGATCCCGGCGGTCCGCCGGAACAGCGATTGGAACCGCTCTGGGAATATTACGCTGAGGGAACAGGATGCAGGTCGACCTTGGGGAGTCAGAGCGAGCCTTTCAGGCGGCCGTGCGCCGGTTCGCCCGCGAGGAAGTCGGCCCCCGCGCCAAAGCGTGGGACGAAGGCCATGATGTAGAGCCCGAGGTGTCAAGGGCCTACGCCGGCCTTGGCGCCCCCGGCCTGCGAATCCCGCAGGAGTACGGCGGCAGCCCGGCCTCCTACGTGATGCTGGGCATTGCGATCGAAGAGACGGCCCGCGGCGACTACGGGTTCGCCGAGAACGCCTCAAGGCCGGCGATATTTGGGGAGTTCTTCAACCTGGCCGGCCCGGAGCTTTGCCGGGAATGGCTGCCCCGCATCGCCTCACTGGACAGCATCGGACTCTTTGCACTGACCGAGCCCGGCGGCGGCTCCGACGCGGCCAACATCCGGACCCAGGCGGTCCGGGACGGCGATGACTGGGTCCTCACCGGGGAGAAGGCGTCCATCAGCAACGCCGGCAACGCCGACGTGGGCCTGGTGTTCGCCAGGACCGGGGTGCCGGGGGCTCGGGGAATCAGCTGCTTTCTGGTGCCCATGGATATACCCGGGGTGAGCCGCCAGGTCTACGACTCGCCGGGAGGCAGGCTCGTTCAGCGGGGGAGCTTGACACTCGACCAGGTGCGGGTCCCCGCCTACAATCTGGTGGGGGAGGAGAACCAGGGCTTCTATCAGGCGATGCGCTTCTTCGACTACAACCGGGCCATCGTGGCCCTCCAGTCGCTGGGAGCCGCCCAGGAGTGCATCGAGGAAACCATCACCTACGTGAAGGGCCGACACAGCTTCGGGCGGTCCCTGGCCAAGTTCGAAGGTGTCTCGTTTCAGCTGGCGGAGTTCCTCACCATGACCGAGGCGGCGCGGCTTCTTTGCTACCAGGCCCTCTCCAAGAAGGACCGAGGAGAGCCCTGCGGCAAGGAGACCGCCATGGCCAAGTGGTTTGGCACGTCGACAGCCTTCCAGGTCATTCACGGCTGCCTCCTGCTTCACGGCCACTACGGCTACAACAAGGACCTGCCTTTCGAGCGGCGGTTGCGCGACGTGATGGGGGCCGAGACCGCCGATGGCACCATCGAGGTCATGAAGCTGATCATCGCCCGGGAGGCCATCGGCCCAGAGGCAGTTCCCTACCGATAGATCACTCATTTAGAGCTTACCCAACAGCTCCAAGGGGCCACCCTTGATCCTTCGACAAGCTCAGGACGAACGGATTCTCCCCGTTCGCGGTGAGCCTGCCGAACCACAACAACTGTTGATTGGATAGGCGCTTAGAAGACTCAGGGCGATGGGAGAAAGGGAAATGCTGCAAACACCGCCTGAGCTGATGGAGCACTATCGCCGGCAAGGCTGGTGGGGCGACACGGTGATCACCGACTACCTGGACCGCTGGGCCGAAGAGAAGCCCGACCAGGTGGCCCTGGTGTCCCACTTCTATACCACGGACCGGACAGAGACCCTGAGCTTTCGTCACCTCTCCCGGCTGGTGGACCGGACGGCCTGGACGCTGCTGGACTTGGGAGTGGAGCCGGGGGACCGGGTGGCGGTCCAACTCCCCAATTGGTGGCACTACCCGCTTTTCTACCTGGCCTGTGTCCGCATCGGGGCGACCATCGTCCCCATCACCCCCATCATGCGCCACCGGCAGATCCGGCTCATGCTGGACCGGACCGAGGCCCGGGTGATGGTGATCCCATCGACCTACCGGAGCTTCGACTATGCCGCCATGCTGCAGGAGTTGGCCGGGGAGCTGCCCCACCTCCGGGCGGTGATCGTCGTCGGGGAGCCGGTGCCCCAGGGGATGCGCTCCTTCGACGCGGAGGTCTCGGACCGCCGGCGAGAGGCGGGCCGTTCCCGGGAGGAGCTGCACAAGCTGCGCCCCGACCCCGTTCATGGCCTGTGCGCCATCTGCTTCACCTCGGGCACCACGGGAGAGCCGAAGGGAGTGATGCACACCCACGCCACTTTGATGTACCATTGCGACGGCCACAACTCAGTCCTGGGAATGACCCCTGAAGACAAGATCCTCATGGGCTCTCCGTTGGGCCATCTCACCGGTTTCGACTACGGCATCAACATGCCCCTGGTCCTGGGGGCCAAGACCGTGTACATGGACGTTTGGGAGCCCGAGACGGCGGTACGCCTCATCGCTGAAGAGGGGGTGACCTGGACCATGGGCGCCACCCCTTTCTTGATGGACCTCATCCGGGCCAGCAGCGCGGACCTGTACGATATCGCCACCCTCCGCTACTTCATCTGCGCCGGGGCCCCCATTCCCGCCAGCCTGGTCGAGGAGGCTCACGCAAGCCTTCCCTGCCGGGTCATTTCCGCCTGGGGCATGACCGAGGACGGCGCCGTCACTTTCGTCAGACCCGAGGACCCGCCGTCCCGGGCGGCGGAGAGCGACGGCTGTCCGCTGCCGGGCATGGAACTGCGCATCGTGGACCCGGCCACACGGGACCCCCTGCCTCTGGGGAGTGAGGGCTTGCTGGTGGCGCGGGGGCCCGGCCAGTTCATTGGCTACTACAAACGAGCGGACCTCTGGGAGGAGGCCCACGATGCCGGCGGGTGGTTCGAGACCGGGGACCAGGCCCGCATGGACGGGGACGGCTACATCCGCATCACCGGGCGGTTGAAGGACATCATCATTCGAGGCGGGGAGAATATCCCCGTGGTGGAGATCGAGGAGATACTGTTCCGCCACCCCAAGGTGCGGGAGGTGGCGGTGGTGGCCACGGAGGCCGTCAGGATGGGGGAGCGGGCGTGCGCCTGCGTGGTGCTGGAGCCGGGGGTAACGCTGGCCTTCAAGGACCTCCAGGACTGGTTCGGCCAGAGCCAGACCGCCAAACAATACTGGCCCGAAGACCTGGAGGTCTTTGACGAGCTTCCCAAGACCCCCTCCGGAAAGATTCAGAAGTTCCTGCTGCGGGAGTGGATCGCCGCCCGCAACCAGTAGAACCGGAGAGCCTATCCGGCAATCTGCCCCCGTGGCTCGACGGGCCTGTCCCCCGCAGCGCGGGGGACAGGCCTAGCTTCGTCGAGAACTTCAATTCGATAAAATCGGGGCTCACCACCAACGGGCGAAAGCCGCGCTCTATTCTGGCAAGCCTGACGCGGGCTCCGAGCCCAAAATGGAGGGTGGGCTAAATCCCTTTGGAGGCGGTGGACAACCTTTGAGAGGAGATCAATGCTGCAACAATTGAGCCTGGAAGGAAAGACAGTCATCATCACCGGCGGGGGCACCGGCCTGGGCCGCCAGATGGCGGTCCAGCTTGCCGCCGCCGGTGCCGACCTGGCGTTGGCGGGCCGCCGTCCGGACCCGCTGGAGCAGGTGGCCGAAGAGGTGCGGGCCCTGGGACGCCGTGCCCTGGCCATCCCCACCGACATCACCGACTCAGCCCAAGTGAACCGGATGGTCGAGTCGGTGCGGGAGACCCTGGGGCTAGTGGACGTGCTGGTGAACAACGCCGGTCAACCCGCTGAGCCCCTCCGTCACATCTGGGAGATCACCGACGCTCAATGGCACGCCGGCATGGACGCCAATATCACCGGCGCTTTCTACTGCTGCCGGGCGGTAATCCGGTCCATGACCGAGCGCGGGCGGGGCCGGATCATCAACGTCTCCTCTCATTTCGGCATGCGGGGGGTGCGGGGCCAGTACGTTTACACCGCGGCCAAAGGCGGGTTGATCAACCTCACCCGTACCATCGCGGTCAGCCTGTCCCGGGACGGTATCACCTGCGTCGCTTTGGTACCCGGCGCCTTCTACACCGAGGCCACCGCTCCTTCTCGGGAGGCCATGCCCAATACCGGGCACGTGCCCGTGGGCTACTTCGGCGATGCAGGGCAAATCGGGCCCGCTGTGGTCTTCCTGGCCTCGGACGCCTCCGAGTATCTGAATGGGGAGGTGTTCCCCATCGACGGAGGCGTGTTGGCTGGCGGGATTTCCCCCACGGGGTATGCCCCCCTGATGCCCTGGGCAGCCGGCGCCACAGGAGGTCTGTGATGCCGGTTCCTCCTGATTGGGACCTGAAGGGAAGGTCCGCCCTGGTCACCACCGGCGGACATTTTGCCAACCCTTTCCTGGCGGCGGCCCTGGCCGAGGCGGGGGCTCAGGTGGCAGTGGCCGGGGAGCCAGCCGAGGCCCTGGAAGCGGTCCGCCGGGCGACCGAACCCTACTCCCCGGATACCCTAGTCATACCGGCGGACGTGAGCGACCCGGCCGGCGTGCGGCGCGCCGTCGGCCGGGTGGTGGAAGCCCACGGCCGTCTGGACGCCCTTGTGAACAACACTCAAGTGATGGCCGCCAAGCCCTTTCTGGAGACCGCGCCCGAGGAGTTCGACCGGATGCTGGCCCAGAACCTGCGGAGCGTCTTTCTCTTCTGCCAGGCGGCGGGAGAGCAAATGCTGGGCCAGGGCTGGGGGCGCATCGTCAACGTCAGCTCAATGATGGCGGAGCGGGGCGTGGTGAACATGGCGCCCTACTGTGCCAGCATGGGGGCGGTGCTCCAGCTGACCAAGGCGCTGGGACTGGAGTGGAGCCGCCGCGGCATCCGGGTCAACGGCATCGGCCCAGGCTGGTTCATCGGCGAGGACCAGGACCTGGAGGAGCAGCGGCAGGAGCTATTGGCGCGTTTCCTGCCGTCGCGCCGCTATGGGCACCCGCGGGACCTGGCGGGGCTTCTGGTCTACCTTTGTTCCGAGGCCTGCGACCTGGTAACGGGCCACACGATCTTCGTGGACGGCGGGGCTTTGTCACGCTTATAGATTTTACGGCATTTTGGAGGACCTCTCCAGAAAAAACCAAGATGGGTGGGTCTTCTTGAAGGGGTCTGAGGGAACTTCTTTTGCAAAAGAAGTTCCCTCAGAAGACTGCGCCGAAACCAAACTAAGGAGGTCTAGATATGCCTTACCAGACGATTATCTACGAGAAGAAGGGCGGCCTGGTCGACCTAACCTTGAACCGGCCGGAGCGTCTCAACGCCGCGAACCTGCAGTTGGCCCGGGAGATGACCCAGGCTGTCGGCGAGATCGAGGCCGATGACGAGGTCCGGGTTGTGGTCCTCCACGGGGCTGGCCGCGGCTTCTGCGCCGGGGCCGACATCAAGGCGATGGCGGAGGGGGAACTGTCGGGGATGCTGGTCCAGCAGATGACCGCCCTCTGCACCCAGTTGGAGAGCCTGAGCAAGGTCAGCATCGCGGCGGTGCACGGGTACGCCACCGGCGGCGGCTGTGAAATGGCGTTGGCCTGCGACCTTCGGCTGGCGGCGGACAGCGCCCACTTCGGGCTGCCGGAGGTGAAGTTGGGCCTCCTGCCGGGGGCCGGCGGCACCCAGCGGCTTCCCCGGATAATTGGCGCGGGACGGGCCAAGTGGGTGATGTACACCGGCGAATTCGTCGACGCGGAGACGGCCCTTCAGTGGGGGTTGGTCAACCAGGTGTTCCCCGTAGACCAGCTTCTGGAAGAGGCTGGAAAGGTGGCCCAGACGTTGCTGGAGCGTCCCCCGCTGGCGCTGCGGCTCATCAAGAGTTGCATCGGCGTCGGCTCCCAGACGGACCTGCGCTCCGGGCTGGAATACGAGGCGCGATGCATCCAGATCCTCGAGGCTTCCGAGGATGCCCAGGAGGGCTTGAAGGCCTTCATCGAAAAGCGGGCTGGAAACTTCAAGGGCCGATAGTACGCCGCCGGCCCGCCCGGTGCGCTGGTGTGGAGCGGGCTTGGCCCCATATCGTCTGGGACGGGCTTCAGGCACGGCGTGTGGTACAATTCCTCCCGTTGTTAAATCAGGCTGAGTATTCAGGAGGCATTTAGATGCTTGACCGGTTCAAAGTCCCTCACGGGGACGAAATCAAAGTACCCCACGATTCGCTGCTGGAGACCGTCACCTCCATCTTCGAGAAGATGGGCGTGGCGCCGGAGGACGCCGCCGAAGGAGCCGATGTCCTGGTTTCGACCGACCTGCGGGGTGTGGAGACTCACGGCGTCTCCAACATGCTCCGGAATTACGTCAAGGCGTACAACGATGGCAGTCTCAATCCCCGGCCCAACTGGAAATTGATCCGGGAGACCCCGGCCACGGCGACCATGGACGCCGATGGGGGCCTGGGGATCATGGTGTGCCCCAAGGCGATGCGAATCGCCATCAAGAAGGCCAAGGAAGTGGGCATCGGGGCGGTGTCCATGTACAACGCGGGCCACTCGGGCGCCATCGGCCACCACGCCATGTTGGCGGCAAAAGAGGGTATGGTCGGCATGGCCATGACGGCCAGCGGCCTTCAAGTGGTTCCCACCTTCGCCGCCGAAGGACGCCTGGGAACGAACCCGATCGCCATCGCGGCCCCGGCCGGCAAAGAGGCCCCCTTCCTTTTCGATGCCGCCACCTCGGCAATCGCGGGGAACAAGTTGGGGTTGGCCGCCAGAGTCGGCGCGAAGCTGCTGCCGGGCTGGGTCGCGGAGCTGGACGGCGCCCCCATCACGGAGGAGATTCCCGTCAGAGAGCGGAACCAGTACTATCAGCTTCCCTTGGGCGGGACCAGGGAGCAAAGCTCTCACAAGGGTTACGGCTTCGCCATGATGTCGGAGATCATGGCGACCATGCTCTCGGGCGTGCTTCCCCCCATGGTCGCGGGCCGGGGCATGGGCGGCGTCGGTTCCCGCCACTACTTCTCTGCCTACAGCATCGAGGCGTTCACTGACATCGACACCTTCAAAGACAACATGGACCAGATGCTGCAGACCCTCAGGGAGACCAAGCCGGCCCCCGGGCACGACCGGGTCCTCTACGCCGGGCTCTCCGAGTACGAGGAGGAGCGGGACCGGAGGGTCAATGGGATTCCACTGCACAAGGAAGTCATCCAGTGGTTTTCGGACATCACCGGCGAACTGTCCATCCCCCGGCTCAAGACCATGTGACGCCGCGTCACCTGCGGGGCGACTGGCATCCGGTTGCTAGGAAAAGCCCGCTCGCATAAACCCAAGAACCAAAGGCCCCCAGACCATCCGGGGGCCTAAATTCGTGCCTGGATTTGGTACGCCTGGCGGGATTCGAACCCACAACCCCTGGGTCCGAAGCCCAGTACTCTATCCGTTGAGCTACAGGCGCAGGTCTGTTTCGCTTGGTAGCCTTGGGGCGAGCGACGGGATTCGAACCCGTGATCTCCTGTGCCACAGACAGGCGCCTTAGACCCCTTGG